>NZ_JAETXJ010000003.1:0-300000 GCF_022508225.1 Desulfovibrio sp. UIB00 | reverse complement strand
AGCGCTTCACCCGTGATGGGGTGCAGCACCTCCTGCGCCACCACGGAGAGGGCGCGGTCCTGCCGCACGTTGCTGGCGTCAAAGGTGTGCTGGCGGTATTTGATGCGCAAAATGACCACCCGGCGCGGCTTGTCCAAAAAAAACCCATCACGGTCAATGGCGCTCAATGCTTCGTCCTGATCGGCGTCCACAGCCACAAGGGCCACTTTTTCCAGCAGGGGATAGCGCGTGTTCTCACCATTGGCCATGTAGGTGGTGATGGTTCTGTCCGTCTGCCCCAGCACGCGCAGCAAAAAGCGCTCGCCCATCTTGTGCAGCTTGCGGGCAAAAAGCGCGCTCGAGGTGCGGCGTTCTGAAACAATGGGGAAGCCGTAAAGCTCCATGAGGTACTGGTACACAAACATGCGGTTGCGTTCGTAAATATCGCTGTCGCCGTACACGAACTTGCCGATGCGGATGCCAAAGCGCTTCAGTTCACTGTCGATATCCGACGGAAAGGAGGCGAATATTCCGGCCAGATGAAACTGCTTGTCAGCGCCCCAGGCCAGCACGTGCGCCCTGTCCATGCTGAGCAGGTAGGGCATGAGGGCCGGGTATGTTTCAAGCACAACCGTGTCGGTCGAGCGGAACTGCTGGCGAAAAATATCCTGATGCACGCGCGGCAGCCGCGAGGCCAGAGTTTGCAGGTTCTGCACCATGACCTGATTTTCCAGGGGGCAGCATGCGCCGTCGCCTTCGGTAATTACGGGGTGCAGGCGATCGAACTGAAAAATTTCTGAAAAATAGTCAAGCTGGCGGGCAAAGGCCACCATGGCAAAGCCGGGCAGCTCTTTGTATTCAAACATGTCGTTGTCAAACGAGGGCAAAAGCTCGCGCGCTTCCACAAGAGGGTAGTTCTTGTTTTCCTGATAGGGTTTGACAAGACACAGGCGGATATGCACGGCATCAAGCATTTTCTTGAGCTGCGGCAGGTCGCTTACGGCAATCGAAGAGGACAACTGGGTAGCGTCCTGCCAGGGCAGACCGTCCTTGCTGAATACCTCTTGCCATTTAATCATCCGTACATCCCTTATAGAAATTTGTTATTTACTACCTGCTTTTCAGAATATTTTCCAGTGGGAATGATGCAGGTTCCCCGAAAAACGGCATCAACCGGGCCTGCCAAGCTTGATGTAAGCGGGTGCAGGCGCTGCCTGCCAAGGGCTCGGCACCGGAACAATGAGCACAAGCAGCGCAAAAGAAGTTGCGGCGGCGCATGCCCTTTGCTACAAGAAATGCGTTACCCGAGAGCCGTCACGCCTGTGGGCGGCATCACCATCAACCCCATGTGCCCATGACCGCCAACTCTGTTGAAAAGCATATTCTGAGCATCGTTTGCAGCGTTTTTGACGCTTATTCCGTAGTCCTTTTTCTGCCTGACGAAGAAGGCGAAGCGCACCACCTTGCAGCTGCCTTCAGCCTGGGGGAAAGGATAGCGTCCAACGCATCGGTGCTGCCCGGCAAGGGCCTTGTCGGCTGGATTGTTCGCAACCGGCAACCTCTGCTTGTGCCGAATTTTGACCAGCGCCAGAGCAACCTTGGCTACTACACCGGCGGCGAAGAGGCCAACATCAAGGCCTTTATGGGCTGCCCCGTGCCCACTGGCGGCGCGCTCTGCGTTGACAGCAAGCGGCAGTACTCTTTTTCAGACAAAGACCACAAGATCCTGCAAATGTTCGCAGAGCTTATTTCGCGCCAGCAGGGTTCCACCGGACGGCAGGAGCTTGCGGGGGATATTCCGCGTTATTTTGCGGAATTGTCCGTTATTCAGGATCTGCGCTTTCGTTACAAGCGCTGGCCCCAGTTTTTGCAAAACTATCTGCGCATCATGGTTGAAGCCACGGGCTTTGACTACTGCGCCTTTGCCTCGGTGGACGAACCGGGCGAAACATATTGCGTTGAGAGCGAATCTGCCCGCCTGCTGCTGACCGGCGAAGAACCGCTTATCCTGCCCATGGGCAGCGGCATTACAGGCTGGGTTTTTCGCAACGATCAGCCAGTGATCGCCGAAGGCGTCGAGGGCGCGCCCGCCACGGTGCTGTTTGGCAAACTGCCGGATATGCCTGATTTTCAGGCTGCCATATGCATGCCGGTTATGGTCAACAAAAGCACGCGCGGCGTACTTTGCCTTGCGCACACCAATCCTCGCCAGATAGACGAATCCCTGCGCAGTTTTGTTCGTCAGTCTGTGGATCATCTGGCCCTGTTTCTGGAAAATCTGTATCTCAAAATGCGGCTCAGAACCATGTTGCCCAGAGCGCGGGTGCATAACGACGGCCCCCAGGCCTATGACCCCGACACCGCGCCCATTCCGCCAACAAAAGAATACTAACATATGATTCTACGGCGTTTCTTCAGATTCTTGTCCAAAGACATTGCCATGGATCTTGGCACAGCCAACACCCTGCTCTACACTAGGGCGGATGGCATTGTGATCAATGAACCATCGGTGGTGGCCATAGACACGCACAAGAATTCTGTTCTCGCCGTAGGCGCTTCAGCCAAGGAATATCTGGGGCGCACGCCCCAGCGCATCAAGGCCGTGCGTCCCATGAAGGACGGCGTCATCGCTGATTTCGACATCACCCGCGAAATGATCTCCTACTTTGTGCGCAAGGCCATTACCGGGCTGCGGCTGGTCAAGCCATCCATGGTTATCTGCATTCCAACGGGCATCACCCAGGTGGAAAAACGCGCGGTCATCGACTCGGCCATTCTGGCAGGCGCTGCCGATGTGGCCATGGTCGAGGAACCCATGGCGGCGGCGATCGGCGCTGACCTGCCCATTCATGAGCCTCTGGGTAATCTGGTGCTCGACATTGGCGGCGGCACAAGCGAGGTGGCTGTTATCACCATGGCGGGCATTGCCAACGCGCAGTCTGTGCGCGTGGCTGGCGATGCCATGAATATGGCCGTGCAACGCTACATGCGCGATGTTTTTCGCATGGAAGTTGGCGACAACACAGCGGAAAACGTGAAGAAGATTCTTGGTTCCGCCATGCCCATGCCCAATGCTCCGGTGCTCGAAGTTTCGGGCAAGGATCTGGTGCGCGGCGCGCCCCGCGTGGTCAAGGTGACGGAAGGGCATGTGCGCGAAGCTTTGCGCGAGCCCGTGCTGGCAATCCTTGGCGCAGTGATGCGCGCGCTGGAAAAAACACCGCCGGAACTGGCTGCGGATATTTACCGTAACGGCATGCTTATGGCTGGCGGCGGTTCGCTGCTCAAGGGGCTGGATCAGTTTATCGCCAGAGAAACGCGCCTCAAGGTTTTTGTGGACAAAGACCCACTGACCACCGTGCTGCGCGGCACGGCCCGTGCCATGCTTGACCGCCAATTGTACCATTCTGTCTTTATTAACTAGCTGCGCGCCAACCCGCTTGCCGAGAGGCCGTGACAATCCATTTTCTGAAAACTGTCTGCTGCGGGGTGGCCACCCTGCGGCATTTTGCGTTGCAGAACTCGCACGCGTAAAGGAAGCCCCATGTTTGCATCACAGGATATCTTGCAGGGATGTCTGGAAATTGTGCGCCAGAGCGGCGACATCGTGCGCGAGCACTGGGCAAAGCCCAGCAACGTACGCCACAAGGGCCGCATTGATCTGGTCACGCAGACAGATCTGGCGGTGGAAGCTTTTTTGAAGGAAAAACTGGCAAACCTTGTGCCCGGCGCCGCTTTTATGGCTGAGGAAAGCAGCGAGAGCGAGAAGGAACCGGACGGCCTGTGCTGGATCATCGATCCGGTGGACGGCACCACCAACTTTGTGCACCGCATCCCGCAGGTGGCTACTTCGGTAGCGCTGTGGAACAAGGATCATGTGGAACTTGGCGTGGTCAACATTCCCATGATGAACGAATGCTTCAGCGCGCAGCGCGGTCAGGGCGCGTACCTCAACGGTGCGCCGGTAAGCGTGAGCAAGGCTGAAAATCTTGGCGATGCGCTGGTGGCCACGGGCTTTCCCTATGACTTTAGCGGGCGGCTCGACAGAATACTGGAACGCCTCTCCCTTGTGCTGCCCAAAAGCCAGGGCCTGCGGCGCATCGGTGCGGCGGCGGTGGATATGGCCTATGTGGCCTGCGGCAGGCTGGATATGTTTTATGAAGAAGGGCTGAAACCCTGGGATTTTGCTGCTGGCTTGCTGCTGGTAAAAGAAGCCGGGGGCAAGGTAACCAATTTGCGCGGCGAGGCCTTGCATTTTGGTGATGTGCTCATGGCCTCCAATGGCCTGGTGCATCAGGAAGCTGTTGATCTGCTTGGCCCCACAGCCGTATAAGACAAAGCGCTGTATGGCCGCCCTTGGCGGCAGTTTTTTGCAACTGGCAGGCCGCGCGGGTAAATTGAGGCGTGCGGGCAAGGTCAGCGCGGGCGCACAAGGCCAGACTGCACCGCCTGCCGCAAAAAGGGCGAAAGCAGTTCGCCAAAGTGTACTCCAAGGCCCCGCAATTCATCATAATCGACCAGCATGTGCTGATCCGGGTCGCGCACGGCGGCGGCAGCCAGCGAGGAGGGCATGCGGCCCTCATACAGCGCCACAAAAGCATTAAAGTTGTCCGGCCCCGGTGGGGAAACGCCGAGCGGCAGTATGCGCCCTTCGTGGTTCCAATCGCTGTTAAACAGCTCCTGCGCCTTGTGCTCGCTTGATTGCCCGGCGGGCAGCCTCCCGAAGGACGAAAATCCCCAGCCAAGGCCAGGGCGGTGCGTCAGCAGGGCGCGCCCAAGCCGGTCGCGCACGAGCAGGCCCACTGCCCGGTGCCGCAGGTTCTGCCGCAGTATGTCCTCGCCGCGCATGATGCACAGGGGTATGTTGTTGTGGTCTACAACCTCCTGCAAGTCAGGAGTGTTGCCTAATAAAGGATAAAGGCTGATTTTCATGAATGCTTCCACAGTGCGGGACGAACGCCTTCAAATGCTTGGGCCGCAGCATGCCGCCGCCATGTACGAGATTGAGCGCCAGTGCTTTCCTCTGCCCTGGTCAGAAGAGCAGTGCGCTGCCGCCTTTGGGCAAAAGGCTTTTTCGGCACTGGGAATGTTTCGGCATGAGGCGCTGATTGGCTATATATCAGTATATCACACGCTGGATGAACTGGAAATACTCAATCTTGCAGTTTTGCCGGATGAACGTCGCAGAGGTTACGGACGGCGTATATTGGGCGTGGTCTTGCGCCTTGCGCGTAAAATGGCTATAAACAAAATCTTGCTTGAAGTCAGGGTGGGCAACAGGCCCGCTATTTGTCTGTATGAGAGTTGCGGTTTCAAGCGAGAGGGCGTGCGCAAAAAGTATTATACCGATACTGGCGAAGACGCGCTCATTTATCTTTGTTCCATCTGATCCTTGAGGACGCCATGCAAAAAATATTTGCCGCCAACTGGAAGATGTATAAAACCCGCGCTCAGGCTGCCCAAAGCGCAAGCGATCTGGCCAAAGGCCTCGGAAACATGCCTGCGGGGCAGGATGTGGTTGTTTTTGCACCCTTTACGTCCATAAGCTGCGTGTCAGACGCTTTCAAGGGCGTTGCGGCGCTTTCGGCGGGCGGACAGAACTGCTATCCCGCAGAAGAAGGGGCTTTTACGGGCGAAACTTCGCCCGCCATGCTGCTTGACGCTGGCGCAAGCTGGGTGCTGACCGGGCATTCCGAGCGGCGGCACATCATGGGCGAGGATGATGCCCTTGTAGCCCGCAAAACAATTTTTGCCCTTGAGCACGGCCTCAAGGTGCTGTTCTGCATTGGCGAAACACTTGACGAGCGCGAAGCTGGCAAGCTGAACACCGTGCTTGAGCGCCAGCTCGCCGCAGTTTTTTCGGCCATGCCCGAGAACCTGCGCGGAGCGGCCCTTGTGGGCAAGCTCGCCATTGGCTACGAGCCTGTGTGGGCCATTGGCACGGGCAAGGTTGCCGGGCCGGAAGAAGTGCTCGATGCCCACGCCGTCACGCGGGCCTTGCTGAAAAAACTTGTGGGTGAAACCGCAGACATGCTGCCCATTCTTTATGGCGGCAGCGTTAAGCCAAACAATGCCGCAGGGCTTATGGCCCTTGACAACGTGGACGGCCTTCTGGTAGGTGGAGCGTCTTTAGAAGCGCAAAGCTTCTTACAAATTATCGGGGCCTAACCCCACTTCGGGCGCGCCATCGGGCAGTGGCCGGACGGCGAGGAGGAATTCGTGCAGACTCTCATTCTTACGCTGCATATCATTGTGTGCGTGTTGCTGGTTATTCTTGTGCTGCTTCAGGCGGGCAAGGAAGGCATGGGCGTGATTTTTGGCGGTGGCAACAGCTCTGTGTTCGGCAGCGGCGGCGCAGGCGGCATTCTTGCCAAACTGACTGCCCTGATGGCCGTGATTTTTGTTATCACGTCGCTCAGCTACACCCTCGTGACCAGCTCGCGTCCTTCCAGTCAGTCTACGATTCTTGACGTGAAGATTGAAGAACCTGCTGCTCCCAGGCCCGCCGCCCCGGCTGTTAAGCCCGGTGCGGAAGCGACCCCGGCTCCTGTGGTGCCCGCTGCTCCTGCCGAGCAGAAGGCCCCGGCGCCTGCGGCTCAATAAGCGCAGCACCTGTTTTACTGCTAAAGCCGCGGCCTGTGCTGCGGCTTTTTTTATTCGCATACCTTATGAGTGGAGCCGTTATGTCTGACGCAGACGCCTTTGGGGCAAATCCGTTCCGCGCGCTCAATGCAAAAAAATTCCCCGAAAAGCAAAAAAACGGCGGCAATGAGCGCAAGCCTGCGCACCACGGGCAGGGCAAGGGCAAGCGCGTTATCGCGTCTGCTGGCACAACGCAGGCTGCTGACGTTTCGGATGAAGACTGCGATCTGTTTTTGAACGCCGTGAGCAGCGTGACCCCTGCCAAAAACAGCCGCAAGGCTGCAAATCCGGGTTTTTCGCTGGAAGAACGAGGCACCATGACCAGCATGGCAGATGCACTGGCTGAAGAACGCAGCAAGGGCAAAAAAACTGCGGTCAGAGGCGCAACAGCTGAAGCTGGCAAACCCAAGGGCGCATCTCCGGGAGCGGTCCAAATTTCGGGCGGTCAGGCCTCGTCTACTCCGGCGTGTTCTGGCAAGGCGGCTCCTGCCAGCGCCGCTGACCCCTCTCTGCATGAGGACGATGACGAAGCTGCGGCCTTTCTTGCCGCCATGGGCACGGTAAGCCCCCTCACTGGCGGCGGGCGTGATGTTGTTCCGGCTCCCGCCCCTGCAACGCCACCGCCTCACGGCGAGCTGAGCCTTCAGGATTTCATGGACGGCAAGCTGGAATTCGCGCTGACGTTCTCTGATGAATACCTCGAGGGTCATGTGGTCGGCCTTGACCAGATGATTCTGAACAAACTCCGTGCTGGCGGCCTCAGTCCGGAGGCCCATCTTGACCTGCACGGCCTCAATGCGATGCAGGCATTTGAAGCACTGCGCGGTTTTTTTAAGGGTAGCTGGTACAAGGGTCTGCGCACGGTGCTGGTGGTGCCGGGCCGTGGCCGTAATTCGCCTGACGGCATGGGGGTTCTGCGCGAAAAGCTGCAAAGCTGGCTGACACAGGATCCCTTCAAGCGTGTGGTGCTGGCCTTCTGCACAGCTCAGCCCCATGACGGCGGGCCGGGCAGCGTCTACGTGCTGCTGCGCAAGTATCGCAAAAAAGGCCGTATTTACTGGGAAAGAATGCCTGCGGATGCTGACCTGTACTAGGGCAGGTCATGGGGAAGTTTTATTTCTTTTTCAATCCATAGGGCGTCACATGGTCAGAATCGGAGATATGCAGATTTGATGCAAAAAATGGCCGGGATGTTCCCGGCCATTTTGTTTTTTGTGGGGCTGGCGTCTGACAATGCTGTCTGTATCAGCCCGCCTTGCGCGGATTGGCAGACAGTCTGTCCAGCAGGCGGTCGTAATAGGGGTCGTCCTGCTCAATCTGCATGGGCCGCTGAAAGCGCATTTTGGCCCGCGTGACCATAAAGCGCACCTTCTGCATCTGGCGCACTCGTTCCTGCTCGTCCTCGCAGTGCTCCAGCAGGTCAACAAGCCTGTTCAGCTCCTTGCGCTCCTCAAGCTCGGGCGGCAGGCAACCCGCATTGCGCAATATCTTGTAGGCCATGCGCATGTCTTCCGGCACATGGCTGAGGTCTTCAAGCTCAAGGGGTTTGCCAGCGCCGGGCAGATTGTCAAAGGCCCCTTGCGACAGGGCTTCCTCAATGCGGCGTTCCGCCACAAGCTGGATGACAGACCAGGGATTGGCGTTACTCATGACTATCCTCGTCCGGCGGCAGGGCGTCTGCTTGCGGGGCAGATTCCGGGCTGTCGCTCCACAGTTTTTTCCATTCCATGAGCAGCCGCAGGGCGTCCAGCGGGCTGAGCTCGTCAGGATTCAGCTCGCGCAGCAGCAGCACAAGCGGGTGTTCCGAGCGAGGCGGCGCAGCGGCAATTTCCGGCAGTTCCGGCTCTTTTTTTGCTGGCTCAGGCAGGCTCAGGCCTGGCAGAGACACCGCAGAAACCACGGTTTTTCTGGCGCTGTCACGCCCCCGCTCAAGCCCCTGCAATATGGCTCTGGCCCGCTGCACCACGGGGCCGGGCACGCCCGCAAGGCGTGCCACTTCCACGCCGTAGCTGCGGTCAGAAGGGCCGGGAACCAGCTTGTGCAGAAAAAGAATATCGTTGTTGTATTCGCGGATGGCGATATTCATGGTAAACACGCCCGCTATGCGGCCTTCCAGCGCGGTCAGTTCGTGGTAGTGGGTGGCAAAGAGGGTGCGCAGGTCGCCGCCAGCCCGTTTTGCAAGGTCTTCCACCACGGCCCAGGCCAGGGCCACGCCGTCATAGGTGCTGGTGCCCCGGCCAATTTCGTCTAGAATCACAAGGCTGCGGCGGGTGGCCTGACGCAGAATGCGGGCCGTTTCCATCATTTCCACCATAAAGGTGCTCTGCCCCTGCGCAAGGTTGTCTGATGCGCCCACGCGCGAAAACAGGCGGTCCACCAGCCCGAGGCGGGCGGCGCTGGCAGGAACCATGGAACCCATCTGCGCCAGCAGGCTGATGATGGCAACTTGCCGCAGCACGGTGGATTTACCGGCCATGTTGGGGCCAGTGAGCAGGCACAGGCGGCGTCCGGCATCAAGGCGAAAGTCGTTGGGCACAAAATTGGCGCGGCCAAGCATGGCTTCAACCACAGGGTGCCGCCCCTCGCGGATGTCCAGATTGGCCTCCGCGTCAAGCTCCGGCCTGCACCAGTTGTTGGTGCGGCCCACCTGCGCGAGGCTCTGCCAGTAGTCGAGCTGGGCGACCATATCCGCCGCGTGAATAATGCGTTCGCGCTGGGCGGCCATGTGGGTGCGCAGATCCTGAAACAGCGTGTACTCCAGCGTCTTGCGCTTGTCTGCGGCAGAGAGAAGCTCTTCTTCAAGCTCTTTCAGCTCCACCGTGGTGAAGCGCTCGGCGTTGGCAAGGCTCTGGCGGCGGATAAAATGGAAGGGCGCAGGCCCGCTGTGGGCCGCGCGCGTAAGCTCATAATAATAGCCGAACACACGGTTAAAGCCCAGCTTGAGCTTGCTGATGCCTGTTTTTTCCTGTTCGTCGGCCAGCATGTTCTGGAGCTTCTGTTCGCCGTGTTCCGCCAGATCAAGCAGACGGTCAAGTTCCGCATTATAGCCGGTTTTGAACAGGCCGCCCTCGGTAATGACCGCAGGAGGGCTGTCCACCAGGGCGCTTTGCAGCAGGGCTGCGCAGTCTTGCATGTTGTCCCACGACTTGATCACATCTGCAACGCTCTTGGGCATCTGGCCCGCAGGAGCGGGAGCTGTGTCAGAAATCGCCCCGGAAGGCGTTCCAGCCCCTTGCAGGGCGGCATACACATCCGGCAGAGCCGCAAGGCTGTTGCGCAGGGCGATAAAATCACGCGGCGCGCCCTGATTCAGGCTGATGCGCGTGGAGAGGCGCTCAAGGTCGTAGACATTTTTCAAAGCTTCACGCAGTGCGGCGCGGCGGGCGTCGTCCGCATGAAAAAAGGCCACAGCATCCTGAACGCGGGTGATGGGGCCAAGCTCTCGCCAGGGGTGGCGCAGCATGTCTTCAAGCAGCCTGCCGCCCATGGGGGTCATGGTGTCGTCCAGCACATGGCGTAGGGTGCCCTTGCCCTTGCGGCCATTAAGGCGGCAAAAAATTTCAAGGTTCCGCTCGGTCACATCGTCAATGAGCAGGCGGCGGCCAAGATCAAGGGGGGCAAAGGGCATGAGGTGATCGGGGTTGCGCATCTGCGTCTGGCTCAGATAGACCAGCAGCGCGCCGCAGGCCCGCATGAGCTCCGGCTTGCCTTCAAGCCCAAGAGCGCCAGCCTCGCGTACCCCCTGAGCGGCCACAACGCGCTCTGTGGCGCGTTTAAGGTCAAACTGGGGTACCGGCATGCGCACAAGCCTAATGCCTTCCAGAATGCACCGTTGGGGCGGCTCGACCCCTTCCGGCACCAGCAGTTCGCGCGGGGCAAGTTTCTGCGCCCACTGCCACAGCTCGGCCTCGCGCTTGAACTCAACGCCTGACCACTGACCCGTGGAAATGTCCGCCCAGGCAAGGCCGCCAGCCCCACCGGAGGCGGAAAGGCACAGCGCACCCAAAAAATTATGGCTCTTGCTGGCGAGGTTGGCGTCTTCCAGTACGGTACCTGGCGTGATAACGCGCGTAACGGCCCGCTTGACCAGCCCCTTGGCGGCTTTTGGGTCTTCTGTCTGATCGCAGATGGCGACGTGGTAGCCCTTGTCGATGAGCTGGGCCACGTAGCCCTCCACCGCATGCCACGGCACGCCGCACATGGGAATGGGGTTTTCTGCATCCCTGCTGCGGCTGGTGAGGGCAATCTGAAGCTCGCGGGCCGCGACCTTGGCGTCTTCAAGAAACAGTTCATAAAAGTCGCCCATGCGGTAAAACAGCAGGGCATCGGGATGTTCGGCCTTGATGCCCATGTACTGCTCAAACATGGGGGTCAGTTTTGCGGGGGCTTCAGACATAGTAATTCTTGGGGTGACGGTGACGGGTGCGGTTTACCGCAGCCATAAAAAAATTGTGGCGCTGCCCAGACCCTCAGCCGAACAGCGCCACAAAGCGGATTGCAAAACGTCTAGTGCTGCTTGTCAGGATCCGGAACCAATGATTCTTCGGCAGCAGCAGTTGCGGCAACGGGGGCCACAGGCGCGGGCTGGTCGTCGGCCTTGCCGTTCTTGCTCAAAAACTGCGCGCGGGCTGTGTCTGCGCCAAGCTTTTTCTTGGACTTTTCCAGTTCACGCTCAAGGCTGCTGATCTGCCATTTCTGCTTCATCAGGCGGGCGGTCAGATTGACCTTGTCCCACACCAGAAAGCCCAGAGTCATCAAGGCGCCACAGGCGAAGGCCGCGATGACCAGAAAATAGAAGGGCAGGGCGATGGAAGACATGGCGGGAATAAAGAACAGGTTGAGCGTGAGCACCATGCTCTGGGAGAGCGCGCCCTGGTTCTGAAAAAAGAACACAAGGGCGAGGAAAAAGAGAATGGCGAGCAAAAATACTTTGATATACCGCATAGACATACTCCTCAGGCTAAATAAAGCTATCTCAAAAAAACTTCACGGGCTTTTTGAGAATGCCGCATCGCCCAAGAGGGCACAGCATCGCGCTCTCCAGCCGGTCTTTGTCGCCCCCTGCGAAAAAGACAATCCCCGCCACAAAGTCATGCAGCCCTTACGAGCCGCAACCTTCCTGCCCGGGCGTGGAAGCGGCGCGGTCTTGCTTGCCATTGGCCGCGCCATTCGTGAAATACGGTTTCAATGCCGCATAGGTGCGGCTCAAGTGTTCGGGCATGGTGCGCACTTCGTCAAACACTGCCATGAATGATGAGTCGCCCGTCCAGCGCGGCACCAGGTGAAAGTGCAGATGTTCGCGAATGCCCGCGCCCGCTGCCTGGCCCTGGTTCAGGCCGATATTGATGCCTTCACAGTTAAAGTGCTGCTTTAAGATTACCGTGCACTGCTGTAAAAGATCCATGATTTCATGGGTTTCTTCTGGCTTGAGGTCAGCCAGCAGCATAACGTGCCGGTATGGGCACACCATGATATGCCCGTTATTATACGGGAATTTGTTCATGATGACAAAGGCCATCCGGCCTCTGTGCAGTACCAGGCGCTGCTCGTCATCCGCCGTATGATCGGGGAGGCAGAACACGCAGGAGTCTGGCTTGGGGCCAAGAATGTACTCAATGCGCCATGGAGCCCATAGTTGTTTCATAGTTGGTTTCTATACACCTCTTATAAACGCTGGGCAAGTGAAGAATTCTGACTGGTTTGTTCTTCATTCCCATTGCCGGATTTGGCAGCGATACTGCACACGAGGTTGCGCGCCAGGTCCATCTGCTGCTCTGGCGTTGCGGCGGTGCCGTCAAGCTTGGCAGCAAGCACGGCGTCCAGAATGCGTCCAAAGGCGGGGCCAGGTTCCAGCCCCATGATGCGCAGGTCTTCGCCGCTCACATCCGTTTTTTCTTTGCGCCACTGGGTAATGTAGCGCGAAAGATTTTTTTGCAGGGCGGCGTCGCTTGTGTCTGCCATGAGGTAGAGCAGGCATTCGAGCGAAAGGGGCCGCAGCAGGGCGCACAGGGCGCTGATGCTCTCCTTGCCTGCCTCATGGTCTTTTTGCCACGGCTCCAGCTTGCCGCGCACCACGCGCATGTGCTCGCGCTGGCGCAGAATGTCGGCCCTCCGTGGTTCGGGCAGGCCCATGCGCTGATAATGGTTGGCCGTGTCGGCATAGCTCATGTTGTGGTTGAGAACCAGAAAGAAGGCCAGCCAGGGTTGGGCTGCCTCTTCAAAATACAACAGCCTGTACCACGTGAGCGTTTCCTGAAGCCGCAACAGCAGATTTTTGCGCGTGGGATTGAGCGACAGCAGGGGAGAAACCGCCTCCAGCACGCCAAGCTGGTCGAGCCGCAGGATGCAGGCCGAAGGGTCGTCCTCATCGCAGATATGCTGAAATTCGTGGAACAGCCGAAAGCCCGAGAGCTTGTCCATGAGCTTGAGTTTGAGGGCGTTCTTGATGAGCTTTTCCGTACCTGCACCGATGTGGAAGTTATAGCGCTGCTCAAAGCGCACAGCCCTGAGGCAGCGGGTGGGGTCTTCCACAAAGCTCAGAGTGTGCAACACCCTGATGACGCGTTCCTTGATATCGCGCTGCCCGCCGAAGAAATCCACCAACTGGCCGAATGGCTCGCAATCAAGCCGCACAGCCAGGGCGTTGATGGAAAAATCGCGGCGGAACAGATCCATCTTGATGGACGAAAGCTCAACCGTGGGCAGTGCCGCTGGGTATTCATAGTACTCAAGGCGCGCCGTGGCCACGTCGATGCGGGCTTCGTCCCCTGCGGCATCGGTATAAATGACCACCGAGGTGAGGAACTTCTGGTGTTCGCGCACCCGCCCGTTGAGCTCTTTTGCCAGTGCCCGCGCAAGGGCTATGCCGTTGCCTTCCACCACCAGATCAATATCCTGGTTGGGGCGCTGGAGCAGAAGATCGCGCACAAAGCCCCCCACGGCGTAGACCGGCAGGCCAAGCTCCCTGCCAAGCCGACCCGCAAGGTGCAGCATATTGCGGCTGGCAAGGGGCAGTCTGTCCTGTATGAGCTTGCCAAGGTTGCGCTCCTTGCCGCCGGTGATGCGCGGTTCCGGCATATGGCCCGGCTCCTGCGCAAAAACATTGATAAGGTCGGTACGCGTGACCACGCCGATAACCTTGTCGTCTTCCACAATGGGCACAAGGCGCTGGCGGCTTCCCACGATGATTGTGGTCAGATCCTTGAGCGTTGCATCCGGCGGCAGTGTGGTGATTCTGCGGGTCATGTAGTCTTCAACCGTGGATGCGCCAAGGCCGTGGGCGCTGGCCCGCGAGGCCGTGAGGGCATCCAGCAGACCGGTGCACTGGCGGGTTTCTGGCATGAAGACGGGCACGGCCTTGAGCCCGAAGTGGAGCATGAGTTCATCCGCCTCATGAATGGTGGCGGTGGCCTCAATGCCCACGGCGGGCGAGGACATATATTCGCGCGCGGTTTTATCGGGGTAAGCCTGGGCGTAGAGGTGGCGCAAAATTACATCGCGCACTTCATGCACCGTCATGGTGCGCACGGAGGCCGAAGCCGCGTAGGCATGCCCGCCGCCGCCAAGGGCCGCGCAGATGTCGCCCACGTTGATGGCCTCGTTGCGGCTGCGGGCCACCACCTGAATACGATCGTCCATAAGCCCGATGGCAAACAGCACAGGGAATTTTTCCATCTCCATGAGGCGGTGGGCCAGATAGGCAAAATCACCCAGATAATGCTCCATGGCCGCTTCTGAAAGCGTTACCTGAACATTGTTGATGTTGTATGTCTGGGTGGATTCCAGCAGGCTGTTCAAGGCCTGTATGTGCAGGCTCGTGAGTTCGTGGGCCGCCAGGGCATCAATGCGGTTCACATCCATGCCCTGCCCGAGCAGCCAAGCAGCCGCCATAAAATCAGCCTGCGTGGTTGAAGAATAGGTGAAAGAGCCGGTATCGCCATAAATGCCAAGACCCAGCAGGGTGGCGTCGTCCGGGCTGAGGCTGAGGCCCCGCTCCGAAATGGCCTGCACAATGAGGCTTGTGACAGAGCCTATGTGCGCCATGTGCGTGTGCGGGCTTGTGATGTCGTCCGTGGAATCCGGGTGGTGATCCCACAATTCCACGGTTACGTCATCACGGTCGAGCAGTTGGGCCACATGGCTGATGCGGCCACGCTGGCGGGTATCCACAACCACAAGGCGGGTTATGGAATCCCACGGAATTGCAGGAGTTTCCACAATGCCCAGCGCCGCCGTATCCAACCCGGCAATGAGTTTTTGCAGGCCGCGCTCCTGTGTGCCGGGAAAGAGCAGCACATGCGGTGTGTAAAGGAATCGTGCCGCCAGCATTGCCGCAAAGGCGTCAAAATCTGCACTTGCGTGGCAGGTGATGAGCGTTGTCCCGGCTGTATGCTGCACTGCTGAGGCCGCAGAAGCGGACGCCGCCTGTACGGGGGCAGTCTGGCCAGCTGTGGTTTGGGCGGATGCCGTCTGTGGGGTCGTTTCCGGCGCAAGGGTCACTGGCGGCTCCGGGGATGGAATTGATGGTGTATGCCGCGCAGGCGCTCTGCCTGCACATGGGTATAAATTTCTGTGGCGCTTATGTCGGCATGGCCAAGCAGCATCTGCACGGCGCGCAGGTCCGCGCCGCCCTCGAGCAGGTGGGTGGCAAAGGAATGTCTGAACGTGTGCGGCGAAATGGCGCGGCGAATGCCCGCCTCAAGTGCGTATTTTTTAACCATTTTCCACACGTACTGGCGCGTCAGAGCACGGCCAGAGCGGTTGACGAAAAGCTGGTTGCCAGTGGGCGTAAAAAGGGGTCTGCATGCGCTGATATAGTCTGCCAGCATCTGCTGCATCATGTCGTGCAGGGGCACCAGCCTTTCTTTGGAACCCTTGCCGAAAACGCGTACAAGGCCGCGTTGCAGGTCAAGATCAGGCACACACATGGTGCACAGCTCAGAAACACGCAAGCCTGCGGCGTACAGAAGTTCAAGCATGCAACGGTCGCGTTTGCCGCTTTTGTCGCGCAGGTCTGGCTGGGCAAGCAGGGATTCCATTTCATCCCTTGTCAGCACCTCCGGCAGGTGTTGGGGCAACTTGGGATTTTCCAGCAATTCAGCAGGGTTTTTACGCAACCTGCCTTCATCAACGGCAAAAGCAAAAAATGCCCGCAGGGCGGAAAGGCGGCGTGCCAGGGTGCGCCCCGTGTTCTGCCGCGCGCGCAACCAGGCAAGGTACAGAAAAATCTCCTGCTCATCGGGGTCGGGCAGGGATTCTTCCGCCGCGCCCTGAGCCAGCTCCTGTCGGTACAGAAAAAAACTCTCAAGATCCTGCCCGTAGGCTTCAACCGTATTGGGCGAAAGGCCACGCTGGGCCAGTAAAAAATCCCGCCACAGAGGTAAAAGGGTTGCCAGGGCAGGGGCTTTGGTGCGTGGATGTGCCATGCGCCCATGCTAGCCGCCTTGCCGCAACGGAGCAAGCCTTTTGCAATCAAAACCGCCCGGATGCGTTGCATGCGGTGGGCTTTATCCTTTCCGCGAAAAAAGGTATGCTGCAATCCTTGCTAAAATGCGGGCTGAACCTATCTGAAGGAAACCTGATGGCAGATCAAACAAAGCTGCGGTCTTACGTGAGCCTTGGCTCCAACTGCGACACAGCGGCAGAAAAACTTGCAGCAGCGCTGGACGCCCTTGCGGAACTGCCGGAAATGGGCATTGGCGCAGTATCCCCTGTCTACCGCACAGAACCGCAGGAATACACGGAGCAACCCTGGTTTCTCAATCAGGTGGTTGAACTTTTTCCCGGCGATAGCTGGCGGCCTTGCACCCTTGTGGACGCGCTGCTGGACATAGAGGCCAAGCTTGGGCGGGTGCGCAGCCCTGACCCGGTACTGCGCTTTGGGCCGCGTGTGATTGATGTTGATCTGCTGCTTTTTGGGCAGGAGCGGAGTACTGATCCCCATTGCCTTGTGCCGCACCCACGGATGACGGTGCGGGCTTTTGTCATGCGGCCATTACTTGATGTCGCGCCCCTGATCGTTGTAGATGGCCTGCCCGTGAGGGATTGGCTGGCGCGTACAGTATGCCGCGTGGAAGGGGACAGAATTTTTCAGTGACTGGTGCCGCCCTCTGTGATATTGTTTTCCACGGCTTTAATATGCCTGAAAGGGCTGCAATCCAGCCTTACGCGACCCGTGCCACGGGATTAAGGAGCATAACAAATGGTAAAGTGGCTCATTCTGATTTTGGCGGGCTACGCCCTGTATCGCCTTTTTGCCAATGATCTGAACAAGAAGCAGAAGGAAAGCAAGCAGGAAAGCGCTGCTGAAATGGAGCGTAAGGTTGCCGCTGGCGAGATGGTCAAAGACCCCGAATGCGGCGCGTATGTGGCCGTTGACGGTTCTATATCCGTGCGTGACGGCGAAACCGTTCACCGTTTCTGTAGCTACGAATGCCGCGACAAGTTCCTGCAACGCCTTGAAGAGGGCGGCCGGGAACTGCCCCCCCGCGAAGAATAGCCTTTTTCAGCGTAGCTGGAGCAGGCCTTTTGTTCCCTCATGCTTCAGATAGTTTACTGGGCATGATGTGATCTTGTGCAGATAATATAAAACCGCCCGCTGGAAGTATTCCGGCGGGCGGTTTTTTGCGGTTTATTGCTGCCAGTATACTCTGTCGCTTCCCATTGCGCCCGTATAGGTGTGCCGGGCATGCCGGGCGGCTTCTTCCCTCTCCTTTTCCTTCTCTCTGGCGATAGCCATGAAAAGACGTATGCGGTTGAGCTGATTGGCTTCGCTGCTGCCGGGGTCGTAATCCAGCGCCATGATGTTGGCCTCGGAACGTTGACGGCGCACGGCCTTGAACGCGCCGCGCCCCACCACGTGGTTCGGCAGGCAGCCAAAGGGTTGCAGACAGAGTATGTTGTTTGTGCCGTGTTCGAGAAACTCCAGCATTTCTGCGGGCAGCAGCCAGCCCTCGCCGGCGCTGTTGCCAAGGGACATGACGCTTTCGCCCAGCCGGGCCAGATCGTCGATATGCACCACAGGCATGACGTGGGCACTCAAAGGCGAGGTGTTGAGCGCGCCGCGCATGTAGCGGCGCACACCTTCAATCCGGCGCATTACAAAGGCATTGCCCAGTGCCGCCCAGGCGCTGCCGCCCTGATAGCGCCAGTCGTACACGGCATCGCGCAGGCAGTAGAGCATGAAGTTGGCAAAGTCCGGCAAGAGCGGTTCTCCGCCTTCCTGCCTGATCTGTTCGACAATGTGATTGTTGGCGTCAGCATGGTAGGTCAGCAGGATTTCGCCCACAACAGCCACCCGAGGCTTGGGGGCCAGTGCTGTGCGGATAGAGGCAAAATCCTGCACAAGGCGGGGCAGCAGTTGGCGCAGGGCGGCTTCATCCCCCTTGCGCACTACCGGGATCAGGGTTTGCAGCCAGTGCTGCACCCTGTCTTCGGTTTGCCCTGCATGGCATTCGTAGGTGCCTGTAAACAGCGAAAGCCTTTGCAGCATGTCGCCAGCAAGCATGCCAAGCAGCATGCGCCAGAGCAGGGCGCGGTCCGGCCGTAGGCCGGGCTGGCTCTCTGACCCCGATGCATTGAGCGTAAGCACGGGCACTGGGTCGTAGCCGTATTCCATAAGCGCCCTGCGCAGCAGAGCCGGATAATTGCTGGCCCGGCAGGGGCCGCAGGTCTGCGAAAGCAGCAGGGCCGTGCGGCGCGGATCAAGCCCGTCATCGCGCAGAGCCTGCAATAGCTGACCAATAGCCACGATGGCCGGGTAGCAGGCATCGTTGTTTACATAGGCCTGCCCCAGGCTCACGGCTTCTGCGCTCACCGTGGGCAGCAATTGGATGGTGTGCCCGCTGCCCGCGATGGCCTGCGTCATGAACGGAAAATGCAGCGGGGCCATTTGCGGCACAAGAATGGTATGCGTGGCTGCATCGCGTTTGCTGAATATCGGCGGTGCGTGGGAAACCTCGGTTGCTGTGTTGTCCCCAGCCCTGCTGCGGCTTACCGCCAGCAACGAGCGGATACGAATACGCGCTGAGGCCAGTGCATTGCCCTCGTCCATCTTGATGAGGGTATACAGCTTGCCGTGGGCGCGCATGAGTTCACGCATCTGGTCGGCGGTGATGGCGTCTATGCCGCAGCCAAAGGAAGTCAGTTGCACAAGCTCCACCCGCGCGTTGCCATGATCTGCCTCGCAGGCCCATAATCCCGCCCGGTAGAGACGGGCGGCGTATGTCCATTGATTGCGCGCCCGCAGGGGAAAGGACATGCGGTGGCCTGTCCAGCTGCGGGGCATGGCGTCCTCGCTGATGACCGCAGCGCCCAGTGAGGCGATAAAGTCGGGCAGGCCGTGGTGTACCTGCGGGTCCGCATGGTAGGGGCGGCCAGCCAGAACCACCAGAACGCCCTTGTTGCGCAGGGTTTCGGCATAGATGTGTTCCGCCTCGGCGCGCAGTTCTCGCAAATAGTGCGCTTGTTCGTGCCGCGCCGCACGTACTGCGGAGCGTACTTCGCCCCTTGGCAGGTTGAATTCGCGGCAGAGATTACTCACCAGAGAGGCCGTATGCGTGAGGTTGACAAAGGGCGAGTGCATGACGGCTCCCGCATCCTTGAGTTCCGGCAGATTCTCGCGCACTACCTGCGGATAGCCGCAAGCCACAGGGCAGGAGAAGGAATCGCACATTTCGGCAAATTCCTGCGCCTCACGCGGTATGCAGGGGAAGAAAATGCTTTTGATGCCGCTTTCAAGCAGGGCCAGCACATGGCCGTGCGCCAGTTTGGCCGGGTAACATACACTTTGGGAAGGCACGGACGAGAGGCCAGCCGCAAACAGGGCGCGGCTGGTCGGCGGCGACACTTCAACCCGGAACCCCAACGCGGTAAAGAGGGTGAACCAGAAAGGATAGTGCGCGTAGACGTTTAAAACTCTGGGGATGCCCAGCCTGCCGCGCGGCGCGGATTCCAGCGGCAGCGGTTCGTAACGGAACAGGCGCTGGTTTTTCCAGGCCACAAGGTTGGGAGCCGTGACGGTTGCGCCACGGCGCGCCTCGCTGAACCTGTCGCACCTGTTGCCCGCGATGTGGCGCGAACCGTGCGAAAAGCGCGTTTCTGTGAGCAGGCAGTTGTTGCCGCAGTCGCGGCAGCGAAAGCTGCGCGTTCGCATGGCCAGCCCACGGATAAGCGGGGCGGTGATGGAAGAGCGCACGCTCACGCATTCCGCTTTTTCCAGTGACTCCAGGGCTGCCCCGTAAGCTCCCATGAGGCCGGAAGCAGCAGGGCGGTGTACATGCCGCCCCAAAGTGCGCTCCATGGCGCAGAGCAGGGCGTCGTTGAGGAAGGAGCCGCCCTGTACAACCACGTGCTCGCCCAGTTCTGCCATGTTCTTGATGCGCAGCACCTTGTCCAGCGCGTTGCGCACAACAGAATAGCAAAGCCCCGCCGCTATGTCGGCAATCTGCAAACCGTCTTTCTGGGCCTGCGTGACACGGGAATTCATAAAGACCGTGCAGCGCGAGCCAAGATCAGCTGGATGCGCGGCGTACAGGGAAATATCCACAAATTCCTGCATGCTCAGGCCAAGGCCTTTGGCAAAGCTCTCAAGAAAAGCCCCGCAGCCAGCGGAACAGGCCTCGTTGAGGCTCACGTCGCTGATGACGCCGTTATCCACCTTGAGGCACTTCATGTCCTGGCCGCCTATGTCTATGACATAGCTGACTTCTGGCACAAGGCGCGTGGCCGCCTTGAAATGGGCCAGGGTTTCCACCAGCACGGTGTCTACGCCAAGGGCGGATTCCGCCAGATGTGCTCCGTAGCCCGTAGCCCCGGATGCGGCAAGCCATGCGCCGTCAGGGATGCGTTCAAGCATGTCTGCCAGCGGGGGCAGCAGGGTTTGTAACGGATTGCCCCCGTTGGAGGCGTAGCAGGAATCAAGGATGCGCTGTTCGTTGTCTACCAGTACGGCCTTGACAGTGGTTGAGCCCAGATCCAGCCCAAGGAACAGTGGTCCACGTGCCTGTCGGATATCGGCGGAGGGCAGCACGTTGGCTGTTGCATGCCGCTGGCGGAAGCGTGCGTATTCCGCGCTGTCTGCAAACATGGCAGGGAGAATCTTTTCTGCGGAGACCTTGGGCGCGTGCGAAAGGCTGCTGGTGCGCCGGGCGAGATCGGCCAGATCGAGCGGCTCGGCGTCTGTTTCGTGCTCTTCAAGCGACATGGCGCAACGCGCAGCTCCAATGGCGGCAGTGCATTGGGCATGGGGCAGGTGCGCAATGTGCGCCTCCGCAAGATCAAGATTTTGAATGAACAGATTTTTGAGTTCGGGCAGAAAGTGCAAAGGCCCGCCCAAAAAGGCAACCTTGCCGGTGATGGGCCTGCCGCAGGCCAGCCCGCCGATGGTTTGCTCCACCACCGCCTGAAAGATGGAGGCCGCGATATCTTCACGCGGTACGCCGCCGTTGAGCAGGGGCACAATATCCGTTTTGGCGAACACGCCGCAGCGCGAGGCGATGGGGTAGAGCGTGGAATGCCGTGCCGCCAGATCATTAAGGCCGCCCGCATCTGTGCTGAGCAGGCGGGCCATCTGGTCAATGAAGGCCCCGGTGCCGCCCGCGCACGATTCGTTCATGCGCAGTTCCACATCCTGCCCCAGATAGAGCAGCTTGGCGTCTTCGCCGCCCAGTTCCACAGCCACGGATGTATCCGGCGCAGCATAGGAAATGGCGCGGGCTGTTGCCAGCAATTCCTGAACAAAGGGGATGGAGAGCTGATTGCTGAGATCAAGAGCGCCGGAGCCAGTCATGGCGCAGCGCACGGCGGCTGTGGGGTAGAGCCGGGATACTTCGGCAAGCAGGGCCGCCATGGTAGCGCGAACTGCCGTGCCGTGCCGGCTGTAGCGGGTTTCAGCAACAGAGCCGTCGCCGTTCAGCAGCGCCAGTTTTACTGTGGTGGAGCCAATATCAAGGCCGAGATAAAAGAGTGGTGGAGACACGTACAAGTCCTCACATGAAACAGGTTTATGTGATTTGGGCCTGATGTCTTCAATAAAGCTGAAGCAGAAATTATTTACTTTCTTTCATAAATTTAGGCTACACTTGAACGTGAAAAGAATTCAAGCCCCTTTGCATAAAAAAATTACGGCCTGCTGATTTTAAACCATCCACTCTTGGAACGGTTCAAAATCTACAGGCCGTAATTTTATCAGCGGGAGTAAAAAGGGATATTGAAACGCTAAACTATACTTTTCTGCAACAACTACTGCTGTGTCATGGAAGCATCAATGCGACCAGTGACGTTGTCCTTGATCCACTTGGGGTCAAGCCACTCAAGAGGGGTCACTTCCACGCCGCCCACCAGGATGCCAAAGTGCAGATGATCGCCAAAGGCAAGACCTGTGCTGCCGGTATGACCAATGAGCTGGCCCTTCTGCACCACATCACCCACTTTTACAGCCTGATCGTTGAGGTGGGAGTAAATGGACATGAGGCCCAAGCCGTGGTCAATGACAATGAGGTTGCCGTAGATGCCAAGGTTGCCGCAGAAGACCACGCGGCCGCTGTTGGCGGCGGGCACCTCGGCATTGCGCACCGAAGCAAGGTCAAATCCCAGATGATAGGATTCGCCCACAGGCTTGCCCTGATAGTTGAAGAAGCGGTGGTCGCCAAATCCGGCGCGCGGGGCAGAGCGCGGCAAACGCTCAAAAACGCCGCTCCACAGCATGGCTGCGGCAGTGTCCCGCCCAATTTCGCGCAGGGTCTGCACATTGGCGGCGCGCACCTGATTGTTGATATACAGATAGCACTCCAGCGGGTTTGTGGCATCGGGGGCCAGATCGCGCAGCTTGCTTTCAACCGCCATCAGGAAGTTGTCCGTCACTTCAATGCTGTCGCCCTTGAACGTCCTTTCAAAGGACATGACTGTGAGGTGGCTTTTGGTGACGTTGCCCGCAAGGTCTGTGGCCGTGATCTCGACGCTGTTCTTGTAGTCTCTGGCGGTCATTGTGTACGGGAAAGGGAAAAAGCAGATATAGCTGCCGTCTTTTTGCATGTAGCCGGGCACAAAGTAACCTGCCACCAGAACGCCGCTGTTGCTCACATCTTCATCAATGGTGTAACGCACAACAGCGGTGCCGCCTCTGCGCACGTTGGGCGGCAGGGTTTTGACAGAAATGCGCGGGGGCTGCGTGTCGAGGCGCATGGGCAGTTGAACGGTGCGCGTATTGCCCTGACCAAAACCGGCAAGGGAGCCGTCCGTAGCGCGGATTTCAAGCTCGAATGCACCTTCGCGCAAGTTGGCGTCCTTCATGGGGACATCCACTTCGCGTTCAGGAATATACTGGTCAAAGTGCTTGCTGTAGATGACGTTGAGGACGTTGTTTTTGCGCACGCCTACAGAAATGGAACGGATGCCCGAGGGGTCCTTCATGCGCACTTTGAGCACGCTGGCAGGCGAAACCCTGCCTGTATTTGGCGTGACGTCAACGGTAGGGCCGTCAAGATCTTTAAAAAAAGTGTAGCCGCCCAAAACCAGAATGGCGACCACTATAACACCTAGTACCGATGAAAACAAACTTCTTTTACGCATTGCCGACTCCTCATTCTCGCTTCCCGAAGGGTTGCATAAAGAATGGCAAGTTTCAAGGGAAAGTCTGGAACTTGTCTTGATATCTCTGCAAGCCCCCCCGTTGGCGCATTGACTTGGCAGGAAAAATCTGTTTTCACTTCCGCAGTATGCAGTACAGCAAATATTCTGCGGCTGGGGGTACGTCCCGCGAGCCTTCTCCGTCCGTGGACCCAAAACGTCTGCGGCGCAGGATGGTGCGCGAGCAGCTTGAAGCGCGCGGAATCAGCGATCCTGCGGTGCTGGGGGCCATGTTTGCTGTGCCGCGCCATCTTTTTGTGCAGGAAGCGCTGCGCGCCCAGGCCTACGAAGATACGCCCCTGCCCATCGGCTACGGGCAGACCATTTCCCAGCCCTATATTGTTGCCCTGATGACCCAGCTGCTTGAAGTGCAGCGGGGGATGCGCGTGCTTGAGATCGGCACCGGCTCCGGCTATCAGGCCGCAGTGCTTGCCACCATGGGCTGCACGGTCTTTACCGTTGAGCGTATGCGCGAGCTGTATCAAATTACTTCAGGCCTCTTGCGGCAACTGGGACTTAGGGGTATCCACATGCAGCGGCGTGACGGCACGCTTGGCATGCCCGAAGCCGCGCCATTTGACCGTATCATCGTTACTGCCGGTGGGCCGGAAGTGCCGCGTCCTCTTGTTGATCAGCTTGACGAGGGCGGCATCATGCTTATCCCTGTAGGGTCAAAGCCCCGTACGCAGCGCCTTGTGCGTGTGCGCAAAGAGCAGGGGCACGTTAGCTCCGAAGACCTGGGGCCGGTAGTTTTTGTAGATCTGGTGGGCGACCACGGCTGGTAGACAGGCCGACGTAAGCGCCCGCTACAATTGAAGGAGATGTCATGGGATCCTGTTCATCCTGTTCTTCTGCGTCCTCTTGCTCCAGTGCAAAGAGCAATGGCGGCAATGGAGAGTGCAATGACCCTATGGCCAAGCAGGACCGCGTAATCGCTGACCGCTTGGGCCATATACGCCACAAGATATTTGTCATGAGCGGCAAGGGCGGCGTGGGCAAAAGCTCCGTGACCGTCAACACCGCAGCGGCCCTGGCGCGGCGCGGGTTCAAAGTCGGTATTCTTGATGTGGATATGCACGGCCCGAGCGTGCCCAACCTGCTCGGCCTTACCAGCACTGTTGAAATTGACGAAGCCACCCAGCTCATGATTCCTGCCGCCTATGACGAGAATCTTTCCGTCATTTCAATGGATACGTTCCTGCAAGACAAGGATCAGGCCATTCTGTGGCGCGGCCCCAAAAAAACTTCGGCTATCCGCCAGTTTATTGCGGACGTGAAATGGGGCGACCTGGATTTTCTGCTCATTGACTCCCCTCCAGGAACGGGCGATGAGCATATGACAGTCATGCAGTCCATTCCCGATGCCCTGTGCGTGGTTGTGACCACCCCGCAGGAAATTTCGCTGGCAGACGTGCGCAAGGCCATCAACTTCTTGCAGTACACCAACTCTAACGTGCTTGGCGTGGTGGAAAACATGAGCGGCCTCGTGTGCCCGCACTGCCATCAGGAAATCGACCTGTTCAAGAAGGGCGGCGGAGAAGAGCTGGCCAAACGCTACGGGCTCAAGTTCCTCGGCGCTGTGCCGCTGGATCCCACAACTGTGGTTGCGGCTGACAAAGGCATTCCTGTGGTGTACCTTGATGCGGAAAGCGCAGCCAAGGAAGCCTTTCTTAGCTTGGCAGACTCAATTGCTGCTGCCGCCGACGGCAGTCTGGAAGCCCTTGCCGGTTCGCGCAGCTAATTGCGCCCCTGCGGGTTTGTCCCGATAGAATGCAGGCTTCCCTGGCGGCTGGTGCACGGTCGCCGGGGGAGCTTTTTTCTCCTTTTCTCCCGTGTTCTTTTGTGGTAACGCTTTAAAAAATTCGCACGGAGCGCCTGAGAGGAAGAATGCTTAATCTTGCTAATAAAATTACACTGTTACGCATTTTAATGACCCCTCTGGTTGTTTTGCTGCTCTATTTTGAAGGCCCGATGACCTGCATTTTGGCTACTCTGGCCTTTATTTTTGCCTCCCTTACCGATTGGGCAGACGGTTATATTGCCCGCCGCTCCAATATGGTCACCAGCATGGGCAAGTTTTTGGACCCGCTGGCCGACAAGGTGCTGATTTGCTCGGTGCTGATCATGTTTGTGAAGCTGGACTGGGCGCCCGCCTGGGTGGTTATCATTATTGTATGCCGCGAGCTTGTGGTCACGGGCCTGCGCGCCATTGCCATTGACGAGGGCATCGTGCTTGCCGCCGACAAGTTCGGCAAGGCCAAGACTGTGCTCCAGATTTTTGCCATTGTACCACTGGCCCTGCATTATCCCTTGTGGGGTATGGACCTGCGGTTGCTAGGCCTTGTGCTGCTCTATATAGCGCTGGTGCTGGCCGTGGTTTCAGGGGCCAACTATTGCTATGATTTTTACCGCAATACGCGTAAACAGGCAGGCTAACGGGAACAACGCATGAGCACGTTGCAGATCCGCCTGAAAAACTGCATCCAGACCATTCTGGAGCTGGAGCCCGACATGCGCGCCGGGGTCTGGGGCCGTCACTTTGATCAGGAACTGAATACCCTCAAGGATTATCTGCATCAGGTAGACCAGATGAACCTTGCGGAAGAAGACGTTACGCGGCTTGAAAAAGCCACGGCCACTTTTTTGGCGGAACTGCGTCTTTCAGCGGGTAACGGTTCTCAACCACAACGGCTGTTGCAATAATGTTTTGGCGTACCTTCATTCTGGTTGTGCTGGGCCTTGTCAATGTGGTGTTTTTTGCCCGCATGGTCTGGGGGCCCACCGGCCTTATTGAGTACCGTGAGCTCAAGCACCAGTACGCCGAGCTTGAAAAGCAGATTGCAAGCCTTGATGCGGAAAACCTCTCTCTGAGCCGTGAAATTCGCCTTTTGCAGTCCGACAGCCAGTATATGGAAAAAGTCATTCGTCAGCGCCTCCACTATATTCGCGATAATGAGGTGCTCTATCTTTTTGGTGAGGTGGCGAAAACGGGGCGGGAGCAGAAACCATGACGGAAAAAATTGAATGGTATAAAGAAGTCCTGGAGCTTGAGCCCAATTCCAAGGTCTTTTTCCCTCTGGCGCGTCTGCTTTCCGAAGCTGGTCGCACAGATGAAGCCGTTGAAATTCTGGAGCAGGGGCTTGCCCGGCACGAGGAATTTCTTGAAGCCAGGCTTTTTCTCATAGAGTTGCTGCACACCGCCAATCGGCTCGAGGCCTGCGAAAAGCAGGTGGGCAGGCTGACAAAAATGTTTTCTACCTATGCAGGCTTTTGGCAGGCATGGGCTGCCTGCATCAATGCTGCTGGTGATGCGCCTGATACTGCCGCCGTGCTGCGTTTCCTGGCCCTCAATTTTTCAAAGGGGCCGGTATCATTGCACGAGGTCATCAACCAGGGGTTGGCCTCTCTGTCAGGAGCTGGAGCCACTGCGGGCGCTGGGGTTAGTTTGCAGGCGCGTTCTGAGGCTGCCATCCCTGCTGCTGATTCATCCGTACATGAGGTGGCATTTGCAGCGGCATCAACGTCTGCACACCATGCAGCAACCGGGGCCGTAGCGCCCGTGGCAGAGGCGGCTGAGTACTTTGTTGCCGCTCCTGTCCTGGCAGCCGCTCCCGGCCCGGCAACTTCCATGCATGAAGCGGATGCCCCGCTTGATGTTGATGTTCATGTTGATGGCGTTGACGCTCACGATCCCATTGATTTTGATCCTGATCTTGCCATGGCGGACGATGAGGCCCTGCCAGCAGAACCGGAAGGCACTCCTTCCATGCTGGCTCGCGGTGCAGATGCATATGCCACATATGCTGCCCCTGTCACACAGTCCGAAGCTGTTGTTGTAGACGATGCAGATGATGGGGAGGAGCGTTTTTCGCTGCGTACCCGCTCAATGGCCGAAGTGCTGGCAGAACAGGGTGACATCAAGGGGGCACTTGATATTTACCATGAGCTTGCTGCTGCAGCGGTACATCCGGAAGAAAGCGCTGATTTGCGTCAGCGCATTACTACGTTGACTGCGCGACTGGGCAACGCCCAGACGGTAGATCCTGTCCAACCCGCTGTAACGGCAGAACATGCCAGCGGTAAGGACAAGCTGATAAGCATGCTTGAAGCTTTGGCTGAACGTGTCGAAGCCAGGGCGCACAGTTAATGAGGGAGAACACTGTGTTGAAATCATATGTGCGTTATTTCTTTTTGCTGGCATTTGCTGCATCTCTTGTAACGGGTTGCAGTTCATACCAGCCCACCAAGAACGTCTGGAAATCCACAAAGTCGTTGTGGAACACCTATGTGAGCCCCCCGGCCACCGTGGATTTTGAAGAAAAGGGCAATCTTTCGCCCCAGGCGCTTTCCCTCACGCACAGCATGATGGGTATTGACGTTGAGCTGACCCGCCTTGAGCGGACCATGCTCAATGCCGACAAACCGCCGACGCGCGAGTGGCTTGCTTCCTTCCTTACCTCTTTCCCCTGGGTCAGTGGGTTTGCCGGGGTAAAGTACGACGGCACCATTCTTGGACAGGAACCTGCCAATCCCATGAAGCCGCTGGATTTCATTCCGCTGCTTTATGAAGACAAAAAGCAGAGCACGCGCGCCCTGCGCGCAGACGTCCAGAACTCCTCTTTTGGGCCTGAAATTCTGCTTGCTTCGCCGCTCTATGATGGAACGGAATTTCTTGGTGTTGTTGTTACCAACTTCGACATGCGTTCGCTCATGCAATACTCCCAGACGCCGCAGGACGTTGTCATTCTTTCGCCGCAGGCCTTACTGTGGCCCGGAAAGTATGATTTTGCCTCTACTCCGCTTGCTGGCGTGAACTGGGACGAAGTGACTGCAAAGAGTACTTCCGGCACCTGCACCAATGTGAACGGAACCTTCTACTATAATGTGCGCTTCCTGGGTAATGTGCCTCTGGTCTTTGCCGTGGCCGAGTCGGGCAATTTCCCTCAGGGCAATGGCAGTGTGGAGCAGGGGCTTGCGTTCTTCCCCAAGGATCGCCCCAAGCTTACCCCGCCGCCTCACGAAGTGCGCAAGAACAAAAACCGCTTTGAAGAAGGCCTGAACGTGGACGTTACGCCTGAACAGGCCACTGCCACGGCTGATCAGCCTTCTGCCAAGCCTGCTGGCGGGGCGGACATTCAGCCCGGCAGCAAGGACAGCATGTTGCTCAAGCGTAAAAATGCCGAACGCCGGAAGGTGCAGGAACGTCAACTTGCAGGTGAAAATGCCTCTGTTGACCGCGCACCCAGCGCCTCTGCACCCAAGGGCAAGGAAAAGCCGCCTGTCGGTCTGGGCATAGCGCCTGATGACGATGCCGCTACCTTGCCTGGCGGGCGCCCCAGCCCCTTTGGCCCCAAGGACGGCGATGACGCTGCAAAGCCTGCTGACACTGGCAGCGCAGGCCGCGCCAAGACCGATGCCCCGGCTGCTGCGCCAGATGCTGCCCCGGCAGCCGCCAAGCCTGATTCCGCAGCCCCGGCTGGCGAAGCGCCAGCAGCTCTGCCTGGCGGGCGGCCAAGCCCCTTCGGGCCACGGAACTGACGCATTCTGGATTAAACTTGCGCCGCCCCGAGGCGGCGCAAGTATTTTGGAAGATGTGCAACCTGAAAAGTCCGCACGCTGGCAACCAGTTTTGTCTTGCAATTTTGTTGCGGTGGAAGATTCGTAAAGTTTTTTGCTAACTTGGCGGGTTTTCCCTTTCAGGCGTAAAGGCTCAATTGTTCCTCTCAATTTTCTGGATGTTGTAAGGAGCCCCCAATGGCTGACATCACGGTTACGGAACACCTGCTGCTGCATCAGAAGCGTAGCCCCCAGGCAACGGGCCAGTTTACTGGTCTTCTGTACGACCTGATCCTTTCGGGAAAAAGCATTTCCCGTCGTATCGCCAAGGCTGGCCTGCTTGATATCCTCGGCGGCACGGGCGAAGTGAATGTTCAGGGTGAAGATGTGCAGAAGATGGATTCCATCGCCAACCGCATCCTGCTTTATCGCATGGAGCGTTGCGGCGCTCTCTGCGCGATGGGGTCGGAAGAAGAAGCAGAACTTATCCGGGTGAGCAAGGAATTCCCGCGCGGAGACTATATTCTGATTTTTGATCCACTGGACGGCTCATCAAATATTGATGTGAATATTAATGTTGGCACCATATTTTCCATTTTGCGCAGGCCTGAAGGACATACCGGGGAGGTTGCGCTGGATGAAGTGCTGCAACCCGGCATCAAGCAGGTAGCGGCTGGGTATATTCTGTATGGCCCTTCCACCATGCTGGTTCTCAGCACAGGGCAGGGCGTGCACGGCTTTACCCTAGATCCTGGTGTGGGCGAATTTTTGCTGTCTCACCCTGATATGCGCATTCCCGAGCAGGGACACATTTATTCAGTCAATGAAGGCAACTGGAAAAAATGGGATGCGCCAGCCCGCGATGCCGTCAACTGGTTCCACGGTTGCGAAACTTCGGACGGCAAACCCTATTCTTCACGCTATGTGGGCGCGCTGGTGGCCGACTTTCACCGCACGCTCATCAACGGCGGTATTTACATGTATCCGCCCGATGCCAACAAGCCCAATGGCAAACTGCGCCTGATGTGCGAGGCCAACCCCTTGGCTTTTCTTGCAGAGCAGGCTGGCGGCAAGGCGAGCGACGGGCACGGACGCATTCTTGAAAGGGTGCCGGACAAGCTCCATGCGCGCACCCCCCTGTACATAGGCTCGACGCTGGATGTTGAGGCTGTGGAAAAAATCTATGCCCGTCACGCGGGCAGATAGCTTTTGCGGCAGCCCCCGCGTGTTTGCGGCGGCTGCCTTATTGTACCGGCCTTTGACCGTAAATGGCGAACCGCATGTTGTGTTTGGGAATTGAAAGTTCTTGCGACGAAACCGCATTGGCGCTGGTTGAAGACGGGCGGCTTGTGGATGCCGTGCTTGCAAGCCAGGCCGATGTGCATGCCCTGTTTGGCGGTGTGGTGCCGGAACTTGCCTCGCGCGAGCATTACCGCTTTGTGGGCGCGTTGTTTGACGAACTGATGCGGCGCAGCGGCAGGGCCAATTCTGATATTGATCTTGTGGCAGCAGCGCGCGGCCCTGGCCTGCTTGGCAGTCTGCTGGTGGGCGTTGCCTTTGCCAAAGGGCTGGCCCTTGGCCTTGGCAAACCCTTTCTTGGGGTCAACCACCTGCATGCGCACCTTCTGGCAGTAGGGCTGGAGCAGAAATTGCTTTTTCCAGCCCTTGGTCTGCTGGTATCGGGCGGGCACACGCATATCTATCGGCTTGAATCGCCTTGGGATTGCCGCCTCCTTGGGCGCACTCTTGATGACGCAGCTGGTGAAGCGTTTGACAAGGTTGGCAAATTTCTGGGTCTGGCTTATCCTGGCGGCAAGCTTATGGATGCTTTGGCCAGGGCAGGGCATGCCACGCCAACCATGTTTCCCCGGCCTTATCTTGATAATGACAATCTGGATTTCAGCTTCAGCGGTCTCAAGACCGCCGCAACAGGTCTTGCCGCGCATCAGTTGGCGGGGCAGGAGTGGCCTCGTCCGCTGACAGATATTGCCCATGCGCCTCAAGCGCTTAAAGATTATTGCGCTTCATTCAATCTGGCTGTTGTAGATACCTTGTGCGCCAAGGTGGCTCGGGCACTTGACCGCAACCCCGGTGTTACAACACTGCTGATGGCTGGTGGGGTAGCCTGCAATTCACTGCTGCGTGAACGGATTGAACTGCTCATGCAAGGCAGGGGAGGCCAGGCTTATATTCCCGGCCCCCTGTTATGTACCGATAATGCCGCAATGATTGCCCATGCTGGCTGGCTCTTGGGCGCACGGGGTTTCAGTCATGATTTGCGTATGGAAACCATACCCCGTGGCAAAATCATACCCGATGACATGTTGTGCAGCTTGTGCTGAAAGTGTCAAGAGACCATGCAAAACAAGAGATTGTCTTGACAGAGAGCACATTGGTATCTACTCTTAGTCAATACAGAAGCATACACTTTAAATGCGCTTCTGTTCGCGTCACAGGCCAATAGTGGCCGTGGAGCGATACAAAGCAACGTAAGGAGATAGTTATGGCTGAACAGGTCACTGACGCCACCTTTGAAAGCGTTGTGCTCAAGTCCGATCTTCCGGTTCTGCTCGATTTTTGGGCTCCCTGGTGCGGTCCTTGCCGCGCTGTTGGCCCCATCATTGATGAACTGGCCACTGAGTATGACGGCAAGGTGCGTGTCGTAAAAATGAACGTGGACGAAAATCCGGCCACGCCCACCAAGTTTGGCATCCGCGCTATCCCGACTCTTGTCCTTTTCAAAAAGGGTGAAACGGTAGAGCAGATCACAGGTGCTGTGACCAAGGCTGCCCTGAAAGACCTTATCGATACAAAGGCTCTGGCATGAAAGAATATGATGCCGTAGTCATAGGCAGCGGCCCCGCTGGCATTACGGCAGCAATGTATCTGGCCCGCTCTGGTTGCTCGGTGCTTATGCCCGAGCAACTGGCAGCGGGTGGCCAGATTTTGCAGACTGAGGCCATGGAAAACTATCCCGGTTTTCCCAAGGGCATCAAGGGTTATGAGCTGGCGGATCTTTTTGAAGCGCATTTGACCGGTCTTGATGTTGATCGGCCAGCTGCGGCTGTTGAATCCGTAACCGGTTCGGCGGGTCGTTTTGCTGTTCGCGCCGGAGGCGTGGATTATATCGGCAAGACGGTCATTGTTTGTTCCGGAGCGCACCACAAGCCGCTCGGACTTGAGGGCGAAGACCGGCTGCGCGGCCATGGCGTTTCCTATTGCGCCATCTGCGACGGCAATTTCTTTCGCAATCAGACCGTGGCGGTTGTAGGCGGTGGTAATTCGGCGTTGGAAGAGTCGCTTTATCTTGCAAAGATTGTGGGAAAGCTCTATCTTATCCATCGCCGCGATGAATTCCGCGGGCACAAGATTTATCAGGATAAGCTTGACGCCTATGGCGACAAGATCGAGATCCTGCGCAGCAGCGTTGTGAGCCGTTTACACGGCGAAAACGAGCTGACAGGTCTGACGGTTAAGGAACTGAAGACCGGAGAGGAACGTCATTTGCCCGTAGACGGGCTTTTCGTCTACGTGGGCTATGAACCCTCCACCGGCTTTTTGCCCGCAGAGGTCGTACGTGACGCGCAAGGTTTCATTATCACCGATACGGAAATGCGCACCAGCATTCCGGGCGTTTTCGCAGCCGGTGATATTCGCTCCAAGCTTTGTCGTCAGGTAATCACTGCCGCCGGTGACGGCGCAACTGCCGCGCAGGCGGCGTTTGTATTTTTGGAACAGCTCCATGCATAAAAAACTGCTTCGCTCCATTTTGCTTGTCATAAGCATGTTTGCGGTTTCCGGTTGCGGCATCATTGATATGATCTACCTGCCGCCGGCGGAAGACACCGCCCAGGAGGTTTTTGAAGCCGCCAATGACGCCATGAGTGAGAAAAACTACGTGCGCGCCGTGGAGCTGTACAACAAACTTCGCGATACGTATCCCTTTAGCCCGTACACGGTTGATGCGGAACTGTCGCTTGCAGATGCCTACTTCCTTGACGAGGAATATGAGCTTGCTGCCGAAACCTACAAGGATTTCGAGTCGCTGCATCCTCGCCACGAAGCTATCCCCTATGTTCTGTACCAGACGGGCATGTCGCTCATGAAGCAGTTCCGCTCCATTGACAGGGCCACCACAGAACTCAAGGAAGCTTACGACTACTTTGACCGCTTGCGTCAGACCTTCCCCGACTCTCCGTATTCCAAGAGCGCGGAAGAACACATGCGCACGTGCCGTCAGCTCATGGCCGAACACGAACTGTATATTGCAGACGTGTTCTGGCACATGAAAAAGTACGGTCCGGCCTGGCATCGTTACGAATACATTATGAAAAACTTCAAGGACGTGCCTGAAGTTGCCGACCATGCCAAGGAAAAGAGCCTCGCTGCTTACCACAACTATCGTGAGGCGCAGTCGCAGGAAGTCCGTGAAAAGCGTGAAGGCAGCTGGAAGCGGTGGTTTACCTGGCTGTAACAATCCGTAAAGGTTATTCCTGAAGGTTGTCAGATTACTACAAACCGGCTGTTTTGCAAAAAACAGCCGGTTTGTGTCACATAAACCCCACACATTTTTCTAACTACGCTTGCAATCAGCGCCTCTCTCGCGCCAACCTCTGTAAATTCCGTATATTTAATCCTTCTGCAGGAAACGTGCTATGAACGTCATGGATAACGGCGCTAGCGAAAAAAGCCGCGCAGCCATGTTGTCGCTGCTCGCGGCACTGGGGCTTACCAGCATCAAACTTGCGGTTGGCCTGTATACCAACAGCCTTGGCATATTGTCTGAAGCATTGCACAGCGGGCTTGATCTGCTGGCGGCTGCCCTTACCCTTGCTGCGGTGAAAATTTCAGCCAAGCCTGCAGATTCGCGGCATCCTTACGGGCATGGCAAGGCCGAAAACCTCTCGGCTCTTGCGCAGACGGTGCTTTTGTTCGCCACCTGCGTGTGGGTGGTGTACGAGGGCGTTCAGCGCCTCGCTTCAGGCTCAAGCCCTGTTGTGCCTTCGCTTTGGGGTGTTGGCGTCATGGCGATTTCCATGGCCATTGACATCAACCGGGTCCGTGTTTTGCGGCGGGTTGCCAAAGACTTCAACAGTCAGGCCCTAGAAGCTGATGCCCTGCATTTTTCCACAGATATTCTTTCTTCTGCCGTGGTGCTTGTGGGTGTGCTGGCTGTATGGCTTGCACAGGCTCTGCAACTGCCCGAACCCATAAGCCGCGTACTTTCGCAGGCAGATACGGTGGCGGCTCTGCTTGTGGCTGCGATTATTTTTCGGGCAAGCATGCACATGGCCTCGGATGCCGTGAATATGCTGATGGATTCTGGCTCATCACAGGCGAGCGAAGCCATTGTGGTGGCTGTGCAAAAAATCGCGGGCATTTCCGAAGTCACGCGGGTACGTGTGCGCACCAGCGGGCCGCAAAGCTTTGTGGATTTGACTGTGGGCGTTGCGCCGGGGCTGAAGGTCAGCGATGGACATCGCCTTGCGCATGAGGCTGAGGAAGCTGTTGCTGGCGTTTTGCCCGGTGCGGACGTGACCGTGCATGTTGAGCCTCGCAAATCGTGCCGCATTGATGAAAACAATCCCTTTGCCCTGGTGCAGGTTGCCGCATCTGAGCATGGGCTTGCAGTTCATGATGTGCATATTTTGAGCGCAGACAGCGCCTGTCATATTGAGCTGCATGTTGAACTGCCGGGTCAGATGCCCTTTGACCGGGCGTATGCGCGGGTCAAGGCTTTTGAAGACACACTGCGGGAGGCCTTGCCAGGTGTTGAAATCGTCAGTCACATGGAACCCAAGGCCCCAGGCGCCGCGCTTGAGCCGGGCGCTTCGGTTTCTGTGCCTTTTTCAGAGATGGCCTGGCGTGAAATCAAGGCAGCAGTGGAAAATGAGCCTCTGGCGGCGATGCCGCACAAATTTTCTACCTATGTGCTGCCAGAGCAGGGGGTCTGCATTTCATTCCACTGTAATGTGAGTGTGGGGCTGTCTGTGGAGGAGGCGCACAACGTCTGTACGCGCCTTGAAAAGCGCATTCGTGCCGCAGTGCCCCAACTGGGGCGACTGAGCATCCATATGGAACCGGCAGTTGTGTCAAATACCCCTGCGGCATAACAGCCTCAGCGCATTTGCCTGCAGGTGGCTTTGGAAATCACCGCGCCCAGCTACAGGCAGTGCAACAAGTTGCCGATCTGAGTCCTGATTACGGCGCTGTGTGATCAGCGCCGTAATCCTTTTGCTTTTTGGAGATTGCGTTCTGTACGCAAAAAAGCGAAGTCCACAGATATTCCTGCTGTGAATCATTTCTGGCTTTAAGCCTGTCCCTGCGGCTCCTGCTCAGGAATAGTACCACTCTGGGGCTCAGATTCCGCGTCAGCGGCATCAAGTGTGCCGGGGGCCACGCGCTGGGGAACCGCTGTTTCAACGAGAGCGCGCCAGAGGTTATCAATGCCGTAACGGTTGCTGGAAGACGTGACGAGGGGCCGGGTTCCGAGCAGTTCTTGCCATTCATTCTGGCGGTTGGCGCGTTCCCTCTGACTGCACTTGTCTGCCTTGGTCAGCACGGGCACAATATTCAGGCCGTTGGTGCGGGCAAAGGACGCCAGATTTTTGTCGAGCTTCTGGGGTTCAAGTCGGCTGTCGAGCAACAGGGCCAAGGCCTTGAGGCTTGCGCATTCCACCAGATACCGCTCAAGCAGGCGCGCCCATTTTTCGCGCTCCGTATGGCTTGCGCGGGCATAGCCGTAACCCGGCAGGTCAACGAGATAAAAGTCATGGGGTGTCACGCGGTAATAATTCACCGAGCGGGTTTTGCCGGGCGTGGAGCTGACTTTTGCCAGTTTTTTGCGGCCAGCCAGCGCGTTGATAAGCGATGATTTACCCACATTGGAGCGCCCCGCAAGGGCTATCTGCGCCTCGGGCAGTGATATGAGCTGCTCAAGAGTATAGGCTGTAGTTTCAAGGGTAAGAACGGGATTCATGATAAACCTCATGTAATACTTTAACTTTGTGTCTTGACAAGCAAGCATCTTTCAGCAAATATTTTCAATTCAGGGCTGACATTTTCAGCCAACTTCGTATAAGGTAGCCGCTCTTGCCGCAGTTGGCAAATGATCGGCCTTACGCCCGTTTGCGCCATTTTGCGGCGACATGTTAGGAGGACAAATGTATTCTACCACAGACTTTCGCAAGGGTCTGAAGATCGAAGTCGAAGGCACCCCTTACGAAATCGTTGATTTTCAGCATTTCAAGCCCGGCAAGGGTGGCGCTATGGTCCGTACCAAGCTGCGCAACATCCTTACTGGTCGCATGCAGGATATAACCTTCCGTTCCGGTGAAAAGGTCAACAAGCCCGATCTGGAAACCCGCGACATGCAGTTTCTGTATCGTCAGGACGACGACCTTATCTTCATGGATATGACCACCTACGAACAGCTCCAGATGCACATCACCACCACGGATGGCAAGGAAGGCTTTCTTAAGGACGGTCAGGAATGCCGCGTGCTGCTGTACAAGGGCAGCCCCCTTGATATCGACATCCCGCTGAGCCTCGTGCTTGCGGTTGTTGAAACCGAGCCGGGCGCCAAGGGCGACACCGTCAGCAACGTCACCAAGGCTGCCAAGCTTGAAACCGGTATTTCGGTTCAGGTGCCCATTTTTGTCAACGAAGGCGATCGCATCAAGGTTGACACGCGCACCAAGGAATACCTGGGCCGGGAATGATGACCGGTTCGGGAGGGTAGCCCTACGGACGCCCATAAATTCAGCCGCGAGCTTCTTGGCCTTTTTCTTATCTTCTGGGCGCTGTTGCTTTTGCTCAGCCTGCTCAGTTTTGACGCCAACGACCCCAGCCTTAACCATGTGGTCAGCGGTGTTGTCAAGGTAAAGAACAAGGCTGGCCTTTTCGGCGCGTACACTGCAGGTTTTCTTAACGATGTGTTTGGCGTGGCCGCCTATCTCTGCCCACTGGTTTTCGGTGCGTTGGGGGCGGCCTACGTTTCTCCTTCGTACAGCCTGCACTGGTCGCGCTGGCTTGGCTTCTTTTTGCTCACCGTCTGCCTGCTTGTCATAGGTTCCGCTTCAGATATCACCCTTGGCGACATGTGGGGCGGAGGTATGGTGGGCAATGCCCTGCACCTCAACGCCAGCCGGTATCTGAGCCCGGGCGGTTCTGCCCTGGTGTGGATATTTGTTGCGCTTGTGGGTATGCAACTTGCGGGCAATATCTCATGGTTCAATGTGGCGGCACGTGTGCTGCACTGGGCGCAGGCGCGGCTTGCCGCCCGTGCGGGCAACGCAACCGGGCCTGTTGTTGCAGAAAGCCCCGCAGAAGGCGAAGAAGGCAAGCGGCGTTGGTCGTTGCTTGATCTGCGCCTGCCGTCCATGGAATTCTGGAAGCGCTGGCGCGACCGCCTTGGCAACATTCAACCCACGGCTGACTCGCTGCCTGATGTTTTTGAAGAACAAAAAACCAAGGCGGCCCGTTTGCAGGCAAATGAGCCAGCGGCACCATGCCCGGCAGCACAAGTAGATGCTGACGATCCTTTTGCCGTGGCGGTAGACATCAACGGTATGCCCATTTCGCCTGCTGCTTCTGCTGGCGCGGCCTATGCTGACGAGCAGGGGGGCAATGCCCCGGCCCATGATCTTGTAAATGATGCGGCCCATGATTTGGCTCAGGATGACGCGGCGCATGCTGCTTCACCCGCCGCTTCTGTCCCGAACACTGGCGGCAAGGCTGCAAGTGCTGCCGTCCCTGTTGCTGAAGCTCCCAAAAAGCAGGGTGGCCTGACCGGGCTGCTTTCTGGCATGACAGGCCGCAAGGCCGCCATTCCGCTGCCGGGGCTTGAGCTGTTGGCCCCGCCTGTCAAAGTGCCTGGCAACAATAATAAGGAAGACCGCGAGGCGCGGGGCAAGGCCCTTATTGCCTGCCTCAAGGATTTTGACATCCAGAGCGAGCTTGTGCATGTCACGCCCGGGCCTGTGGTCACCATGTATGAGGTACGCCCGGCCCCCGGCATCCGCGTGAGCCGCATAGCCAACCTCAGCGATGACCTGGCCTTGGCCCTCAAGGCCGTTGCCGTGCGTATTCAGGCGCCCATTCCCGGTACGGATACGGTGGGTATTGAAATACCCAACGACAACCGCGAAACCGTCAATTTCAGGGAGCTTGCCGCTTCTGAGCCTTTCCGCAAGGGTTGTGGCCCCCTGACCATGATTCTGGGCAAGGACATTGCGGGCAAGCCTGTCATGGCAGACCTCACGCGTATGCCGCATCTGCTTGTGGCTGGCGCTACGGGCGCGGGCAAGAGCGTCTGCCTCAACGGCATTCTTATCAGCCTGCTGTACCGCACCCAGCCCAAAGACATGCAGTTGTTGCTGGTTGATCCCAAGCGCATTGAAATGGCTGTGTACGCGGATGAACCACATCTGGTGCATCCTGTTGTCACGGAAATGAACGAGGCCAAAAACGCCCTTGATTGGGCCGTGCACGAAATGGATCGCCGTTACGAAGCAATGGCGCGCCTTGGTGTGCGCAACGTGGCCGGGTTCAACCAGAAGCTGGCCGCCTGCAAAAATGATCTGCCGCCGGATTTTGCAGACCTTGAGCCTCTGCCATATCTTGTTGTTGTCATTGACGAACTGGCAGACCTCATGATGACCGCCGCCCGCGAGGTGGAAACCAGCATTGTGCGCCTTGCGCAGTTGGCCCGCGCCGCCGGTATTCATATGATCCTTGCCACTCAGCGCCCCAGCGTGGACGTGGTGACAGGGCTTATCAAGGCGAACTTTCCGTGCCGCATATCCTTTCAGGTTACGTCCAAGCACGATTCGCGCACCATCCTTGATCAGGTGGGCGCAGAACATCTGCTTGGCCGTGGCGACATGCTCTTCAAACCTAGCGGCGGGCGTTTGCAGCGTTTGCACGGCCCCTTCCTCAGCGATGAAGAAGTGCAGGGCGTAGTGGGCTACTGGAAGCGGCAGCTCAGCCCCTCCTATAAAGTGGACTTTGCCCAGTGGGGGCTGGACTCCGTGAGCGGCGGCGGTAGCGGCGGAGGCGGCGATGCCGCGCAGGATCCCCTGTACGGCGAAGTGCAGGCCTTTGTGAGTGAGCAGGGGCGTGCATCCATATCTCTGGTACAGCGCCGCTTCAAGATTGGTTTCAACCGCGCAGCGCGCCTGGTTGAACAGCTTGAGCACGACGGTATCATCGGCCCGGCAGACGGCAGCAAGCCGCGCGCTGTGGTCAAATAAATCAAACAGCACAACTGGCGGCTTATGCCGTGGAGGTGTTATGCGCATAAATGGCATGCTGGCCCTGGCGGCCGGGCTTGTTCTTCTTGTGGCTTCAGCCGCGCAGGCTGCGGATATAGCGGCGACCATCCAGGCGCGGTATGAAAAGCTGCGCACGTTTTCCGCCACGTTTGAGCAAACGCTGACCCACAAGGAAAGCGGCTCGGTGGAGAAACGGCAGGGCAACCTGCTGTTCCAGAAGCCCCTGCTTATCCGCTGGCAGACAGATAAACCCCATGAAGAAACCCTTGTGGTCACACATAAGGAAATTTGGGATTATCTTGCTGATGAAGAAATTGCCTACCGCTACCCCCTGGAGCTTGTGCGCGATTCACGCACCATTATTCAGGTCATCACCGGGCAGGCAGCACTGACCAAGGATTTTGACGTCAAGGAAGCCGGGCAGGAAAATGGCCTCGCCAAACTGCACCTTTACCCCAAGGAACCCGCTCCGCAGATGGTTGAAGCCCTTTTGTGGGTTGAGCCTTCCACCGGCTATATCCGCAGGGCGAGCATCATTGACTTTTACGGCAATTCCAATGACGTGCGCTTTACGCAGTTCAAGCCCGACACCTCGCTGAAAGAATCGGACTTCACCTTTACCGCGCCCAAGGGCGTGGAAGTTGAAGACCGCATTGACCGCAAGGTACAGGAAAAGGAACTCTTTAAGTAAGCTGATCACGACTCAACAAAAAGGCCGTGGGGTTTAACTCCACGGCCTTTTGTGCTTATATGGACTAAGGCTACACGCACAAGCGCCGGAATACACCCGGTGCATCTTCGTCTACTATGGGAAAAGACTCCTGTAGCTCGACAGGCACACTGACTGGTTTTCCGCTGGTCATATCAATGAAGACCCACTGTGTTTCTGCCTCGGCAAGCAGGGCTTTTTCCTTTGCGTTCCAAAAAGCATAGCGGCGCAGGCTGCGGCGCGAAGCGTAGGATGCAATCCATGTAGCGGCTGTAATCACATCACCCAGAAAGGCCGGGCGCTTGTAGGTGATGGTGTGCTGGCGCACCACCCAGCCTTGCCCGATGCTTTCGTACCGCTCCATGGGCCAACCGCAAACGGCAGAATGCGCAACCGCCACATCCTGCATCCAGGCCACAAAGCGCAGGTTGCTGACGCGGCGCTGCATGTCAATATCATCCTGTCCAACCGTGATCTGCTGCGTGTATATGTTGATCCGAGCCATGTTTCCTCCGCATTTGTGATGGCGCAGACCATACCCCTTGCAGGTAAAAAATAAAAGACACGCGGGCTTGCGTTAATTAGCCCGCGTGTCTTCTGGTTGATAGAACAGGTTGTTACAAATTTGTCAGGGCACGTTTTGCCGGGCAGTCAGACAATCCGTTTGTTACGCGTTTGCCATACCCTCGGCATTGCTGTTTTGTGCGCCCTACACGCAACCCTGAACAAGGCTGTCGAGCACAGCTGCGGAAAGATGGCGCGGCTGCGCCCGCAACTGCGGGTCAATGCCCCATTGCCGCAGCACATCCAGCGCAATGTTTTGCGCTGCTTCAAAACTTTCGCTGACCGGAGTGGACAGGGGGGCTGCCAGGGTCATGGCTGCCGGTTGCACGCCAATGAGGGCGCAGTGCTCCGGGGCTGTGCCGCGCAGGGCGGCAAGACCCATCACTTCCGAAAAGCTGTTCTGGTGCGGGCCGATCTTTTGCGCTGTCAGGTATGCCGGCACGTTGTCGCGCAGCAACAGTTCGCCTGGTTCCAGCCCAAAATCTACCGCATCCAGCACCAGCAGCTTGTCAGCCCTTTCCACAAAGGTCAGCAGGGTTTGCCCCTGGGTGCCGCCGTCCACGACTTCCACGTTTTCAGGAAAATCCCAATGGGCGTAAAGCCGCTGCGCCAAAAGTACGCCAAAGCCTTCATCGCCGTACAGAATATTGCCAAGACCAAGAATGACGATCTGTTCCATGAGATTTCCATACACCTTTGCGGCAGAAGTGCCGCCTTTGGCGGCCAAGCCACGCGGGCGTGTTTTGTTATCTGTTTGGCGGCCCGGATGGGCCGCCTCACGCTACTCTCAGGCTACCTCAGGTTATGGCTTGCGGCGTTCGCGGAATCCGCTGAACATGGACGAAACCAGGGTGGTCTTACCCATGATTTCTTCGCGTATGACCATGTACAGGTGCACGGTCACAAAGGTAATGAGCAGCAGCATGCCCAGTCGGTGCAAGCTGCGGGTCATCTGCCCGTTGCCGCCAAACCAGTTGTTTATCCAGTCCTGCACAAAGGCGAAAAAGCGGATAAACGGCACGTGGCTGTCCTGCGCGTACATGCCAAGACCCGTGAGCATGATGACAAGCATGAAGATCATGCCCGTGCCCATGCCCAGCTGCGCCAGCGGGTTATGTCCCACATGCGCGGCGCATTCCTTGTTCAGGAACAGATACCAGCGCACGTCCTGCCACAGGTCGTTCCACCAGTCCTTGCTCCACACCGGCACGATGATAAGCTCGCGTGAAAAGCGGTTGCCCCACACAAGGCCGTATATGTAGCGCAGTACTGTTGAAATAATCAGTACAAAGCCCGCAATAAAGTGGGCCATGCGGGTGTAGCCCATGTAAAATGTGTCGTACGGCTCACCAGTGACGGAAAGCCAGGGTTTGCCGATAATGTAGCCAGTGACAATAAGCACAATGACACAGGCAACCATAACCCAATGCCAGATGCGTATGGGCAGTTGATAAACGTATATGCTTTTGCCCATTGGCAGTTGCGGCAGAAGATGTTGTTCGCTCATGACGTTCTCCCGGCGGAAGGCTTGTATTCCGCGTCTCGGATTGCCCGAACGCTAGAAGCAGTTGTCTGTCCGCACCGATATGAGTTCTGATCCGTCCGGCCCAATGATGTGCGTGGAGCAGGCCAGGCAGGGGTCAAAGCTGTGCAGGGTGCGCAGGATTTCAAGGGGCTGGTTGGGAACCGCCATCTTGGTACCCATGAGCGAGGCCTCGTAGGCGCTGAGTTGCCCATCGGGGCTGCGGGGCGCACCATTCCAGGTGGTGGGAACAACGCACTGGTAGTTCTCGATCTTCCTGTCCTTGATGGTGACCCAGTGCCCCAGAGCGCCGCGCGGTGCTTCTGTAAAGCCAACGCCGCGCAGGGTGCCGGTGGGCCAGCTTTCGGGCTTCCACAGCTTGGTGTTGGCTGTTGCGCGGTTGCCGTTTTTGAGGTTGGCCACAAGCTTGTCGTAGAAGTAGCGCATCTTGTCGGCAGACCATGCCAGCTCAAGCGAGCGGGCTGCAATGCGACCAAGGGTGGATTGCAGCACAGAAACCGGAGCCTTGGCCTGACCAAGGAATTCGTCAATGAGGCCCTTGATTTCGGTGTCCTTCCTGGCATAGCCCACCAGCAGGCGCGCCAGCGGCCCAACTTCCATCTGGTGCCCGCGCCAGAGCGGCGTTTTGATCCACGAATATCTGTCGCGCTCGTCCACCTGCTTGAGGTCGGTGGGCGTGCCCTTGATATTGGGGCCGGGGGCGTAGTTGGGTTCGGTCATGCCGTCAAAGGGGTGCAGACCAGTTTTGCCGCCGGGGTAGGGCTTGTACCAGGAGTGGGACACGCATTCCTGAATTTCTTCAGGATTGCGCAGGTCAACAGGCAGTACTTCGTTGAAGTTGCCGTTGATGATGGCCCCAGGGGGCAGCAGCAGACTTTTTTCAGAGTAGTCATTGGCAATGTCGGGGATTGCGCCGTAAGCAAGCACGGAAAGCTTGGAAAGCCCGCCGCCTATGTTCAGCCAATCTTTGTAGAAGGCGGCCAGCGCAAGAGTGTCAGGTATGACAACCTGTTGAGCAAAATCACGGCAGCGCTCAATAAGTTGCAGCACCAGTTCCAGACGTTCCTGATTGATAACGTCGGAAGCGCCGTGCGCATCGAGGTTCAGCGAGCAGGGTACGCCGCCCACAAGCCAGTTGGGGTGCGGATTTTTGCCGCCAAAGATGGTATGTATCTGCACCATGTCTTTCTGGAAATCCAGGGCTTCCAGATAGTGGGCCACCACAAGCAGGTTGGCTTCGGGCGGCAGCTTGTAGGCAGGGTGCCCCCAATAGCCGTTGGTGAAAATGCCCAGTTGACCGGATTCAATCACGCGGGTGAGGCGATCCTTGATGGATTTGAAGTAACCCGGCGAAGAATTGGGCCAGGGGGTAAGCTTGTGCGAGAGCTCAGAAGTCGCCTTGGGGTCAGCCTTGGCGGCAGACACAACGTCCACCCAGTCGAGACCGGCAAGATGATACAGATGCACCAGATGGTCATGGTACATGAGGCACAGGTGCATGATATTACGGATAATATTGGCGTTGTCTGGTATTTGTATGCCAAGCGCGTCTTCCACCGCATGCACGGAGGAAAGGGCATGCGTACCCGTGCAGACGCCGCAGATGCGTTCAACAAAGGCCCAGGCATCGCGGGGATCACGGCCTTTGAGGATGATTTCAATACCTCTGAAAATGGTGCCGCACGAAACCGCATTGGTGATGACGTTGCTGTCGTCAAGGTTCACCTCGCAACGCAGGTGCCCTTCAATGCGGGTAACGGGGTCTACAACCACGCGGCGGCCCGAGTCCTTAACGGCATAACCCTGAGAAGTAGTGTATTCGTATGCCATGGGGTATTTCCTCAGTTGTTGGAGTCGGTGTCGGAGGAGTTCTTGGCGTTCTTGCTACCTGCGTGGCGCACCATACTGGCAACGCCATGCACGGCAACACCCGCAGCCACGCCCGCCACAGCGGCCACGCCCACGGTTTCAGCCGTTGCGTTGGTGCCGAGATGCGGAATGGTGGTGATGCGGTCATAAAACGAGCCCTGATCCCAGAAGTTCTGTTCCGAGCAACCAATGCAGCCATGCCCGGACTGAATGGGAAAGGAGACACCGTTGTTCCAGCGTGTGGAAGGGCAGGCGTTGTAGGTGGTGGGGCCTTTGCAGCCCATCTTGTACAGGCACAGGCCAGCGCGCGCGCCCGCATCGTCCCACGACTCCACATATTCGCCCGCGTCAAAATGGGCCCTGCGGTAGCAGTGGTCGTGTACGCGTTTGCCGTAAAACATTTCCGGCCTGCCCTGCGAATCAAGGGTGGGAAGACGGTCGTATGTGATGATGTAGGTCAGGATTGAACTCATGACCTCAGGGATGGCCGGGCAGCCGGGAACCTTGAGCTGCGGCTTGTTGGGAAACAGCTTGTGCAGCGGGGTAGCGCCCGTTGGGTTGGGGTGGGCCGCCTGTACGCAGCCCCACGAGGCGCAGGTTCCCCAGGCCACGAGGGCCTTGGCATGCTCCACGCCTTCCTTGAGCTTTTCGTAGAAGGGCTTGCCGGCATCAATGCAGTACATACCCTGGCCGTTGAGCGGCACGTTGCCTTCAACCGCCAGAATATACTGGCCCTTGTACTTTTTGATGGCCTCTTCATAGGCTTCATTGGCCTGATCGCCTGCGGCAGCCATGATGGTGTCCTGATAGTCCATTGTGATCATCGAGAGCACAATGTCTGTCGCCAGCGGGTGGGCTGTGCGCAAAAACGATTCAGTGCAGCAAGAACAGGAAAGACCGTTAATCCAGAGCACGGGGACACGCGGTTTGGTTGACAATGCCTGTGCGATTGCCAGATCCGCTCCGGGGCCAAGGCCCATGGCAACGGCTGTGAGCGCACAGAATTTCATGAAATCTCGACGGCTGACACCACGATTACGCAAGGCTTGTTCAGTAGTTTCGAGATGAGCCATAAGTACCTCGAGAAGAACATGGTTGCAGGGTGGTTGAATAATACCCGACACAGTTAATAAATATCAGTACTCCTTGCGCCTGTATACTGTTGCAAGTACAAGATTTTAGATGTACTCTAGCTGACCTCCTTACATCAAAACAGATTTCTTGATGCCGGAACTGTTTAAATCCGCCATAACGCCGACCAGAATGTCGGTCTGCGTGCGCAGCTCGTTGAGAACCGAGGTCGCCTGATCCATGGCGTTTGCGGTGTTAAGGGCAAGCTGATTGATATCTTCAAGGCTGCTGTGAATGGTTTCGCTGGAGGCGGACTGTTCTTCAGAAGCTGTGGCGATGGACTGAGCCTGAATGGTGGAGGCGTTTGCCAGCTGCACGAGCGCCTGTAATGCTTCGCCAGACTGCCGGGCCAGAACCGTGACCTGTTCAATGGTTGCAGCGGACTGCTCCACATGCGAGATATGTTTGCGTGTTCCGCCCTGAACCGCATGGATGGCTTCTCCCACCTCCTTGGTCGCTGTCATGGTTTTTTCAGCCAGCTTGCGCACTTCATCGGCGACCACGGCAAAACCTCGCCCTGCATCGCCTGCGCGCGCAGCCTCAATGGCAGCATTGAGCGCTAACAGGTTGGTCTGGTCGGCAATATCACTGATGACATCGAGCACTTGCCCAATGCCCTCTGCCTGCTGACCGAGCAGGCCCATATCTACCTTCATCTTGTTGGACTGCTCTTGCACCTGAGCGATTGCAGAAATAACATTTGCAACAACTGTGGAGCCTTCGCTTGCCTTGGTGTGTGAATTCTCTGCCGTTTGAGCGGCATCCGCAGCATTTTTTGCAACTTCAATGACGGTAGTACTCATTTCCTGCATGGCGCTGGTTGTGGTATCAAGCCTGTTGGACTGGCTGCTTGCGCCTTGTGTAGAAATGCGCACCTGTTCCTCAAGGTTGTTGAGCGCGCAATTGAGCGATTCCACAACGCCATGAATCTTGTCTACAGCCGTCGCAAGGGTGCTGGCTCTTGTATTTGCTTCCTTTTCAGCATGCTCGGCTGTTATTCTGCACTGTTCCGCAAGTTTGCCGCGCTCCTCAGCGATAGTGTGTTGCTTTTGGGCCGCCTGAATCTGTTCTTTCAGGTGAGCGACCATTTCGCGCAGCACATCGGCAAGGCCGCCGATCTCGTCATTCTGTTTGACAGTCAGGACAGAATCAAAATCCCCTTGCGTGATGCCTTGGGCGTAGCGCAGGGTGCTGCGTACCGGCCTGCCGATGGTGATGCAGATTCTCCAGCCCAGCAGAACAGTGAAAAAAGCCACCAGAAGTGCGCCTGAAACCGCAATAGCCAGTTCCTTTTGGGCTGAACGCACTTCATCGCGGGCGTTTCCAAGCAGTTGTTCTCCCCATGCTTTTTCCACTTCCATCAGCTTGTCGATGCGGCGCGTGGACGCTGCAAACCATTGCTGCGGATCAGCCTCCAGGCTGGATTTTTCAAGGTTGGCGTAGGCGGTATCGCGGAATCGCGTCACTTCTTCATCAACGGATTGCATTTTGCTTTGCAACAGGTTTAGCGCCGCCTTGCCGCCCAGTTCCGCAAACGAACGCAGATAGGTGTTTTGTGAGCTGACCCTGTAGAGCCAGTCGCGATAAAGCTGCTTGCTGAAGGTTCCGGCAGAGAAGGCGGCGTTGAGCGTGGCACGCTCCTGTCCGGCAATCTCCTTGCCGTGCAAAAGCTGAATGATTGATGTAAAGGCAAGATCGGCGCGGGCGTTCAGTTCAGATATAGCAGAGATCAGTTCATTGATACTGCTATTGTACGCTGCAATGGCCTGAAGGGCATCAATGCGGGCGTCTTTTGCAGCGGCTCTGGTGGTGGAAAGATCTGTAAAGTTTTGCGTGGGTGGAGCAAATATTTTGACAAGAGAGCCATTTTCCAGGCCATCCGCACCAGCAAGCACGGCAGTAAAGTTTTTATAGGCCGAGTTGGATTTATCTGTCTGTTCCGTCAGTTCGGAAGCAAATTTTTTACCCTTGCTGCCCAGGAACCCAGCCGTGTAACCACGCTCTTTTTGCAGCTCATGGATAAGTTCACCAGCAGAAAGGCTGACAACCAGCGAGCGCTCTATGGCTTTAAGGTGGTCAATCGTCTTCCAGCGCTGAATATTCTCTGCTGAAACAACAAAGAGAAAAGTCGCCATGGGCAATACGAGCAGAAGACTGAGTTTGCGGGCAATCTTGAGATCGGCAAGCATGGTGGCTTCCTCCTTAAAAACGTTGATCTTATTTCGTTTGCTGGTGCTATGATTGTGTTCTTATATCATTTGTGTGGTAAGCTAATAATTGTATGTAATAAATGCGTTGCGATTTTGCCAAAGGATTTAACGTTCGTAGTAGCATAATTAAAGCAAAAGACAATAACGTTGTTAAGAGAATATCAATCAAGTTACTGTTTGTATTAAATATTTTAATGTAATTTGAATATAGTATTATATTTGTGATGGTTATAGATAGTTATTTCGCAGTTGTTTAGTCAGTTGGTAATAGTAGATAGTAACGCAATAATAAGTAAGATATAGTGTTCATAGCTAGTAATTGGTTTTTAAAACATTTAACACGCTTATTTTTAAGTATAAAAAATTATAATTTTCGAATAGCCTGAGCTGGTTTGGATCGGGAGGGATGGCGCAAGGCGTGGTAGTGGCATATTTATTTTTTTTGTACTACTACTCTTCGTGTTATGATTTAAAAGTTCGTGTTCATCAGTTGCGCCATAATTGCAGTCTGGTTTCATATATTCCTGACCTGCACTGTTCTGGAGGGTCCCTTGTTGCCCCTTGATTGTCCGCCGCCTCGACGCAGCAAACGTCTGTTTGTACGCGGGATGGGTTTTTCCGTCATTCTGCATGTTGTTCTTGCGACATGCCTGCTGGCAGGAGCCTATGCCTTGCCCCGGTATCTTCCGGTTCAATCAGGCGGGGCAGTGATGGTCAGTCTGGCAGGTGTGGGGAGTTCATCGGCAGGGGATGTGGGGCAGCATGCACAAGTTGCAGGCGGCATGACTGAGGATGTCCCAGTTGCGCAGGCAATGGCAGAAAGGGCAGCAAAATCCGAGCAAACAGAGGTTGAGGAAGCAGTTCCAGTAAAAAAGCATGCTGTTAAGCCGAAGCAAGCAGAAAGGCCTGCGGTCAACCACAAGGCACAGCCCTCGCAATACAGGCAGGAGCAATCGGCCCTGCCAAAGCCCCAGCAGGTAACCACAACCGCTGGGCAGTCTGTACAAACCGGCCTGCCAGCTCAATCTGGTGGTGATGGCGGTCAAGGCTCTGCCAGCAGCGGCTCTGGTTCTATGGAGCAGGCCACGGGCGCTGTGCAGGGGGATGGTTCCCCCCATCCGCAGGTTATGCCCTGGAATGCTCAGGGCGGGCCGCGATTTTTACGGCAGGCTCCATTGCGGTACCCCCGCGCTGCGCAGCGCCGTAATCTTGAAGGAAAGGCGGTTGTGGAAGCCTATCTTGATACGCAGGGCAAGCTGCTCCGCGCCCGCGTGTTACTGGCTGATCATGAAGATTTTGCCGATGCGGCGCTGGCCTGTGTGCAGTCTTCATCGTTCAAGCCTGCCCAGCGTGAGGGCAAGGCCATTCCCTGTGTGGTGCGTATTCCCATGCTTTTTGTGCTTAAAGGGCCATAATGATCAGCCCTGATTGCTCTGTTCCACAGGGGATGCGTGTTCGATCCGGCATGCCTTCTTGGGCGAAAAGACCATGGCTGCAACCAGTAAGGCGGAAGACACCAGCACAATAACGGCCCCCGGCGGCACAGCCCAGTGGAATGAAAGCCACAGGCCCGCAACGGAAGCCATCGCGCCGAACAGGGCGGCCAGCAGAAACATGCGGCTCAGGCGATAGGTGATCTGCAGTGCCGTGGCTGCTGGTGTAACAATGAGCGCATATATCAATAAGCCGCCGATTGCCTTGAGGGCAAAAGCTACCACCAGTCCCATCAAAATGAGGCAGGCATAGTGGATGCCCTTGACGGGGATTCCCGCAGCCATCGCAGCGTGCCTTTGCCCCATGATTGCCTCGATTTCTTTGAAAAACAGAAAGACAAATCCAAACAGAAGCAAGGCCGTTGCGGCCATGAGTTGCAGGTCAAAGAGGGTGACCGTGAGCAGGCTCCCCCATATGAGGCTCAGGCCTTCTGTCCGTGCGCCGGGCATGAGGCCCAATGCCAGCATGGCCAGGCTCATGACCACCGAAAAAACAACACCCATGGCAGTATCAAGGCTGAAACCGGGCTTTTCGGCAAGCGGCCCCACCGCAGAGGCTGCCCCAAGGCTGGCCGCAAGCCCTCCGGCCAGCGGTGGAGCGCCAAGCCACAAAGCAAGCAGCGCCCCGGCAAAGGCGGCGTGCGAAACGCACATTCCCACCAGACTCATGCGCCACAACACCACAAAGACGCCCATTGCCCCGCAAACAGAACCGCCAAGCAAGGCCATAAGCAATGCCCTTTGCAAAAAGGCATACTGAAAAAAGTCATCCATATTTCACCCGGAGTTATTTGTCATGCAGGCCGCCTGGTTAAAACAGGGCCGCCATGCGCTCGCCGCTGTGCGCTATCTGAATGGGCACATCATACAGCCTGCTCAGGAGGTCAGCATTGACTGCATCCTGCGCCACGCCCTGCCAGAGCATGCCGCCAGCCCGCAGCATGGCAACCTTTTGGGCCAGTGCAAACACTGCGTTGAGGTCATGCGTCACCATGATGACGGTGAGGTTGAATGCTTCACGCAGCGTGGCAACGGCATTGCAAATGTCCCGTTGCGCGCGCCAGTCCAGCGCTGCTGTGGGTTCGTCAAGCAGCAGCAGTTCCGGCTCCTGCGCCAGGGCGCGGGCAAGCGCCACCCGTTGCCTTTCGCCGCCAGAAAGGTGTCCGATAGGCCGCTGGGCCAGGTGCTCAAGGCCAACGACTTCAAGTGATTGCATGGCAAGTTTTTTTTCTTTTTTACCCGGCCAGCGAAAAAGCCCCAGCCGCCCATAGGTGCCGCTGAGTACGGAAGCAAAGACAGAAAGCGGCATCTTGGGATCAAGGTCGGTAGCCTGAAAAACATGCGCCACCTGACGGCGTACCTCGCCCAGCATGTCTGATCTTATACTTTTACCTTTAAAATACACCGTGCCGCCATTGTGTGGCGTAAGCCCGTTAAAAAGCCCCATCAGCGTGGACTTGCCCGCGCCGTTGGGGCCGATGAGCGTCCAGAAATCACCCTTTTCGACGCGCAGGTTTATACCGTTCAGGATGCATCGCTTGCCGTAGTGAACGCTGACGTTGCTCAGTTCGGCCAGGCACGGGTTCACGGCTTTGCCTTTATGGTTTGCAATTGTGCTACGTTACGGCGCAACAGGCTGAAATAGTCCGGCGCGTCGTCGCTGGAGCCGGGAAAATTGGAAAGCACCACGTGCGGCACCCCAAGCTCCAGCGCCAGCGGTAGCCCCGCGTCTGGCCCACTCTGATAATTATCCACCACACCCGCCACAGGGATGCCTTTGACTGCGCTCAAAATCTCAGCCAACCCGCGCGCGTTAACGTCTTCAGCCCTGCCAAAGGTGCGGATCACGTCAAAGCCCGCCCATTTTACAAATTCTGCCTGCATGTATGCGGCGATAACAGGCAATCCCTGCGTGGCAGCAAGCGCAGAGCGGCATTCTGCGGCAATGGCGTCAATTTTTTGCAACCTTTGCAGCGTCCTCCGCCTGACAACCGGCGCAAGCTCTGGGGCCGCGCCTTCAAGCGCCGCTGCAATTTCCTGCACGGCCTGCTTTTGTATATCGGGTATGAGCCAGCTGCCACGCGGACTTACTTCAACAATAGCAAGCAAAGGGTTGCCCACAGCCTGGAGCATGGCATCGACCTGCTGCAGATGGCGCTGAAACGGGTGAACGAGCAGCAGGTTAGCCTTGGCGGCAAAAACATAATCCCCGGTGCTGGCATTCTCATGACCGGGACAACTTGAACCTTGAATCAGGGTGAGCGTTTCGCTTTTGCCATCAGTGAGGTCGGCAACAATATCTGAAATAAGCGAAGTTCCGGCCACAACGCGCAGCGGTTCTGCCGCCGTTGCGGAAAGGGGAATGAGGATCAGGGCAAGCCACAGAAGGGTGGAAAATTTTTTCATGGCGTATCCCAGCTATTTTATAGCGCAAAAGTGGAAGTGGTCTGGCCCTTCGCTGGCCTCAATGTTCGTAAAACCAGCCTCGGAAAAGATGATGCGCATGCCCGTGGGGCAGGGCAGATGATCGCCTTCAACGGCGTGGTGGCTGTCATGAAGCTGATTGAGTTTTTCACGGCCATCTATGTGCAGCACATAGGCCCGGCCAGCAGGGCGCAGAACACGATAAAATTCGCGAGCGGCGGCTTTTTTGTCTGCCACATGCGGAAAGGCCGAAAAACAGATAACCATGTCCACGCTGGCATCCGGCAGGGGCATGCATTCTGCTGCAGCCTGATATGTACGCACATGTGAAAAGCGCGCGGAAAGACATTTGAGCATTGCTGCGGAAGGGTCGAGTGCCAGGAATGACGCATCAGCCTCGGCATATTTTTGCAAAAACGGCTGTAGTACCCCTTCGCCGCAGCCCACATCCAGAATAACCCGGGCATGCGCCAGAGGCAGTCCCTGAACCAGCTGGTCAACCTGCCTGAGTTTTTCCGGCGGATAGTTGCGGGCCTCCCACCCGGTGGCGTGCGCGTTGAAAAATTCCGTTCTTTCAGCCTGTTGTGCAGGGTTGTTGCTCATGCTGCCTCCTGAAAAAGCGCCGCCCTGAACGCAAGGCGGCGCTTTACTGGTTAGAACTTGAGGTCAAAACCAACCATGACGCTTGTGCCGGGCATGTTGTAAAGCCCCCGGTTGTTGCCGGAAATCTCCATGCTGTAAGCGTAGGGCGTGTTAAAAATGTTGTTTACCGCAACAAAGACCTTGCCTTCTTCAATGTGCATGTCGTCGTAGCTGAAGGTGTAGTCCAGCCTTGCGTTGAACACGTTGATGTCGGGCAGCCGATTTATTTCATTCAGCGTGGTCACGTTGCTGGACGGTGATCTTGGATTTGCAGTACGCCCCCATGTGCCTGCGTAAACATCCTTGAGATACTGGTAATCGCCGCTGAGCTGGAAGTGGTCAAAGAACTTCCACTTGAAGCCGGTTTGCAAGGTAAAGGCAGGCGTATAAGGCATTTTGTTTGTAGTTTCGCCGTCATCGCCCTTGGCCCATGTTTTCAGCCATGTTGCGCCCACAAAGAGCTCAAGGTTGTCTGTGGGTGTGACGCTGCCAGCAAGTTCAAGTCCGTCAATTTTGTATTCAGAGGCGGAAGAGGTGAAGAAGTCGCTGGTGGGGTTGGCGTTCCCGTACATATAGGCGCGTAGCCTGTCGCGGCCGTCATCGTGAAAAACCGTGGCGCTTGCCGTGAACAGCCCCGGTTGGGTGTGGCTGAGCGACATTTCATAGTGGTCCACCACTTCGGGGCGAATATCCTTGGTATTCAGGCCGGAAGGCAGCGATGTTTTGTTGGTCAGCAGATTTTGCAGGATGACAGGGCTTGGATAGTTGACGCCCCGCGCGTAGTTGAGGCCAAGATTGGTGTTGTTGTAGCCAAGCACAAGGCCAGCCTGCGGGGCGGTCTTGTCTTCAAAAAGGTTGCTTGTGTACAGGCGCAGACCAGCGGAAGGCGTAACATGAAAGCTCTCCTTGCTGCCAAACATCTGGCTGACGGCGGCGTAGGGCGAAAACATCCTGTGCTGCGGAAATTCCCACGATGTTGTGGAATCTGTGGCATACGTCCGCTGGTCGTTGCGCAGGTCGCTGATATCAAGGTCAAAGCCGTTGACGATCTCGCTGCCTTCCCAAATGGAATAGGTTTCGCGGCCTCGCAATCCGTACAGATTGTTGGTTTGCACTGATGTGGTTTTGTTGGAATTTTCGCCGCGCAGGTAAAACAGGGTGTCGTTGTAATAGCCTTTGAGGTACCCATTGGCATTATTGTACTTATTGATGAGGCTCAGCGTGGCAAGGCTTGTCTGTGTATCATAGCGGTCTGTGGTGCGGGTATTGGTAATGGGATTGTTGGGAACCTGAGTCTGGGCATCCACACGGTTGGCCATCATACGCAATGACCAGTTGTCAGACAGGCCTATACCCATGTTGCCATAGTAACTCGCCTGGTAGGCGGCTGTGTGATCCTTGTGCCCCAGCGTGCTGACAAGGCTTTGCGCGGCGTAAATATCTACATTGTCTTTTTTTGCGCCCATGCCCACATTTTCGGCCACGGTGCCAAAGCTGCCGCCCTCTGCGCCGATGCGCAGTTCATAACCTTCCTTGGTCATGTATTTGGGAATAAAGTTCAGCATGGCATAACCGGTGCCAAAGCGCGAAGGCTGGGGATACTTATAAATTTCCATCCCCCCGAGGGCGTAGACCGGGATGCCGTCAGCCAGGGCCTGCCCGTACAACACGCCACTACGCGGCACGTCATCAAAAAAGATATTGATGTCAGGGCTGGGATGGCTTGCGCCACGCCCGCGCACATAGAGGCTCGCGCTGGTTTGCCCGCCGATGATGTTCTTTTTCTGATACATGACGCCCGGCACGTTGCGCAGGGCGTCATAAAAATCAAGGGAGTTCTGGAGGCGGATTTGCTCTTCAGTCACCACGTTGTACTGTGTGCCGAACCGCGTCTGCACAGGAACAGTGGGCGCCTGATCGGCCACGCCGAAGGTGGTTACGGCGGGCAGGTCGTAGGCTGTCAGGCTGCCCTGCGTGAGGTCTGCCTTTGGGGCAGGGGCCTCCTGGCCTCCTGTTTCGGGTGGAGTCTCTGCCGCCCAGCCCGGCTGAACGCAAAGACAGTGGCCTGCAAGCACGGCAGCCGCCACAATTGCTGAAACCTTGTTCATTACACGTCTTCCTCCTTCTTATACCTGTCGCGCGGGGTGCGCGTGGGCTTTTCGCAGGGGATTGCTGCACAATCTTTTAGTGTGCTATGTAATACAAAAAAGTGTTACAGAGTGGGCGCACGTATACAGCAAAAGGGCGCAAGGATGCCGCCCATCTTGTTGATTTATGTTATTTTTTAAAAAATTGTAGCACAAACTATAGCTTGTCTAAGGTACAGTCAAGCTTGTGATACCATGAATATCTGCAAGAATGCCCGCGTGGTATGCTGGCAAAAGAGGGGGGATTGTACCCGGCAGGGAAGCTGCTGGATCAGCCTCCCTGCCGGACTCAGTGGTATATGCTTGGCGCGGAGCCTTTAGAATTTGTAGATAAAGCTCATGTTGACGTTCCAGGCGTCCTGGGTGGTGACGCCGCCCATACGAGCGCCGCTTGTGGTGCTGTAGCCGCCCCAGACATCCTTGGACTGGTCAAGCCACAGGGCAATGTAGTTGGCTTCCACCAGAATTTTGAAGTTGTCGTACATCTGGTAGGTGGAGGTGACGCCAAATTCCGCTGCGTAGTCGCGCGAGGTCAGGTACAGGCCGTAGTAGTTGGCCGTGTTAAAGTCGCCCATGCTGCCGGGGGTTACATCGGGGCGGAACAGGGTTTGCCCGTCCACATCCTTCTGTCCCTTGATGTACTTGGCCATGGTGGGGCTGTTGGTGCCGCCAAGCAGGTTAGCGTGGAAGGTGTGCTTGAGCTTGTCCAGAAAGCTCACGTCCTTGACCCGCGCGCCCACGCCCCAGGTTCCCACAAAGGTGGAGCCAAGCAGGGTATCGCGCCCAAGGGTGAGTGTGCCAAGCGTACCAAAGCTGTCCAGCCCGTTGGTGCTTTCGTTGTTGGCTTCAATGGTGGGCATGCGCTCGGAGCCGTTTTTCACGTTGCCGTCGTCGCCGCTTGTATACCAGCCGTAGATACCGGGCACACCCCAATCCATGCTGTATTCTGCCAACAGGGAGCCGTACCAGCCCTTGCGGTTCAGGGTTTCAACGCCTGTGTCCGACTGCCCGTAGTTAAAGCTCCACGCCAGCCGGAAGGGATTCCAGGCCACGGCTTCGCCTGTCAGGCCCGCCCAGAAAATGGTGGAATAGGCATTGGCGATCTGCCGCCCGACCTTTCCGTTACTGAGGGCATAGGTGGCGGGGGCTACGCCCAGCGCGCCCGCGCCATCGTTGTTCTTGCCGTAAAAATCATTGTTCTTGCGAAAGGTGTTGCTGCCAAATGCGCCCACAAGGCCCCAGGGCGTGATGTTGACGCCTTCAAAACGCAGGGGAGCGGTAAGGCCGAAAAGATCAAAGTTGTCCAGATAGTTCTGTGGAGAATTGTCATTGCCGGCCCAGTTGTCATTGTAGGCGCGCGCCCAGAATCCTGTGAGCGAGAGGTGTTCGTTCACGGGCACGGAAACCGTTATGCCTGCGGTGTCGGCGTCAAAGGCCTGCGAGGCTTCGGTCACGTAGTCCGGCAGAAAGATACGCTGAATGCCCATGCGAACCTTTACATCGGTTTGCGGCATGGTCCAGTCAAGGTAACTGTGCTTGATCTTGATGACGTTGTTGCCGTCGGCCCCCAGAGCCGCGCCGGACTTGTTGCCGGACTGCCCCCAGTACTGGCGGCCAATTTCAAAGTATACGGTGCCGGAAAGCGCTTCTGATGCCACGGCGTCAAGCTGAAGGCGCACACGCGACTTGGCCTCGAACTGGTCTTCATTATAACGGCCCCAACCTGTGGTGCGGTTGGCCTGCACGCCATTGATAGAGCGCCCCCGTTCCATAAAATTGCCGCCGCCGCCATATTCAAAATTCATGATCCAGACGCCCTTGGTCTTGAAGTCCACAGCCTGCGCAGTGGCGGCAAGGCCCGGCAGCAAGGCTGCGGCAGCCAGAAGCGATAAAACTTTTTTCCGCATCGTTCCCCCGATAGTGACGTAAGATTTTATATGGACACGTTTTGTCAGTTCGTGCTACTGAATTTGCTTGCAACGGCGATGTTATCTTTGCAGAAAAAGTGCTACTACTGTCAACCCCTAAATCTGCCTCGCCGCATGGAGCGCGATATGCGAAAAATCGGTTTTGTACTGGCGGCCCTGATCTGCTGCCTGAACATATCCGCCTGCCAGAATGATGAAAAATCCACTGCCCAGGCGCAGCGTACCGAAATGGTCTACGCCAGCACCAAGGACATACGCATCATCAATCCCCATCTTTACTCCGGGGAAATGGCCGCCCAGAATATGGTTTTTGAGCCGCTGGTGGTGAATACCCCTGAGGGTGTGAAGCCCTGCCTTGCCGAAAGCTGGGAAATTTCGCCCGATGGCCGCGTGTACACATTCCATTTGCGCAAGGGCGTGACTTTTACTGATGGTGCGCCATTTGACGCCGCCGCCGTCAAGCTGAACATGGACGCCATTGTTGCCAACAAGCCGCGCCACGCATGGCTTGATATGGTGAACGAAATCGAGCGCAACGAAGTTGTGGACACGCACACATACAGGCTTGTGCTCAAGCACCCGTACTATCCCACCCTGGTGGAGCTGGGGCTTGTGCGGCCTTTCCGCATGATTTCACCCAACTGCTTTATCAACGGTCAGACCAAGGACGGCGTTTCCGGCTATGTGGGCACTGGCCCCTGGGTGCTGACCGAACATAAGGACAAGCAGTACGCGCTGTTTACGGCCAACAAGAATTACTGGGGCGCTCAGCCCAAGCTGCAGGCCGTGCGCTGGCGCGTCATGCCTGACCACCAGACCATCATGCTTGCCCTGCAAAAGGGTGAAATTGACCTTGTTTTTGGCGCAGACGGCGACATGCTGAACATGGACGCCTTTAACGCGCTGCAAAAAGAAGGCAAGTACGCCACCCTAATCAGCAAGCCCATTGCCTCGCGCGCTATCCTGCTCAACGCGCACCAGCCTGTGACCAAGGACCGCGCAGTGCGCATGGCCCTGCAATATGCGGTCAACAAGCAGGCCATTGTGGACGGCGTTCTGAACGGCACGGAAAGTGTGGCCGACACGCTTATTTCGTCCACTGTGCCCTATTGCGACCTTGGCCTGCCCGCGCGCGGCTATGACCCGGCAAAAGCCGCAGCCATGCTTGAGGCTGCTGGCTGGAAGCTCGGCCCCGATGGCTTGCGCGCCAAGGACGGGCAAAAGGCCATAGTGCGCCTGTATTATAATTCGCAGAACGCGCAGGAGCGCACCCTTGCCGAATACGTGCAGAGCGATCTGAAAAAGGTCGGCATAGAAATGAAGATCATCGGCGAGGAAAAGCAGGCATTTCTTGACCGTCAGCGCACTGGCGATTTTGAATTGCAATACTCGCTTTCGTGGGGAACCCCCTATGACCCGCAGTCCTATCTTTCGTCCTGGCGCATCCCCGCGCACGGCGATTATCAGGCGCAGGTGGGCATGGAACGCAAGGAATGGCTGGATAAAACCATCAGCCAGCTCATGATCGAGCCAAATGAAGCCACCCGCAAGGCCATGTACAAGGAAATTCTGACCTACGTGCATGACGAGGGCGTGTATATTCCCATTTCATACTCGCGCACCAAGGCAGTGCATTCCAAAGCATTGCAGGGCGTTGGATTCGGCGTGTCGCAGTACGAAGTACCCTTTGAAAAAATGTATTTCGAGAACACCCCCGCCCGCTAGAAAGCAGGCACAGTTCGGGGGCGCGGCTTTGCACAGCGCGAGGCCGTGCCCCATGCTCCACATATATGAAAGCATACATTCTACGCCGCCTTTTGCTGACAATCCCGCTTTTGCTGGGGATTTCCTTTGTTTCATTCGTCATCATCCAGCTCAGCCCAAGCGATCCGGCCGAGGTGGCAGTCCGCGTCAATGAGATAGTGCCCACGGATGAAGTGCTGGCGCTCACGCGTGAGCAGCTTGGTCTCAACAAGCCTTTTATGACGCGCTATGCGGACTGGATGTGCGCTGTAGCGCAGGGCGATCTGGGCAGGCGCTATGTGGACAACAAGCCCGTTGCGCAGGAGCTGGCCCGGGCGCTGCCCCCCACCTTGTGGCTGGCGCTGACGGCAACCTTGTTCATGGCGGTGTGCAGCGTGGGCATGGCTTTTTTGTGCGCCATGTATGAGGGGCGCACCGTGGATTACCTGTTGCGGAGTTTCATTTTTCTTGGCACGGCCACGCCCGGTTTCTGGGCCGGGCTACTGCTCATGTGGCTCTTTTCCGTCAAGCTCAACTGGTTGCCCACCAGCGGCATGCAGGGCGCAAGCTCGGTCATTCTGCCCGCAGCGACACTCTCCTTGTCCTATATTTCCACCTATGCGCGGCTTCTGCGTAATAGCATGGTGCTGAACAAGCAGAAGCCTTCCGTGCTCTATGCGCGGGCAAGGGGCCTCACGCGGGGCATGATCTGGCGTCATATATTTCGCAATTCCCTGCAATCCACCCTGACCGGGCTCGGTATGTCGCTGCCAAAGCTCATGGCCGGAACTTTTGTGGTAGAAACCATTTTCGCCTGGCCCGGCCTCGGCTGGCTGTGCGTCACCGCCATTTTTAACCGCGATTTCCCCGTTATTCAGGCCTATGTGCTGCTGATGGCCGTGATGTTTGTGGGCTGCAACCTGCTGGTGGACATCTTGTGCGCAGTCATTGATCCGCGCCTGCGCGCCAGGGGGCAGGCATGAGGGTATGGCGGCGGCTGCGCAACGACCCTGTGGGCATGATCTGCCTGTGCTTTCTGCTTGCCGTGGCGGCGCTTGCCCTTTGCGCGCCCCTGACGGCTCCGTGGGACCCCACGGCCATTGATATAAAAAACAAATTTGCGGCATGGTCGCTGGCGCATCCCCTTGGCACGGACCAGCTCGGCAGGGACGTATTGTCCCGGCTCATCTGGGGCGGGCGCGCCACCCTGGGCTTTTCGCTGCTCACCATGGGCATAACCCTTGTTATCGGCAGCGGATTGGGCATTGTGGCTGGTTTCTGTCGCGGCAAGGTTGACGAAACCATCATGCGCTTTTGCGATGTGATGATGTCCTTCCCCAGCGAGGTACTCATTCTGGCCATAGTGGGCATGCTTGGGCCGGGGCTTGGCAATGTGGTCATTGCCAGCGTGATTGCCAAGTGGCCCTGGTATTCGCGCATGGTTCGCTCTGTGGTCATGCAGTATACGGACGTCAATTATGTGCGCTTTGCCCGCGTGGCGGGCTGCGGCATGTGGCACATCTTCCGCAGGCATCTGCTGCCCGGCGCGCTGGGCGAAATCATTGTGCTGGCAACACTCGATACCGGGTCGGTGATCCTGTCGGTTTCGGCTTTGTCCTTTCTGGGTCTTGGCGTACAGCCGCCCACGGCGGAGTGGGGCGCCATGCTCAGCGACGCCAAGGACATCATGTCCATGTATCCGCAGCAGATGCTGCCCGCAGGGCTGACAATCCTGCTGGTTGTGGCGGCCTTCAACTTTTTGGGCGACAGCCTGCGCGATGCCATTGACCCAGCCCACACTACCCTGCAGGGAGTGAGCCTGTGAGCGCGTTCAATACAGATTGCCAAAAGCAGGAACCGTTCTGCGGCGCAGCACCCCATGTGTCCGATGTCCTTGATGTGCGCGATCTGCGCGTGGTGCAGCGCGCAAACGGGCAGGAGCTTGTGCACGGCGTGAGCTTTAGGCTTGCCGCCGGGGCCTGCCTTGGCATTGTGGGCGAAAGCGGCAGCGGCAAAACCCTGACCTGTCGCAGCATCATGGGCCTGTTGCCGCCCACGCTTGCGGGAGAGGGCACAGCTGTTTTTAATGGTATTGATCTTGTGCATGCCCCAGCGGAGCAGATGCGCCAGCTCCGGGGCAGCAAGATTGCCATGGTCTTGCAACAGCCCATGACGGCCTTTGACCCCCTGTACACCATGGGGGCGCAGTTTAGAGAAACCCTGACTGCGCATGGGGCGTACACCGCCGGGCAGGCCGATGATCTGGCCGTAACCATGTTCGGACGTGTGCGCCTTGACGCACCGCAGGAAATTTTGCGCAGCTACCCGCACGAGCTTTCGGGCGGCATGCTGCAACGCTGCATGATTGCTCTGGCATTGGCCCTTGAGCCGCAGATCATTGTTGCCGACGAACCCACCACGGCACTGGATGCGGAAACGCAGTTTGAAGTCGTGCAACGGTTTCTGGAGCTGCGGGCACAGTGCAATACCGCCATGATCTTTGTTTCGCACGATCTGGGCGTGGTGCAGCGCCTGGCAGATGCCGTGCTTGTGATGAAGGATGGCCGCTGCGTGGAATACGGCCCTGCGGAAACAGTGTTCAACGCGCCGCAGCACGAATATACGCAGTATCTCATCCGCACGAGGCTTGCGCTGACGCGGGGCTTTGAAGCCATGCTGGAGCGCGCCCATGCTTGAGGTAAGAAATATCTGCAAAAGCTATGGCAAGGGCGGATTGTGGAATCCCCAGCCCAAAACTGTTCTGCATGACGTGAGTTTTCACATCCCCGTGGGCGCGACAGTGGGGCTGGTGGGCGAGAGCGGCAGCGGCAAAAGCACGCTGAGCCGCATTGTTCTCGGGCTGGAGCGCCCAAGCAGCGGCACGGTATTGCTAGAAGGGCAGAGTGTGGGCCAGTGGCTGCGGCGCAATCCTGGCCGTATGAGCGTGGTTTTTCAGGATTACACAACCTCGGTCAATCCGGCCTACACCATCCGCAGCATCATCCGCGAGCCTTTGCTGGCCTGCGGCAGAGGCACAGGGTCGGACAGGGCAGTGCTTGCGCTGATGGAGCGCGTGGGCCTTGCCGCAAACCTTGCAGACCGCTTGCCCCATGAGGTCAGCGGCGGTCAGTTGCAGCGGGTGTGCATTGCCCGCGCCATCGCCACGGATCCCCGCTTTGTGGTCTTTGACGAGGCCATCAGCTCGCTGGATGTTTCGGTGCAGACCCGCATTCTTGACCTGCTGCGCGAGCTCAAGGGCAACATGACCTATTTTTTTATTGCGCACGACCTTCAGGCCGTGACCTATCTGTGCGATGATATCCTTTTTATGCATCAGGGCCGCATTGTGGAACAGGCCGCAGGCACAGGGCTGGCTGGCGTTTCGCACCCCTACGCGCAAAAACTGGTGAGTTCGGCAATCCTGTTTCGTTCGGCCTGGAATGGATAAGCCGCATCAAGACGTTAACAGTAAAGGAGCAGTTATGAACCGCTACGCCGCAGATACAGCCTGCGCCATCCCGGATGCCCTGCCCGTCCCCGGCCCGACGCTCACGGGCCGCATAGAAAACTACTGGTCGCGCCGGGCCGAAAGCTATGGCGAAATACGGCGTCATGAGCTTGCCTGTGAGAAAAAATCCCTGTGGCTGGCGGAAATCATGCCCCATCTGCCAGAGGCTAGGCCATTGCGCATCCTTGATGTGGGTACAGGGGCCGGATTTTTCGCCATACTGCTGGCAGAGCAGGGACATTGCGTCTGCGGCGTGGACATGACCCAGGCCATGCTGGATGAAGGCGCGGCCCTTGCCCGGAAAGCCGGGTGCGATGTGGCCTTTCAGCGCATGGACGCCTGTTGCCTTGAGTTTGAATCCGCAAGTTTTGACGCTGTGATTTCGCGCAACCTCACCTGGACACTTCAGGATGCCGCTGCCGCGTACCGGGAGTGGAACCGGGTGCTGCGGCCCGGCGGGGTGCTCCTGAATTTTGACGCTGACTACGGCTCGGTTTCTTTTCTGGATTTGGCGCATCAGCCGGGCGTTCACGCCCATGCGGGCGTAAATGACGACATGATGCTTGAATGCGAAAACATTCGCCGCCAGTTGCCGCTCAGTTCAGAATCCCGCCCGGTATGGGACGTGCAGACCCTGCGCAGCTCTGGTTTTTCAGACTGCTGGTGCGACCACGGCCTGAGCGCGCGCATCTACGCCCACCGCGATGAAACCTACAATCCTGTGCCCATGTTTGCCCTGCGGGCGATAAAGTAGCAGCCAACGGGCGGGGCTTGGTTTGAAGCTGCGGCGGAGGAAATGACCGTTGCAGGGAGGGGTGACTGATGAGCAGTTCCGGCGCGCAGGCGGGTGTTGCGCAGCTAACTACGCAGCCGTACAGGCAGGAATCGGACGCACTGGGCGCAGTGGATGTTCCCCTGTCGGCATACTGGGGCGTGCATACGGCCCGTGCGCTGGCAAATTTCCCACTTTCGGGCCGTGCCGTCAGGCCGGAGCTTGTGCGGGCGATGGCTCTCGTCAAGCTGGCCTGCTGTCGCGCCAACGAGGAGCTTGGCTATCTGCCCCAGGCCGAGGCGCAGGCCATTGCCCATGCCTGCCGCGAGGTTGCCGATGGCGGTCTGGCTCATGCCTTTGTGGTGGATGCCCTGCAAGGCGGCGCGGGAACGTCCACCAACATGAATATGAACGAGGTACTCGCCAACCGGGCCGAAGAACTGCTTGGGGGCAGCCTTGGCTCTTACGCCCGCATAGCCCCCCTGCGTCATGTGAACCTTCACCAGTCCACCAACGATGTGTACCCAACTGCGGTGAGGGTTGCCGCCCTGTTTCTGCTCAAGGATCTGGAACAGGCCATTGCCGCCCTGCAATCTGCCTTTCAGGAAAAAGAACTGGCCTTTCGTCATATTCTCAAGGTGGGCCGCACCCAGTTGCAGGATGCCGTGCCCGTGACCCTTGGCATGGAGTGTTCCGCCTGGGCGGAATGCCTCTCGCGCGACCGCTGGCGCGTGTTCAAGTGCGCAGAGCGACTGCGCGTGGTCAACCTTGGCGGCACGGCGGTGGGTACGGGCATAACCGCCCCCCGCAAATACATTTTTCTGGTGGTCGAAAAGCTGCGCGAGGTCACGGGGCTGGGCCTTTCGCGGGCAGAAAATCTGATGGACGCCACGCAGAATGTTGATCCACTGGTTGAAGTTTCTGGCATTCTTAAAGCTCATGCAGTAAATTTATTCAAAATTTGCGCTGATTTGCGCTTGCTTTCATCCGGTCCATCGGCGGGAATCGGCGAGCTTAAACTGCCTGCAAGGCAGGCTGGGTCAAGCATCATGCCGGGCAAGGTCAACCCCGTAATATGCGAGGCCGCATCACAGGCCGCTCTGCGGGTCATGGCCGATGACAGCGCCGTGACTCAGGCCGCATTTCTGGGGCAACTGGAGCTCAACGCATTCATGCCGCTGCTGGCGGATTGCCTGCTTGGCAGCATGCATCTGCTGGCGCAGGCCAATACCATGCTGGCCGATAATTGCGTGCTGGGCCTTGAGGCAGACGAAGCCGCCTGCGCCCGTCATCTTGCCAGGTCATTTGCCACGGTTACTGCGCTTGTGCCGGTGCTTGGCTATGCGCTTGCGGGCGAAATTGCCGCCCAGGCGCACAAAACAGGGCAGAGCGTGCGCGCCGTGGTGCTGGAGAGGGGCCTGATGAAGGCGGAAGATGTGGACAGCCTGCTCAGCGCAGAAGCCGCAACCGCGCTTGGACACAGGTAGGGCATCAGATGGGTAATTTACGCAACCGGAGCTTCTGGCATGAATGAAACACCCAAAAGTCTGCGCCTGCACATAGCCATCTATGGTCGGCGCAATGTTGGCAAGTCTTCCCTGCTCAACGCACTGGCGGGGCAGCAGGTTTCCATTGTTTCCGACACGCCCGGCACAACCACCGATCCTGTGGAAAAAACGCTGGAACTGTCGCCCCTCGGGCCTGTGGTATTTATTGATACTGCGGGCATTGACGATGTCGGCGCGCTGGGCGAGCTGCGCAAGGAGCGCACGCTTAAGGCCCTTGAGCGCACGGATGTTGCCCTGCTGGCCGTAGAGCCGGGGCAGTGGGGCGAGTATGAAGATTTTTTTGTAGGCCAGTTGCGTGAGCGCAAAATTCCTTTTGGTGTGGTTTTTGGCAAGTGCGATCTGGCGGCCCCTTCTGCCGGGCAGCTTGGCGGGCTGGATAAGGACGGTATCCGCTGGATGAGCGTATCCGCCATGACAGGCAAGGGCATGGGGCAGGTGCGTGAAGCTCTGGCGGCCCTTGCGCCGGAACACTGGTTTGCAGAGCCGCGCCTGCTGGGCGACCTGCTGCCGGCGGGCGAGCTGGCAGTGCTGGTGGTTCCCATCGACCTTGGCGCGCCCAAGGGGCGGCTCATACTGCCGCAGGTGCAGGCCATACGCGATATTCTCGACAGCGACGCCTCCTGCATGGTGGTGAAGGAGCGGGAACTGGTCCCTGCGCTGGCGCGGCTGAACAAAAAGCCCGCTCTCGTGGTCTGCGATTCGCAGATTGTGCTCAAGGCTGTGGCGGACACGCCGCCAGATATCCCACTGACCACATTTTCCATCCTCATGGCCCGGTTCAAGGGCGATCTGGCGGCTTTTGCCAGGGGTGCGGCTGCCATAGACCAGTTGCAGCCCGGCGATGCCGTGCTGGTGTCCGAGGCCTGCGGGCATCATCCTTCGGCGGACGACATCGGACGGGTCAAGATACCGCGCTGGCTCAGGCAATACGCCGGGGGCGACATCCGCGTGGATAATCTGGCGGGGCGGGATTTCCCCGACGATCTCAGCCCCTACAAGCTCATAATCCACTGCGGAGCCTGCACCTTCAATCGGCAGAGCATGCTTGCGCGCTTGGGGCGTGCCCATGAGCAGGGGATTCCCATGACCAACTACGGGCTGGCTATCTCGCATGTGCAGGGTGTGCTGCGCAGGGTTCTTGAGCCTTTTCCCGCTGCCCTGACGGCTTTTGACGCCGTTTCACAGGCCTGAGCGGGTAGTGCGCCTGAAATCCGGTTGCGGGCAAAACAAGCTAACTATCGTACTTAACAGATGTTAAATTGTACGTTGAGCAAGATGGTTCCTTTTTGTTAAATAAAATGTTGTTACGTAATTGACAAAAGTGTTACTAGAGAGCAATCTGCTCAAAACACTGTGCGCACATGCCGTGCTGTCATAACTATATCGGCAACGCTTGCGTGGGCGAACACAGCTGTGTGGAATCTTTTTTGGGTATTTTTTGCTTTTCCGGTGTTACTTTTTTAAATTTTGTAACACATATTTTCAGGGTATTGTACATATCGGGCTGCACACGTGCTGGTTTGGCTGGCAGTGGCGGTTCATGGCACAGGATTGGATGGTAAAGCATGCGTCGCGAAGAAATACTTGATCTCCTGTTTGCACAGCCCTTTGAGGCGGTGTGCGAACGTGCCGCCCGTGTGCTGGAAGAAGAGAAGGGTGCGCACGTGCATGTGCGCGGTCTCATAGAATTTTCAAATTCGTGCAGGCGCAACTGCCGCTATTGCGGCTTGCGCTGCGAGAACGGCAATCTGCGGCGATATACGCTCACCAGGGCGGAGATCATGGAAGCCGCCACGCGCGCCGTTGCCTTGGGTGCAGATACCATTGTGCTGCAATCGGGTGAATACGCCATTGATCCCATGTGGCTGGCCGATGTGATCGACTGCCTGCGCGGCGGGCTGAACGTGCCCGTGACCCTGAGCGTGGGCGAGCACCCGCGCGCGGCGTACGCCCTGTGGAAAGAGGCTGGCGCGGTGCGCTTTCTGCTCAAGCACGAAACCGCCGACCCACTGCTCTACGAGGCCCTGCATCCGGGGCATGTGCTGGCGGAGCGCATTGCCAGCCTGCGAATTTTGCAGCGGCTTGGCTACGAAATCGGCTCCGGTTTTATGGTGGGCCTGCCAGGTCAGAGCCTGAACACGCTGGCGGACGACATTATTCTGGCCCGCAGGCTTGGGGTTTCCATGTGCGGGGCCGGGCCGTTCATTCCGCAGCACGACACGCCGCTTGGCGCGTATCCTGCGGGCAGCGCGCAGATCGCACTGCGTGTGATGGCCGTCATGCGCATTGTCATGCCCTGGGCCAACATTCCCGCCACTACGGCACTGGCAACGGTGGACGCGCAAGGCGGGCAACGCAACGGCCTGCTGGCGGGCGGCAATGTGCTCATGCCCTCGTTTACGCCGTCAGCTTACGGCAGTCAGTACTGCATTTACGACAACAAGAACCGTGTGGACATGCTTGGCGCGCGCAAGGCCATTGAAGGGGCGGGGCGCAGCCACACCCTTGCCTGTTGGCAGGAGCCAGCGGCACAGGATGTTGTTTCAGGCCTTGTGCCCTGTGCAGCTTCTGGCGCGCCTCACGCATCGGCCTAGGGCTTAATTTACTTGCAGAATCACCGGGCGGACGCAAACGCGCCGCTGTGAACAAATCAACCTGTTACCCGCCAGGAGGCTGTAATGCCGCGCATTGAAATGGAACACATCGCGTACGAGCTCAATGTGCCCCCCCAGGGCGCGGACGGCGACAAGATGTTTTTTGTGCAGATTGATCCCGAAAAATGCATCGGCTGCGATTCCTGTCAGGAATACTGCCCCAGCGGCGCCATTTATGGCGAAACCGGCCTCACTCACAAGATTGCCCACCCCGAACCATGTATCAACTGCGCCCAGTGCCTGACCCACTGCCCCGAAATGGCCATCTATGAGGTGCAGACCTGGGTGCCGGAGCTGCAAAAGAAATTGCAGGATAAAAGCGTCAAATGTATTGCCATGCCAGCGCCTTCTGTGCGTTACGCGCTGGGCGAAGCCTTTGGCCTGGCCCCCGGCAGCGTTACAACAGGCAAAATGCTGGCAGCCCTCAAGCAGCTTGGTTTCTCCAATTGCTGGGATACGGAATTTGCTGCTGACGTGACCATCTGGGAAGAAGCCTCGGAATTTGTGGAGCGCCTCGGCGCAAAGCGCGATCTGCCGCAATTCACCTCCTGCTGTCCCGGCTGGCAAAAGTATGCGGAAACCTTCTATCCCGACCTGTTGCCGCATTTTTCATCCTGTAAATCGCCTGTGGCCATGAATGGCCGCCTTGCCAAAACCTATGGTGCAGAAAAGGCCAAGTACGACCCCAAGAGCTTGTATACTGTTTCCATCATGCCCTGCGTAGCCAAAAAATACGAAGGCTTGCGCCAGGAATATGCACAGAATGACCTGCGCGACATCGACGCCACCCTGACCACGCGCGAACTGGCCTACATGATCCGTCAGGCGGGCATTGACTTTACCAAGCTGCCCGACGGTCAGCGTGATAGCCTCATGGGCGAATCCACCGGCGGCGCGACCATCTTCGGCGTGTCTGGCGGCGTTATGGAAGCAGCCTTGCGCTACGCCTATCAGGCCGTAACCGGCAAGCGGCCGGAATCGTGGGATTTCAAGCAGGTGCGGGGCCTCAAAGGCCTGAAAGAATATACGGTAACCGTCAACGGCATTGAACTGCATCTGGCGGTTGTGCATGGGGCCAAGCGCTTTGCCCAGGTGTGCGATGAAGTGCGGGCGGGCAAATCGCCGTATCATTTCATTGAATTTATGGCCTGCCCCGGCGGGTGCGTGTGCGGCGGCGGGCAACCCATCATGCCCAATGTGCTGCAAAGCGCGGAACGCAAGGCCACAAGCCTGTTTGCCGGATTGAAGCAGCGTCTTGCCAACACCCAGCCCAAAGCCTAGAGGAGGCCGCCCATGTCTATCATTGCCACCACCAGACGCGGATTTCTGAAAGGCGCGTGTATTCTCTCCGGCGGGTTGCTGCTTGGGGTTCGCATGGCCAACAAGGCCTACGCCGCCGCCAAGGATTTCAAGGATTACATGAGCGATCGCTCTGCCGCTGTGTACAGTGCCGATTCGGCCTTTCCCAAGCGCGCCAGTCAGGACAATACGCAGGTAAAGGCGCTTTACGATTCATGGCTCGGCAAACCCCTGAGCCATAAATCAGAAGAAAACCTCCACACCAAGTGGTTTGATAAATCAAAAGGCCTCAAGGCTCTTACGGCTTCAGGCGAATACCCCAACCCTCGCCACAAGGAGTTTGAGGGTATCGCCTATCCGTACGAATAAAGCCACGGCCTTTTCCACCTGAGGGACCCCAAGACCCCTCGGGCCAGACCCACGGCCGACACGGTATTGCCCCCCGTGTCGGCCAGTTTGAATGCTGGGCTGTCCCTGGCCATTTATTCAGGTCATCTGGCAGCCCGCGGCAGCGCACACAGCGCACACGGGCTGTTCGCATACGTAGTGCACAGCCCTATAAATAATTTTTTGATTTCGGTGAGATATCCAGTGGCGGAGCCTGCCGCCAGCAAAAACGTCAAGTTTGCAGCCTGTATTTTCTCTTTTTGCGAAAAAGCAATTCCCACGGGATGTTTTTTCACAGTCTGCCTGTCGAGTTCTCTATGCCAATATGGCTGGTCACCCGCCCGCACCGCCTGAGAATATGGGTCTTGCCGGAGGTTTTTTTATGTACAATCCCCAGTCGTTGCGCGCAGATGAATTTATTGACCACAGTGAAGTGCTCGATACCTTGAGTTATGCAACCGAGCACGCGCGCGATGCAGAGCTTATTGACACCATCATTGCCAAGGCTGCACAAAAAAAAGGCCTGACCCATCGCGAGGCCTCGGTTTTGCTTGCCTGCGAGCTGCCGGAGAAAGTGGAGCCGGTGTACAGGCTTGCCAACCAGATCAAACACGACTTTTATGGCAACCGCATTGTCATGTTTGCGCCGCTGTATCTCTCAAACCACTGCATCAACAGCTGCGTGTACTGCCCATATCACTCGCAGAACAAAAATATCGCCCGCAAAAAACTTACTCAGGAAGAAGTGGCCCGCGAGGTCGTGGCCTTGCAGGATATGGGGCACAAACGCCTTGCGCTTGAGGCGGGTGAACACCCCACCATGAACCCCATTGAGTACATACTTGAGTGCATCAAGACTATTTACAGCATCAAGCATAAGAACGGGGCCATCCGCCGGGTGAACGTGAACATCGCGGCAACCACGGTGGAAGAATACGCAATGCTCAAGGATGCAGGCATCGGCACCTATATTCTGTTTCAGGAAACCTACCACAAGCAGAGTTACGAAAAGCTGCACCCCGCAGGGCCCAAGCACGACTACGCCTGGCATACCGAGGCCATGGACCGTGCCATGCAGGGCGGCATTGACGATGTGGGCCTGGGGGTCCTTTTTGGCCTTGAGGGCTATCGCTACGAGTTTGCGGCCCTGCTCATGCACGCAGAGCACCTTGAAGCAGTGCACGGCGTTGGCCCGCACACCATCAGCGTTCCGCGCATTCGCCGCGCTGACGACATCAACCCCGATGTGTTCGACAACGGCATCAGCGACGATACTTTTGCCCGAATCTGCGCCTGTATCCGCGTGTCCGTGCCGTACACGGGCATGATTGTTTCCACGCGCGAGAGCAAGGCTGTGCGTGAAAAGGTGCTGCCGCTGGGCATTTCGCAGATCAGCGGAGGTTCACGCACCAGCGTTGGCGGGTACTATGAGCCGGAGCCGGAAGAAGACAATTCCGCGCAGTTTGATGTGAGCGACCGCCGCACGCTGGACGAGGTGGTGCGCTGGCTCATGGAGCAGGGGCATGTGCCGAGTTTTTGCACGGCCTGTTACCGCGAGGGCCGCACCGGCGACCGCTTTATGGCCCTGTGCAAGAGCCAGCAGATTTTGAACTGCTGTCACCCCAACGCGCTGCTGACTCTCAAAGAATACTTGCAGGACTACGCCTCGCCGCAAACACGGCAGATGGGCCTTGCCATGATAGAGCAGGAACTGAAAAAAATTCCCAGCGACAAAGTGCGCAACAAGGCTGTGGAATACCTTGCCGCCATTGAAAAAGGCCAGAGGGACTTTCGATTTTGAGGTAAGTTTTTCTGAAGGTTTTTCCTGGAAGATAAAAGAATTAGGCGCATTGGAGTTACTCTAATGCGCCTTTTTTATATGTAGCCCTCGCTAGAGCTGAGGATATTTTTTATCTGCACGGGAGCCCCGGTTTCTCAGTTGCCCACAGTCGCAAGCCATCGCGTGTCCCCCTCCCCGCAAAGCACATTTGGAGCTGCCGCAATGCCCTGGTCGCCATTCAAACCTGTGTACCAAACGGTCATTCTTATGAAATTTAGTAATACTTTTTTTAAAAAAATAGCACAAAACTAAAATAGTAAATAACTTCAGGCTGTTTAAGCGCTGCTTTTGATCTGGTTATCACCAGGACTGAAAATAAAATTGTTTTTTTCACTTTTTGTGATCGCACGCAATTTCGGATAAATGATTAATATGCTAATATGATTGAACAAAAAATTCCTTTAATTGTACATTTTTGAACAGAAGCATGTATTTTTTTTAACAATTATTGACACAAAGTTTCTGGGGGAGTAGTATTTAACTTAATTTATAAATTCACAAACAACTGTTGTTTTAATTGTTTGTGGATTGATCAAGTATATCTTTTCGTAAATTTTATTCCTATTACAAGGAAAAATTTATGTCTAGCAGCGAACTTGTTGACATTGTCTACATAATGGCATTCTGCCTTGGCGGTATGAGCTTTGCTCTTGGGCCATTTGTAATAGTTTTTTTTCTTGCCCCTCGCCTTACGCGCAACACTGTGGGCAAAACCCGCCAGATTGTTGAGTGCGGCATTGACCCCATCGGCGATGCGTGGATTAAATTCGGCGCGGTATATTACATGTACTCGCTGCTGTTCCTCGCCTTTGCGGTTGATATTCTCTTTCTCTTCCCTGTTGCGGTTATCTACAACAAGGCTTCTCCCATCAGTGATTTCCTGACGTTCACGGAAGTTTTTCTGTTCGTGGGCATTTTGTCCCTTGTCATTCTGTACGCGTGGAAAAAGGGAGTGTTCCAGTGGCAACGGAAAATATATTCGGATCGGTAGTCCACTTTTCGCGGCTGGATTCACTGCTGGACATGTGCCGGGCCAATTCGCTCTGGCCCATGACATTCGGCCTTGCCTGCTGCGCCATTGAAATGATGGCCACCGGCGCGTCCCGCTTTGATCTGGCGCGCTTTGGGGCCGAGGTCTTCAGGCCGTCGCCCCGGCAGAGCGATGTGATGATCGTTTCCGGCACCATCAATAAGAAGATGGCCCCGGCTGTGCAGATTCTCTACGACCAGATGCCCGAGCCAAAGTGGGTCATTGCCATGGGCAATTGCGCCATTTCCGGCGGGCCTTTTGTGTACGAAGGGCAGTACGGCGTAGTGGAAGGCGTGGGCAAGCTTTTTCCTGTTGATGTGTTCATTCCCGGTTGCCCGCCAAGGCCGGAGGCCCTGATTGAAGGCATCTTGAAGCTGGAAGAAAAACTCACAGGCACCCGGCGCTGGCCCGTGGTAACACCCCCCGGGCTTCCCGGCCCTGCGGCGGCGCAGGCGGCCAGAATGCAGACGGAGGCGCAAACGCCCCCGCCACCTGCCGAGGATGCTGCGGGTGATGGGGGTGCCCCCGTGGGTGCTTCTGGGGGAACCTCTGAGGGGGCCTCCGGGGATGACAAGGCGGGCAAGGAAGCAGGAGGGCATACGTCATGAACGCAGAAACCCTTGGCGCACAGTTGGCGGCCCTGCCCGGAGCCAGAGTCCGCGCCGCAGATCATGCCGCTGTAGGCTATGATCTTGATGTGGCGCTGCCGGAAAGCTCCCTGCTTGCCGCAGTGGGCATCATGGATGGGGCGGGGTACTTTATTGAAGGTATGACCGGGGTAGACTGGTTTGGCGAATGCGAAGCCCTGCGCAAGGAGGCCGAAGCCAAGGCCAAAAAGGCAGCCGAAGCCGCCGCTGCCAATGCAGAGGACGCGCCGGATGCCAGCGAGGCCGCCCCACCTGAAACCCCTGCGCAGAATCCCATACCGCAGGAAGACGAACTTGAAGTGGTGTACGACTTCAACCTCTATGCCACCCGCCACCGGGTATGCCTGCGGGTGCGCACGCCGCGCTCCAACCCGCAGATCCACACCATCGCCGAGATTTATCCCATAGCCCACTGGCACGAGCGCGAGGTTCACGAGTTCTTTGGCATCGTCTTTATCGGGCATCCCTATCTCATCCCCCTGTTGTTGCCCGAAGACGCGGAATACCACCCCTTGCTCAAGGACTACAGCGCATGAACTATCTTGCCCAAAGTCCCACAGACGAGCGGTTTGTTCTGAACCTTGGCCCGCAGCATCCGGCTACGCACGGCGTTTTGCGCGTCAAGATGGTCATGGACGGCGAGTATATAGTGGAGGCCGAGCCTGTGCTTGGCTACATCCACCGCATGCACGAAAAAATGGCCGAAAACCGCACCTGGGCGCAGTTTATGCCCAATACGGGCCGCATGGATTACCTGCATGCCTTGGCCTACAACCACGGCTATGCCTGCCTGGTCGAGCGCGCTGCTTCCATTGAAGTGCCGGAACGCGCGGAGTTCATCCGCGTCATCACCAACGAGCTGAACCGCATTTCAAGCCATCTGCTCTGGTTTGGAGCTTTTGTGCTTGACCTTGGCGGGTTCTCGCCGCTTTTGTACGCTTTTGACGACCGCGAGCAGATCCTTGATCTACTGGAATCCGTTACCGGGTCGCGGCTCACATACTGCTACTTCCGTTTTGGCGGCGTGTACAACGATGTTGACGATGCCTTTGTAAGAGGCACGCGGGCCTTTATCGCACGTATGCGCAAGCGCCTGCCCATGTACCATTCCCTCGTTTCCAAAAACCTCATTATCCAGCAGCGCCTTGTGGATGTGGGTTTTGTGCCTGCAGAGATGTGCCGCAAATACGGCGCAACAGGGCCTGTGGCACGCGGTGCTGGCATTGCCTATGACGTGCGCAAGCACGAGCCATACGGCGTTTATGACCGCTTTACTTTTGACGTGCCCGTGTACTCCGAGGGTGATTCCATGGCCCGCTACAAGGTGCGCATGGACGAGATTGAGCAGAGCCTGCGCATTCTTGAGCAGGCCCTCGACTATCTGCCCAAAGGGCCGGTTATGGCGGCCAAGGTTCCCAAAACTATCAAACCGCCCAAGGGCGACTATTACCACGCTGTGGAAACGGCGCGCGGTCTTCTGGGCATCCGCGCCGTCAGCGATGGCAGCGGCACCCCCTGGCGGCTCAAGTGGCGCACCCCCTGTTTTTCAAACCTGCTTGTTTTTGGCGAGGCGGGTAGGGGAATGCTGCTGCCTGATGCCCTGGCGCTGCTCGGCAGCCTTGACCTGGTGATTCCGGATATTGACCGCTAAGGAACACAGCCATGACGTTTTATTCCGAAATGCTGCGTCTTCTGGGGTATCTTGTAGGATTCCTTGTCTTTGTGGCGCTTAACGCGGCCTATCTGGTATGGGTTGAGCGCAAGGTGGCAGGGCACATACAGCGGCGCATCGGGCCCAAGGAAGTTGGCCCCTACGGCCTGTTGCAGCCGCTGGCGGACGGCTTCAAGCTCATGACCAAACAGGTGTTCATTCCCAAGGATGCGGACGGGGTGCTGTTCTGCCTTGGGCCTGTGCTGGTCATGACCCCGGCCTTCATGAGTTTTGTGACTATTCCCTACACCGAAGGCCTTGTGGCGCGTAACCTTAACCTTGGGCTGTTGGCCATCTACGCCTTTGCCTCGGTAAACGTGCTGGGTCTCCTGCTCGGGGCGTGGGGCTCGCGCAACAAGTACGCGGTTATCTCCGCCGCGCGCGTTGTCTCGCAAAACGTGGCCTACGAAATCCCCATGCTCCTGGTTGTGGTGAGCCTTGTGATGGTCACGGGCACCCTCAACCTCAGCGAAACCGTTGCCACGCAATCGGGCGGGTTCTGGCACTGGAACGTGCTTCGCCTTTCTGCAAGCCCGCTCATGCCGGTTTCGTTCATCATCTTTTTCATCTGCATGCTGGCGGAGACAAACCGCGCCCCCTTTGACATGGCCGAGGCAGAAAGCGAGCTGATCGCAGGCGCTTTTACGGAATATTCAGGCATGGGTTTTGGCGTGTACTTTATGGGCGAGTACGCCAACGTTGTGGTTGGCGCCAGTCTGCTGACCCTGCTGTTTCTTGGCGGGTGGGATTGCCCGCTGGGGCTTTGGCCCGGGGCGCACTGGTTCGCCATCAAGCTTTACGGGGTCATTTTTACCGTTATCTGGGTGCGCTGGACATTTCCGCGCACGACCTTCTACGGCCTGCTGAACCTCTCGTGGAAGGTGCTTATCCCCATTGCGCTCGTCAACCTCATCATTACCAGCGCGTTGCTCAAGGTGCTGTAGTATGAACGCATATTTTAAAAATATCTTTTCAGGCGGGTGGAGCCTCTTTGTGGGCATGGGCATAACGCTTCGTTATTTTTTCAAGCCGGTGGTTACAAAGTCGTACCCGCGCGAGGTGCTGCCCATAACACCGCGCTACAGGGGCCATATCGACCTTGTGTACGACCCGGAAACCGGCACGGACAGGTGCATTGTGTGCGGATCGTGCCAGAAGGCCTGCCCCTCGGGCTGCATAGAGCTTGCGGGCGAAAGGCTGGATGGGGCCAAGAAAAAGACTCTCGCGAGCTACAAACTGAATTTTACCAAGTGCAGCCTGTGCGGCATGTGCGTGGAATCGTGCCCCACAGACGCGCTGACGTTCTCTCATGACTACAATCTGGCCGGATTTGACGAGGCGGAGTACCACTTTGACCTTGTACGGCGGCTCAAGGAGCGTCCCTGATGTCCAGTCATGAAACTATGCAAACGCTGGCCGAGGGCATTTTCTGGTTCTTTGTGCTGGTGACATTTTGCGGCGCGGTGCTGGCTGTTTCGGCGCGCACGCTCATACGCCGCGTGGCCGGGCTTGCCCTGTGCTTCACTGGCGTGGCGGGGCTTTATTACTACCTTTCCAGCCCCTTTGTGGCCTTTATGCAGATGCTTGTGTATGTGGGCGCGCTGTGCGTCACCATTACATTCGCCATCATGCTGGCTGAGACATCGGACGCAAACCGCGCCCCGCGCCGCCACAAACTGAGCATGTTTCTTGGCGCTGCGGCCAGTTGCGCCATCACAGCGGCGCTTGTGGTGCAATCCATCGTGGCTCCCTGGCCGGAGACGCCCCCGGCCCAGATGGAAGGAACCATCGAGCGCATCGGGCAGGCCTTGCTGAGCACGTATTCCATGAGCTTTGAACTTATTTCCGTGGTTCTGGTGGTAGCCATGGTGGGGGCGCTCGCACTGGCCCGCCACGGGAGGGACAAGTGATGCACTACGCCAGCTTGAGTCAGTCTCTTGAAACTTATCTGGTCATCGGCGCGGCCTTGTTCGGCCTGGGGCTGTTTGGCATGGCAATGAGGCGCACGTTCATAGGCATGCTCATTGCGTCCGAGCTTATCCTCTGCGGGGCATCGGTCAACTTTATGGCTTTTGGGCGGTTTTGCGCGCCAGACACGGCAACCGGGCAGATCGCGGCCCTGTTTGTCATGGCCATTGCAGCGGCGGAAGCGGTCATTGTGCTTTCCATCATCATTGCGGTGTACCGGCTGTACAGATCGGTTGAAACGGACGCTCCGTCGGACCTCAAAGGTTAAGGGGAACAGCATATGGATATTGTTGAATCCGTCAGACCCCTGGCCGCCATACTTACAGCGTTGATCGGCGCATGCCTGATAATGCTGACGGGGCGTCGGCCCAACGTTCGCGAAACAGTTTCGTTTGTAACGGCGGTGGTCATGTTCTGCATCATCGCCTCCATGATCGGCGATGTTGCCCCTGCGCCCATGGGGCAGGGGCACACGCTGCACCTTACGCTTTTTCCCATCCTGCCGGGGCTTTCGGTAAGTTTTCGGGCGGATGCTTTTTCCATGGTATTTGCGCTGGTTGGCTCATTTTTGTGGATTATCACCGTTTTTTACGCGGCAGGGTACATGCGCGGATTGAACGAGCATGCCCAGACGCGCTTCAGCGCCTGTTTTGCCCTGACGCTTTTTGGGGCCATGGGCGTGGCCTTTGCCGACAACCTGTTTACGCTCTACCTGTTCTATGAGGTGGTGAGCGTGTGCACCTATCCGCTTGTGGCCCACCATCAGGATGCCGAGGGTTATGACGGCGCGCGCAAGTATATTGTGTACCTGACCACCACTGCAAAAGGGCTGGTGCTGCCAGCCATGATTGTCATTTACGTGCTCACGGGCAATCTGGATTTTGCCCACAACAGCCACACGGGCATCTTGTCCGCCGGGGCCAGCGATGCGCTGGCAACCGTGCTGTACGTTTGCTGCATCCTGGGTTTTGCCAAGAACGGCATCATGCCCTTCCACCACTGGCTGCCGGGCGCAATGGTTGCTCCCACGCCTGTTTCGGCCTTGTTGCATGCGGTGGCGGTGGTCAAGGTAGGCGTGTTCTGCACCACGCGCGTCATGCTCTTTGTGTTTGGCACTGATTTGATGAAAAGCCTGAACCTTGGCGTGCCCACGGCCTACTTTGTTTCGTTCACCATTCTTGCGGCTTCCATCATTGCCTTGACCAAGGACAACCTCAAGGCACGGCTGGCCTACTCAACGGTGAGCCAGCTCTCCTACATCGTGCTTGGCGTGGCGCTCCTGACCGTAGACGGCATACAGGGCGGCATAGTGCATATCGCCAACCACGCATTCTCAAAGATAACGCTCTTTTTCTGCGCGGGCGCGATCTATGTGGCAACGCACAAAAAGTGCATTTCTGAGATGAGCGGCCTTGGGCGCTCCATGCCCTTTACCTTTGCTGCCTTTGCCGTGGCCTCGCTTTCCATGATCGGCGCGCCGCCCGTGGCAGGGTTTGTGACCAAGTGGAAGCTGCTGGTGGGCGCAATGGAAATGCCCACGCATTCCATGGGCATACTACTGGTGCTGCTGGCAAGTACGCTCTTGAACGTGGCCTATTTTGCGCCTGTGACCTACAAGGCATTTTTCGGCAAAAGGCCGGAAGGTGAAGAAACGGGCATTCGTGAAGCACCGCTGAGCATGGTGGTACCCATCCTCATTGCGGCTGGCGTTTCCGTGTTCATCGGCATTTACCCCGATGCCGTCATGTCCTTCGTGAAGGTGGTGACAGGATGATAGTGAACATCATCGAATTTTTCCGCGCCAGGCTCAAGGCCACCATCCGAGTGTGCCTGGTAGTGCTGGCCGCCTTGGTGGTGTGGGACGCCCTGTTTGTTTCAAAAGAGCATGTGCACACCTTTGTGGAGCGCATACCCGGGTTCTGGGCCGCGTTCGGCTTTGTCGCCTGCGTTGTGATTATCATCGTTTCCAAGTGGTTCGGCCATTTGGGCATTATGACCCGCGAGGATTATTACGATGACTGAGCCATGGATTCACCCCTCCGCAGTTCTGTTGCTGGGCGCGGTAATTCTGCCGCTGCTGCCCAAGGCCCTGCGCCGTATCTGTATTGTTCTTGTGCCGGTGCTGGCCTTTTGCGCCGTGCTGCTCATGCAGGGGCACAATGGAGTATATGGCGTGCTGCCCTTCATGAAATGGCAACTGATATTCGGCAAGGTCGATGCGCTGAGCATGGTCTTTGCCTACATCATGACCCTCATGTGCGTGATCGGCTCCGTCTACGGCCTGCATGTGGAAGAAGCCGCGCAGCATTCCGCCGCCTGGACATATGTGGCGGGATCGCTGGGCGTCATTTTTTGCGGGGATTACCTGACGCTCTTCCTTTTTTGGGAGCTGATGGCCTTTTCCTCCGTATTTCTGGTGTGGTTCAGGCGGCGCAAGGAATCGCTGGCCTCCGGCTACCGATATCTGCTGGTGCACACTGCGGGCGGTTTGCTCTTGCTGGCAGGGCTTGTGCTGCGCTACCGGGCCACGGGCGATCTGACCTTCGGCCCCATCGGCGTGGCTGATCCGCAGCTCTACACCTACCTGATCATGGCCGGATTTATCCTCAACGCGGCAGTGCCGCCCCTGCATGCATGGCTGCCCGATGCCTACGGCGAAGCCACGGTGACGGGCGCGGTATTCATGTGCGCCTTTACCACAAAAACCGCCGTATATGTGCTGGCGCGCAGCTTTGCGGGCATGGAGATTCTGGTGCCCCTTGGCGTGTGCATGGCCCTGTACGGCGTTGTGTACGCTGTGCTTGAAAACGACGCCCGCCGTCTGCTGGCCTACCACATTATCAGTCAGGTTGGGTACATGGTGGCAGCAGTGGGCATAGGCACGCCGCTGGCCATCAACGGTGCCTGCGCACACGCTTTTGCCCACATTCTCTATAAGGGACTGCTGTTTATGGGCTGCGGCTCTGTGCTGCACATGACGGGCGTGAGCAAGTTCACCCAGTTGGGCGGCCTGTACAAAAAGATGCCCAAGACCTTTGTGTTCACCCTGGTGGGCGGACTTTCCATTTCGGCCTTTCCGCTGTTCAGCGGCTTTGTGACCAAGGCCATGATCGTGGCCGCCGGATTTGAAGCGCACAACTACTGGGCGGGATTTCTGCTCACCCTGGCCTCAGCGGGCACCTTCCTGCACACGGGCCTGAAGGTTCCGTACTTCATCTGGTTTGGCAAAAACAACTGCTCAAAGGAAACATGGGAGCGCGCGGGCGATCCTCCGCTCAACATGCAGGCGGCCATGGCTGTGGCGGCGTTTTTGTGTATCTTCATAGGCTGCTACACGCCGTACCTGTACGACATGCTTCCCTTCCCCGATGTGGCGGCGCAGTACCACCCGTACAGCGCGGCGCATATTTCTGAAACCTTGCAGATACTGTTGTTTACGGCCCTGGGATTCTTTTTGCTGCTCAAAAAGCTCACGCCCGAACCCACCATCAGTCTGGATCTGGACTGGTTTTACCGCATGGGCGGCAGGCTGTTCTACTGGTTTGCTCGCAAGCCCGTTCAGTCTGTGGACAATACCGTGGGCGAGGCCTGGAACCGACAGGGCATAGTGCCGCTCATGCGCACGGCGCGCTTTTGGTCATGGTTTGACTGGCACTGCATTGATACGGTGGTTGACGGCACGGCCCGCAGCGTGCGCGCTCTTGGCGGCGTGCTGCGGCAGGTGCAGAGCGGCAGCCTGCAAATAAACATTATTTCCATGGCCGCAGTGGTGGCCCTGGTGCTCACGCTGCTGGCTCTTGTCTGAGCCGGGGTGAAAGGAGATCGCCACAATGGATTTTCTGAGCATGAACACCTTGGGGTATCCCATCCTCAGCATCCTTGTTTTTCTGCCGCTGGCAGGGGCTGTCATTGTGCCTCTGCTGCCGGGGGAAAACAGCGTGCGGGTGTGGACGCTGCTGGTCACTCTGGCAAACGCCGTTGTTTCAATGCCGCTGTTTACGCGGTTCAACCCCACATCCGCCCTGTACCAGTTTGCGGAGCACCACCCGTGGATTGCGAGCTTTAACGTCAACTACACCCTTGGTGTGGACGGTATTTCGCTGCTGCTCGTGATGATGACAACCCTCATCATGCCGCTGTGCGTGCTCGGTTCGTGGAAGTACATTCAGAAACGCGTAAAAGAATTTATGATCTGCCTGCTGGTGATGGAAACATCCATGCTTGGCGTGTTCATGGCGCTGGATCTGGTATTGTTCTACGTGCTGTGGGAAGCCATGCTTATTCCCATGTATTTGCTCATTGCCGTGTGGGGCGGGCCGCGCAAGAGCTACGCCTCCATCAAGTTCTTTCTGTACACCTTGGCAGGCTCGGTATTTCTGCTGGTGGCCATTGTGGCTCTGTACATCAATCAGGGGACGTTCAGTATCCCCGCGCTCATGGGCCAACAGTATTCCGAACGCTTCCAGCTGCTGGTGTTTCTTGCCTTTTTTATCGCTTTTGCCATCAAGGTTCCCATGTTTCCCTTCCATACATGGCTGCCTGCGGCTCATGTGGAAGCCCCGACAGCAGGCTCGGTGATTCTGGCCTCTGTGCTGCTCAAGATGGGTACATACGGATTTTTGCGCTTTTGCCTGCCCATCACGCCCGGCGCGGCTATCGGCCTGCTGCCTGCCTTGCAGTGGCTCTCGGTAGCGGGAATCCTTTACGGCGGCCTGACTGCCCTTGCGCAGCAGGACATGAAGAAGCTCATTGCCTACTCAAGCGTTGGGCACATGGGTTTTGTGACTCTGGGCATCTTTGCCCTGAACCAGCGCGGGCTTGAGGGCGCGCTGCTGCAGATGATCAACCACGGCGTCACCACAGGGGCTTTGTTCCTCTGCGTGGGCATGGTGTACGAGCGTTCGCACAGCCGCGAGCTTTCGGACGCGGCCGGGCTTGGTAAGTTCATGCCTATCTATGTGACGTATCTGACGTTTTTTTCGCTGTCGTCGCTGGCCTTTCCCGGCACAAACAGCTTTGTGGGCGAGTTTCTGATTCTTGCCGGGGCCTTTTTCAACAACAAGATCGTGGCGGTCTGCGCCATCCCCGGCGCAGTACTGGCGGCGGCCTACATGCTGCGCATGTTGCAGCGGGTGATCTGGGGCGGCACCAATAATCCCGACCAGTCGTGCATGTATGATCTTGGCTGGCGCGAGGCCGTGACTCTGGCCCCGCTGCTGGCGTTTGTTTTTTGGATTGGGCTGGCCCCGGAACCGTTTTTGCGCGTCATGAGGCCCAGCCTTGACCATCTGCTGGCGCAGACAGGCTACCATGCCCCGAGCGCACTGGCCCTTGCTGAACTTATTGCGCGTTGATGAACCCCAAGCACAGACATAAGGCCTACGCATGAACGCACATCTTTTTGCACCGGAACTGGTTCTTCTTGCGGGGTGTCTGCTGGCATTTTGCATGACTCTGACGGAAGCCCGGACGCAAACCCTGCGCCTGCTGGTTCTTTGCGTTGGGGTTGCCTTTGCCGCCACCTCTGTTCTTTGTCTTTTTGCCAAGGGAACCCTGTTTTACGGAGCCTACAGGGTAGACCTGTTTTCGCAGCTGGTAAAATGCGTGATGTCCATCGGTTTTACCCTGATGCTGCTTTTTGGGGCGGACACCAAGGGTATTTCCGTGCGCATGCGCCCGGAATATTATTTCTTTCTGCTCACAAGCCTGCTGGGCCTGACCCTGCTTTCAAGCAGTGTGGAGCTGATCACCCTGTTCATCGCCCTTGAGCTGTCCTCGTATTCGCTCTATCTGCTGGTGCCCATGCGCACACCATCGGACAGCATGCGCGCGCCCATGGAAGCGGCCATCAAGTATCTGCTCTTTGGGGTGACGGCGTCTGGCATCATGCTTTTTGGCATGAGCTGGATTTTTGGCATCGCGGGCAGCACCTACCTCGACCAGATATTGCCAGCCATGAGGACAGCCGGTTCACACGCCGCCCCTCTGGTGGGGCTGCTGATGCTCTTTTGCGGCATGTTTTTCAAGCTGGCGGTGTTTCCCTTCCACTTCTGGGCGCCGGACGTGTACCAGGGCGCATCCAACGACACCACGGCCTTTATCGCCTCCATACCCAAGATTGTGGCCGTGGCCGTGCTGGCGCGGTTCTGCGCCATGGCATATCCCGGCGAGGGGCACGTGGCGCTGCTGCTGACCGGGCTTTCCATCGCGTCCATGTGCTACGGCAACCTCACGGCGCTGGTGCAGACTGACGTCAAGCGCATGCTTGGCTTTTCGGGCATAGCGCATGCCGGGTACATCCTCATGGGTATGGCGACCCTGCAAGGCTGGGGCATTGCCACGGCGCTCTATTATGCCACCGGCTATCTGTTTATGATGCTGGCGGCATTTCTGGTGCTGTGCGTGGTTTCGCCCGATGGGCGGAATCTGAGCATCAAGGATCTGAACGGCCTTTCGCGGCGCTCGCCCATGTTGGCCTTTGTGCTCGGCGTGAGCATGTTTGCACTGGCGGGCATTCCGCCCTTTGTGGGCTTTATGGGCAAGTTCATGTTGCTGACGGGCGCGTGGCGGGCTGGGCATACGGCCCTGGTTATCATTGCCGCCATCAACACAGCCATTGGCATCTACTATTATTTGCAGGTGGTGCGCGCCGTGTATACCGAAGCCGCGCAGCATGATGCGGAACCCATTGTGCCGTATGTTGGCGCGCGTATGGCGGGCATATGCCTTGTGGGGCTTGTTCTGGCCCTTGGCATCGCGCCTGAAAGCATGCTCCAGCTGGCCAAGGAAGCGGTGCAAGCCGCATGGTAGGCTGACAGACAAGCACGTAACAGTGCAGAAAAGCAAAGTCAGTGCTGACCACAAAGGTTGCACTGACTTTCTTTTTGCTGCCCTACAAGGAAATGTGCCTGATTTTCGCGGCATTGTCGCGTTGCACCGTGCGGTGGTAGCGAACAGCCGGATACCCAAAAAGCATTGCATAAAAAGGTGTTTCAGGATTCAGACCGAGAATGGGACGCAATTCTGGAGCTGCATCAACTGCAAATTTCAGGAATCCGCACCATGTTGTACCCAATCCGCTGCATTGGGCGAGCAATTCAAAATATGCCAGAGCCAGAGAAATATCTTGCAGAGGTGTACTTGCGGTCTCTGCCGCAGAGACAACAAGCAAGTGCGGCGCACCCCTAAATATTTCATCTACTCCCTGTTGCCGATATGCTGCCACAGCCGCTGATAAAAAATCTGGCATCAACTCATTGCATTCTATTTTGTTCTCAATTGATTCAATCACCCTGATGCGTAGTTTTTGCATTACGTTGTGATCATCCACCACAGCAAAACTCAAGGTGCGATCATTACAGCCTGTTGGTGTATTTGCCAGCGTGGCGAGAAGATCATCAATCATTCCGGTTGGCACATTTTCTGTACTGTACTGGCGAACACTGCGCCGTCCCCGCAACAACGTGTGCATCTGGCTGGCAGATGGTATTATTTCTGCGCTCAGTTCTATGCTGTTCTCTGCCTTGAGGCCGAAAATACTTACTGCCCCTGTCGGGCATACGGCCAGGCAATGCTGACATTCAAGGCAGTTTGCTTCCAGTATGGGCGAAATCCACGGCAAACCGTCGGAGATGGAAATTATATGGCGAGGACAGTCAGTTATGCATGCATTGCACTGGACGCACTTTTGTGGATCAACTGTAAAATGTATCTGCTTCATGATTATGCCCTTTGCTGCAGCTATGCTGGCAGGATGTTGATACTTTGTATCAATCCGTGTTTGACAATGAATTCATAAGAAAATTTTTGCGGGCTCCCTGGAAAATTGCCTTTTGTCAACGTTATGACTTTTGTGCTCTCAGCGGTAGAAATTGCATCAATAACAGTTGTGCAAAGATCAAATTTTTCTTTTGAATCTGCAACAAAAGCCTTGATGGCATTTATTCCGCGGATGTCATTGTTATCGGCCGGGTCAAGCAGCACAGCCTTGCTGGCAAGGCAACTATCCAGTTTTTCAGTTTCGACAGTGTTCATTGTTTCCATAAATATTTTCACAGCTTCTGGCATATTTACGTTCATGACAACCTCCATAATTTCGTTGCAATTTATATCTAGCAGAGTAAATATGACAACGTTATGTCATGTTTTGCGCGCCTGATGGAGGCCAGAGTGAAAATTGACCGCCTTTTGTCCATTGTGATGATTTTGCTGGAAAAGAAAAAAGTAAGCGCCTCAGAACTTGCCCAGACGTTTGAAGTATCTGTGCGAACCATTTATCGCGATGTTGATGTAATAAATCAGGCGGGTTTGCCCGTAGTCACGTACCCCGGTGCAAAGGGGGGCATCGGCATTCTTGAAAGCTACAAGGCGGAAAAGCGTTTCTTCACGTCGCAGGATGTGACCATGATCCTGATGGGGCTGGGCAGTATTCGCACGTCTTATTCAAGCGCCGAGGTGGCAGGAGCAATTGCAAAAATCAAAGGGCTTGTTCCTGAGACAGAGCGCAAGGCAATTGAATTGCAGGCAGGGCAGGTATCAATTGATTTGACTCCTTGGGGCAACAATCATGCCGGTATGGCAGCGCTCGTGAAAATTCAGCAGGCCCTGAAAGATAACAGGCTATTGGTGTTTGAGTATAATGACCGTAAAGGGCAGCGGAGCGCCCGCCGTGTAGAACCATACAAACTGATTCTTAAACGAAGGAGCTGGTATCTTGGGGGATATTGCCTGATGCGTGATGGCATGCGCCTTTTTAAAGTTTCACGCATGGTTGAAACGAAACTGTGCAAGGAATCGTTCTCTCCCCGCACAGTTACTACAGAAGATTTTATTGTTTGTAATTTTGACGATGCAGAATGCATGGATGGAATAATACGTATATCTGCAAGGGCCAGAGAGACAATTGTGGAACTGTTTGGCGATGATGCGCTTGAGCAGGAGAGTGAAAATACCTGGCTGGCCTGTATTCCATTAACTGACAATGATCAGGGGCACAGTTTTGTTGCCAGCCTTGGCTGCGATGCAGAAGTGCTCGCCCCTGAATGCATCAGGGAAAGCATGAAAGAATATTTCAGAAAAGCCATGAGCGTCTATTGTTAATGTAAGCCTTTACCAGCCCGCTCATTTTTATTTCAATGCTGTGTTATGGCGTTGCTGTATCCGGCAGCAGGGCGAGGGCGTAGCAGTTGCGCACTTCTGCAAGGTTGCGCTGCGGCACCCCCGCGCTCAGGTGCAGGGTTTCCCAGTTCTGCCTGATCGTGCCCCTTACTTCTTCAACAATCATCTGCGCTTCCCCAGGAGCAAGGCCAAAGTGCCGGGCCGCAGCCAGCACATTGCCTTCGGTTGCGCGCCTGCCATCCGGCCCCACGCTCAGGTGTAAGGCCCGTGGGGCATCGTCCATGACGGGCTGCGGCACAACATCATACACCGGGGAGAGTCGCCAGCCTGGCTGGTCGTCCTGTCCATCTGGATACAAAAAACCGTGGTTTCGTAGGTGATCGTCGGAATTATTGCAGAATACGTTGAAAACCATGCGCCGATACAGCTCGCGGATATCGTTGCGCGTGGCCTCGGCGCTGTAAAAATCCCGCCGCATAGCTGTTACAATGTCGGTATACGCGGCGCGAGCCTCCGGCCCGGCTGCGCCTATGAGCGTCATGGCTGAAACAAAGGGCAGGCGGTGCAGGGCGCCGTTTTGAATTTGGCGGTCAAAACGCTCAACCAGAAGGATATCGCGGTTGTCCAGAACCGTAATCCGATTCGTTTCCGGCACGTTGATACCGCACTTTTCCGCAAGGAGCATGTTTGCATGCTCTATGCGGCAGGTGGGCCAGGCTTCGCGCTCCTTGCTGAATTTTGCAATCCAGAATTTGCCATCCTGCTCAAGCGAGGCCTTGGGTCTTGCGCCGCCAATGGAGGAGCCGCGCACAAAAAAGCGTCGGTACTGTGGATTGAGTTCGTCTGCCTGTTCCACCGTATCCGTGGCAAGGAGCATGCCCTGAAGGTCGAGCTCCGCGCCGGGGAGGTTCCGCGCCCAGGGCGGCGTATCCGTAAAGGGGGCGGCATCGGGCGCACTGCTGAAACCAAGCGCGCCGATTCTGTCTGGCCCGGCATAGAGCATGTAGTCAAATTCGCCAAGGTGGGAGCCGGAGGATTCGGCGGCGATATCAAGAACGTGACGGCCCCAGTCGTCAGGGCAGGCATCGCGCAGACCGTTAAATAGCGCGCCGCCCAGCGGCCCCTCGTAGGTGTGTTCCCGCTGCAGGGGCAAGGCGACAGGGTCAACAGCCACCGCGTCAGGCCGCTCCAGATAACGGTTGGAATACTCAAAGAAGCACTGGCTAAAACGACCATCCTGAACATAGCGCAGGCGTCCGGCAACAACAAAGCTGCCCCCAAGGTGCATATGCACATACGCCACGCGGGTTATCATGACCAGTCTCCCTTAAAAATCGTAGGAAATTTTGTTCTTGTCGTCCGTGTTGCTTTCAAGCCGCCTGCGTTCGTGGGCAAGGCCGATCATGTCCGTTTCCATGGCGGCCACGTTGTCCAGGTCGTTTTCAAGCCCGAGGGTGAGCAGGGCCGTCGCGAGCGCCCCTAGGCTCGTGCCTGGCGTGCCGCTTTCGAGCCTTCTGAGCGAGCCAACCGAAATCATCATGAGTCTGGCCATTTCGTTCAGGGTCAGACCCCGCCGTTTTCGCGCCAGTTTTATTCTGCGCCCCAGGTCTTCAATTTTTGCCAGAACTCTGGGGGGCAGCGCATCTATGGAAGCCGATGATTTGCTCATAAATGATATTTTTTTGCCATTTTTTGTCAATATATAGACAAATAAGAACTGGTCAAGTGGAAATGCCCTCAACTTCGCCGCTATGCTCGGGGACGGTGGGGCCAGTCAGTCTGGTCACAGCCAATCGCTGAAGTTCTGGGCCAGGCCTTGAACGGCATCTATGAATTTTCCCGCATGATAGCCGTCGCACACTGCGTGATGCACTTGAATGGAAAGCGGCATGTGTGTCTTTCCGTTTTGTTCCAGATAACGTCCAATAGTAAAAATGGGAGGGAGGTATGTCCCCTCGCCGTAAACATTCAGATTGAAGCCGGTGAAGCTCTGCCAGGGAAAGGATGAAATTGTGAACAAGTTTTCAGGCATGTTGTTTTGAGGAAAAAGCGTATCAGCGTTGCCATATTTTTCCATGTCGTGAATGCATTTGTCATAAAATTTGCTGAAATCACTATCAAATGGCGTGAATATGCTGCTGAAAGTTTCAGTGTTTTTGTTTAAAATCGTGTAACTCGGGCTTGTTGATTCCCAGTAGCCAAGTTCGCCATGAGTATTTATAGCCATCCTGAATTCTTGAAAATTATTAACTGCGCGCGAAAGTATGTATACTTGTGCAGGGTATGCCTTAATTCCACGAAGTTTCAATTCTTTTACAAGTGAATCAATTTCTATATTTACTGTGATGCTGTAAGTACAGCGAACAGTATGAACGTAATGCTGATAATAAGATTTTCTTTTCCAGGTGTCCAAATCGATTACATTAAATGACATGAAAAAACAGTCCTTTTGCTATTGCTTGCTCGTCACGAAAGTACGCAAGCCCTGAGTAGTTTTTTGCCGTTCACAGGCCGCCGCCTCCACCCCCGCCAGAGCCGCTGCCTGCGCCGCCCCCGCCGGAGCTGAAACCGCTGGCGGATGAGGATTCGGCAGACGCGGAGGAGGCGCTCACGGAGCTGCAAAAACCATTGGAAAAGTCGCTCCAGCCGTCATGCCCGTGCACAAGGGCGACATCAACGCCGGAGTCTTCAAGCGCTGCTGCCTGAAGCTGTTCGGCAAACCTGTTGCACCACGTTTTTTCCAGCCCCAACACCAGCGCATAGGGCAGCAGACGGCGGAAAACCTCGGGCGTGTCTTCGGGCTTTTCGTCCTGGGCGCCTACCTGCTCCATGCGTGGCAGCTCTGCGGTTCGCATGTACATGGCAAGGCCTTCAATTTCGTCCAATACCTGGCGCGCTGCGGGGCTGGGAGCCTTGATGACGGCTGTGAAGACAATGGACGTGATAATCATGAGCAGAAGAAGCAGCCACCCAAGATCGTAAAAATAAAACTGAAGACCAACCGCAGTTACCCCGGCCAGTGGCAAAGCCATAAGGCCCAGAGTTACCAGCAGGGATTTTGCCTGCTGCCGCATCAGCAGCAGGGGGAGCGCCAGCGCTGCGCAAAAGGCCAGGCAAACCGCGAGCAACAGCAGAATCAGCGACAGTTGCGAGTTCTCCGGGGCAAGCAATGCAGGATCAACTTCCCAAAAGCTCGCCGCAAAGGCCAGCGGCAGCAACAAAAACCAGCCAAGCACCGCAACCCAGGTGTTCAGCCGCCATGCTCCCTTAAAGTTTTGCTTCAGGTTTGCCCTGGCTGCGTTGAAAATACTGCGGATATCTTCATTCTTGGGGTGCAGCAAGACTTTTTCACCCTTACCCGTACTGCGCGCAAGCTCGCGGTACACGGTCTGTTCTTCTGCGGTAAGCCCCTCTGTGCGCCCGTTTGATGCTGCTATCAGTTCCAGCGCGTAGGTTTTGGCGTCTGCCTTACTGATGCGGCACAAGCCCTTGAATGCCAGAGTCAGAAATGTGGCGGCAAGCCCCCGGCCAGAGATGCGGGCCGACTTGTAGAAGAACTCCACCGCCAGCGGCGAAAGCGCTTGCGGCGTAGTCTCAGCAGCAGATTTTTTGCCCCATTGAGCGACCTTGGGCGGGTAATAGCGGGGGAAGATGGCACCCTTGGGCGGGTCAATACCGAGGCGCTGCCAAAGCAGAAAATAATAAAGAAACACAGCGCAAAAAGCCAGGCACTGCGCAGGCAGCAGGGGATTATCGTACAGTACTTCAAAGAGCAGCCCCCGCTCCCTGATGGCGCGCTCCTCTTCTTGTCGGGTTAGCTCCAAGGCCTCTTCTTCCCGTTGCTGCTGTAGTGCAAGCGGAAGTACCGGGTCGGCAACGCTCTGCCTGTCAAAGGCTACAGCCACCGTAAACTGGGTGTCCGGCTCAAGGGACCTGTCAAGGATAAAGGTCGCTTCGTTGGCTTGCGGTCTGCCAATAGTGATATGGTCGGAATCTCTGGAGCCAGCCAGCCCGGCCCACGCGGCGGTTTGCTGCACGGTTACGCCCTTGGGCAGAATGACACGGCACGAAGCGCTGAGGATGGGGAAGCCCCATACGCCAGTGGCGTTCCAGTTGAGTTCCCCGTTGGATTCGTAAAAGCGCAGGTGCAGGGATGTGTCGTATTCAAGCACAAAGCGGTGCTGCCCCGTGGAGAGCGGCTCCTTGCCGCGCATGAGCACCCGAATGTAATCGCCCCTGATTTCGGTTTCGGTCGGGTTGAGGGGCACGCCGTCAATGCTTGCGGATGTAACGGTGAAAGGCACCGTACCGCTGTAGTTTGCCGGGCCGGAATAGAGCAGGGGGAGTTCGCGATATATGCCTTTTTTAATCTGATTGCCTTCCGCATGCACAACAATTGCTTCGCGAACATGCATGCTGCCATCTTGATGGATTGTGACGGTGGAGGCGAAACTCTCTATGCGTTCCTGTGCGGATGCAGCAAAGCACATGGCCTGGATGCAGAGCAGCAGGGCGCATACGCTCAGTGCAATGCGGCGTGTAAAACAACTGCTGGCATAGGGCGTGTGCATGGCTTCATCCTTGCGCAGGCTGTTTGAGGGGGGATGCCGTGACGCTGGCCGTGGTTAAAAAAGCAGGTCGGGCAGGCTCAAGGCCGCCAGCCCCACAGAGCCGAGCAAGCCCATGAACGCAAGGGCCATACGCGCGAAATTGCCGAGCATATAGCACCGCCGCGCATACCACAGCCAGATCAGCCCTGCGCCAAGATTGCAGCCAAGCAAGGCATCTGACCGCCGCGCCATTATCAGTACGCCGGAGCACCAAAGCTGCAAGGCCGCCATCAGTGCGGCAACTATGAAGTACAGGGCCTGCCGCCACAAGCGGATGCCCAGCCCGTCTTGCCTGTTATTGTGCACCAACATCAGGAACCGCCCGCTCTGCTGGTGAATCAAGTTCAAAATACGCCACAGGGGCAAAGTGGAAAAATCCGGCAACCAGATTGCCCGGGAACTGGCGGACGCGGTCGTTCTGTTCCCTTGCTGCGCCGTTGTAGTAGCGACGGGCCATCTGGATTTCGTCCTCCAGCGTTGCAAGGCTTTGCTGCAACTGGCGATAGTTTTCGCTGGCCTTAAGCTCCGGATATGCCTCCGCAATGGCAAAGAGTTTGCCAAGCGCGCCGGAAAGCAGATTCTCCGCCTTGGCCTGGGCCGCAACATCACCCTGTACGGAGAGGCTGCGGGCACGCGCCGCGCTCACTTCTTCAAACAGGCTCTTTTCGTGGCTGGCGTATTGCCTGACGGTGCTGACCAGATTGGGCACCAGATCGTGCCGCCGCTTGAGCTGCACATCAATGCTGCTCCATGCTTCGTCCACCATGTTTTTGCCGCGCACCAGGGCATTGTAAAGGGCTACAATGACCGCAAACACAACCACAGCGGCCCCTGTGGCGATCAAGATGCCGGTGCTCATACGAACTCCTTGGATTTGTTGGGGGCATGCGCAGGATTATGAAGCAGCGTGTTGCGCGCGGCCTCGGTTTGCGTGGCAAAAGGCCAGTCAATGTTGTCGTAAAAATTGGCATATGTGCGCTATTCGGTCAATGCTTCTGTGCTGTCAGCCCCGCAGGTTTGCGCATTCTGGTGAATTTGGGCCGCCTTGCCAGCTTCAGGCCAAAACATCCAAAGACATTTATGCATAGGTACGTTACGAAGGTAAGGAAGTGGAGAGGGAAGATCAGGCCGAAATCATCAATAAAATTCCGGGGGATTGCGACATGGGCTTTTTGAGTGTTTCCAACGTGTGCGCGCATAATGGCTCTGCTTGTGTCAGCTGGGGAATGCCCCGGAGTGCGATTTCTTTTTCATGGGTGCAGACTGCCGCGAAGCCTGCGCTTGCGCTGCTATGCCTGCTGCTTTGCCCCGGCCTCTCAGCTATTGCGGCTCCCCGTTCTGTGGGCGACTGGGTGGTCGAGGTACCCGCAGGCTGGAAAACACAAGAGGAGGGGAATCAGGTATTGCTCAGCTCTCCAAAAGAAGACTGCTATGTGACGATGCTTGAGAAGGATTGCTTTAACGGCGATCTGGATCTGCTTGCAAAAGCTTCCGCCAGCACAACCGGCGGCAACGACTTGCGCACTCTGGGTGAAGGCAAGGGAGTTGTTTTTGCGGACAAGATTGCGCGGTACTGGGTTGGCCTTGCAGACGACAAATATATGGAAGTCTCTGTTGGGCATGCCTGCCGAGGCGCGGGGCCCATTGTAAAAAGCCTGAAAATTTCCCCAAAGGCCAAGACTGCAGCGCCTCTGAGCAAACTGCTGGCAGTAGCGCAAGGCCCTGAAAATACCAGGTGGCTTGTGACTGGCGATCGTCCGGACGATGCAAAGCCCGTTGAACCCGCAGACCCTATTGGCGACAGGCCTGATTTTGCGGCCTTGGCTGACCCTGCTGCCCCCGCCCCTGCACCGCAGGAAAAAACCATCCCCCAAGGCTGGCGTACAACGCACACCGGCCAGTGGACAATCTACGACAAGCCGGACGAAAAAGTGTGGTACGCAGTTGGCCTGTATCCGCTCAAAAAGGTGGAAAACGGGCAGTGGGGCACGGATCTCATTGATCTTGCCCGCAAGCTGAAGGGCATCAATATCACCACCGGCGAAGGCACCGTTGATTTTACTACCCGCGAAGGCGGCATCGGCACCGTACTGACCAATGACGTCAACACGGTTGTTGAACTGTATTACCCCGAAGACGATGCCAACCTGGCGGAACTGCGCGAAGCGCTGCATTGATAAGCAGGCTTCTGAGCGTGTGCGGCAGGCATCAGCTCTTAAATTGCATCACAAGGAGTCTCGCATGTACTTGCTGAAACAATGGGTTGCCAGCGTGGCGGCCCTGCTGGTTTTTCTGCCGTCAACGGGGCTTGCGGCGGGGATTGTGCTGAAAAACAGCATGGGTTCTGACATCAAGGCCGTTTTTTGCGTGGGCAACAATGGAGATAAAAAGCCTGTTGTTGACGGATTGGCAAAAAAATCTTCCAAAACGGTAGGCCCGGCAAAATTTCCTGAGCACGACTGCACGCGCATTGGCGTGATCATGCAAAACGGTACGGGCTGGCAGTATTATCACGAGCCGGAACCGGGCTCAGCCAAGGAAATCGAGTTTGGAATGGATGCCGCAGGCCGTAATGAAAAGCGCAAGTATCCCTCCATGCTCATTACCATGCCCGATGGCGAGGCCTATGTGGCTCCGGCGGGTGTGCCCATGTTCATGCTGGTGCAGCTGATGCGCAAGGGAATGGACGTGGCCCGCTGGAAGGAATTCGCTCTGCCGGGCTATGATGGGCTTAAAGAACCCGGCGCTTATGCCATATGCTTTGCCGACCAATCGTGGAACCTCGCGGGCAAAGGCCTGCAGTTTGACGGCAAGGGCGGCGAACTGGAAACGGTTGCCCTGTCTGCGCCCTTTGCCAATACAACCATTGGGGCCATGTTTGAAGAACTGAAAAAGAACGGTTGGCTGCCGCTGGTTCTGGAAGCCGGAGGCCAGACAAGCGTATTTGGCGCGCAGGGCGCGGCCCTCGCCCCCAAGGGGAAAGCCGTGGACTGCCCCCAAACCAGTGACGGCATGTGGGAGGCCTTTGAAACCATGTTTGTGAGCGGTACGGAAAATACGGATAAGCCCGTGCGTGTTGTGCTTGGCAGTGAAGGGCTGCGGTTTGCCATGAACCTTGATCTGGATGCCGCATTGGCGGAGATAAGCCTTACAAGAGCGCCAGCGGGGAAGTAGGGGGGATTGAAGTCCTGCTTGAAGGAATGGATAAAAGCGTGGCTTATATGTTTGATAAGGACGTTATAAGCCACGCTAAGTTTTTTCTGGGCGTTATCGATGTTGCCAGACAAGCATTGAACCATGCTTGTTGATTTATTTTCTTCAAAAAGCAGCGCGACACCGCAAAATCAACATAGCAAACTAGTCTGCTTTCTTTTGTTCATCCTTGTAGCCGTCACTATAGCCCTGCTGAACAGCATCAACCTTTCTTTCAATTTTTGCAGAGGCTTTGCCAGCAGTTCTGCCAACCCAACTGCATCCGCTGGAAAAGAAAAAAAGCGCAATCATGGCTGTTGCAAGAATCCGCATGATAAATTCCATCCTAAATTGAGAGTTGTCCTAAAAGAGTCTCTTGTATATTGTGCGGCTGTCCAATCTGGTGCCTTTTTAATAAATAAAGGCCTGCAAACATGCAAGCAGGGGAGTAAATGCAAAATTCGCCCATAGCCCTGGTAACAGGCGCAAGCAAGGGAATTGGCAAGGCCATTGCCCTTGGCTTGGCCGCCGATGGTTTTGATATCTGGCTGAATTACCGCAACGACCACGATGCCGCAGAAGCCGTGCGCGATGAAATTGAGGCTCTGGAGCGCAAGTGCGTTTTAGTGCCCTTTGATGTGGCGGACAAAGATGCGGTGGAAGCCGCCCTTGATCCACTGCTCGCAACGGAAACCCCCTATGCCCTGATAAACAACGCGGGCTTTGCGCGCGATACCGTTTTTGGCCTTATGTCCGAAGAACAGTGGGATTCCGTCATCGGTGTGCACCTCAACGGTTTTTTCCATGTATCGCGCAAGGTTGTACCGCATATGCAGCGGGCGCGCACGGGGCGTTTGGTCAATGTTGTTTCCACCTCGGGGCAGGCTGGTATGGCGGGGCAGGTGAACTACTCCGCAGCCAAGGCTGGTCTTATCGGCGCAACGCGCGCCCTTGCCCGCGAGCTTGGGCGGCGCAACGTGCTCGTTAATGCCGTGGCCCCTGGCTTTATCAGCACAGAGATGACGGCCGGGCTGCCCGTGGATGAATATATGAAAAGCGTGCCCCTTGGCAGACCGGGTTTGCCGGAAGAAGTGGCGGGATGCGTGCGATTTTTATGTTCCAACCTCTCTTCCTACGTTACTGGGCAGGTGCTGTCTGTTAACGGCGGACTGTACATGTGAGGCCCGATGCGGCGAGTTGTCATAACTGGCGTGGGGCTTGTATCTGTTCTGGGCATTAGCCGCGAGCAGATCGCCAGCGCCCTGTATAATGGAATTTCCGGCATAGTTGCCGACCCGCAACGGCTGGAGTATGGGTTTCGCAGCCCACTTACCGGGCGCATAGACGGTTTTGATTGCGCGCGCCATCTTAACAGAAAGCAGCGCAAAAGCATGTCGGATTTTGCCATTCAGGCGCATGCGGCAACCCTGGATGCCCTGGAGCAGGCCGGGCTTGCACCCGAAGACCTGCGCTCGGACAGGTGCGGCCTTGTTTTTGGCAATGATTCCACAGTGCAGTCTGTAGTTGACCAGCAGGCTGCGCTTCAGGAGGCTGGCTGCACTTCCGGCATGGGCAGCGGCCATGTTTTCCGCTGCATGAATTCCACCATCACCATGAATCTCAATGTACTGCTTGGCAATACCGGCCCAAGCTGGACGGTAAGCGCCGCCTGCGCCAGCGGAGCATATGCCATCGGCCAGGCAACAGACCAGATCCGCCTTGGGCGGCTTGACCGCGTGGTCTGCGGCGCTGCGCAAGAGATGAACTGGCCGTCTGTCTGCTCCTTTGACGGCCTGGGGGCTTTTTCTGTGCGCATCCCTGCGGAGTCGGCCTCCCGCCCCTTTGACAAGGGCAGGGACGGGCTGGTGCCAAGCGGCGGCGCTGCGGCCCTGCTGCTGGAAGATTACGATACGGCCCGCAAGCGCAATGCCTGCATTCTGGCAGAAGTGCTTGGCTTTGGTTGCAGCGCGGATGGAGAGACCCTTTCCGTTCCCAGCCGCACAGGGCTTGCGCGCGCCATGCGTATGGCTCTGGCGGAAAGCGGGCTGAGTGCTGCCGATGTGGATATTGTCAACGCGCATGCCACATCCACCCCTCAGGGCGATGCGGCGGAGGCAGCCAATCTGCGTGCCGTTTTCGGCGCTGACTGCCCCGATGTCATGGCGCTGAAAAGCCTCACCGGGCATGAACTGTGGATGTCTGGCGCATCGCAGGTGGCCTATGCCGTCATTATGGCGCAGGCGGGCTTTACGGCTGCTACCATAAATTATGAAGGGCCGGACGACGATACCGCTGGCATCCCTGTACTTGTCCGCAGGCTGGAGCAACCCCCGCGAGTCGTGCTGAATAATGCCGCGGGCTTTGGCGGCAGCAATGCCAGTATCGCTTTGAGGCTCGGCTGATGCGCTGTGTGGTCGTGGGCAGCGGCATTACCGGCCTGACTGCCGCCTTGCTGCTGGCGCGGCAGGGCCACGACGTTGCCGTAGTGGAAGCGGGCGCGCGCATTGCCCCATTGCTGCGTGGTTTCTGGCGTGATGGCCTGTATTTTGATACTGGCTTTCACTGTGGCGGTGGCCTGCATGCCGGGGGTGTTTTGCGCCGCTGGCTGCGGGCACTGGGTGTAGAAAAGCATTTGCGGCAGATCACGACCAGCCGCACGGAGGTCTTCCACTTTGCCGATGGCAAGGCCTTTCAGCTCCCGGCAGGGCAAGCGGCGGTAACAGAAGCAGTTGAACGGCAATTCCCCGGCGCAGGGCCAGCCATGGAGGCTTTTCTGCACCGCATGGATGCGGAGCTGGAGCACTCCCCCTACCTGAATCCTGCTGTGCGGTCAGAACCGTCTTTTGCGCTTCACAGCGCGGGCAGCGTGTCCGATTACGCTCAATCTGCGGGCTTTCCTCCCCACTTGCGGGCCATGCTCGGCACCCGGTGCCTTTTGTACGGCGTGCGGCCCGAAGAATCCTCGCTTGAAGAATATTCCCTTGTGGCAGGGCCGTATTTTCAGTCCAGCGGTTCGTGGCATGGCGGCGGGCTGGCTCTGGTTGAGGCGCTTCTTGCGAGCCTTGGCGAGCTTGGGGTCACTGTGCGTTGCAACGCTGCTGTTGTGGGCATTGAGGCCGACAAGAGCGAGGGCGTGCGCGGCGTGGTGTTAGGTGACGGTTCCCGCCTTGCCTGCGAGCGTTGTTTCTTTACCGGGCATCCTTCGCAGCTTGAGGGGCTGATCCCCAAGGGCCTCATGCGTCCGGCCTACCTGCACCGCATAAATGAGCTGCCGGAAACACGTTCCGCCATGCTGCTGTTTGCAGAAACACGCGACTGCCTGAATGAAAACGAAAGCATTTATCTGCTGCCGGAACCATCTGCGGAAGAACTGTTTCAGGGTGTGGAAAGCGCACACCCCAGCGTATACCTTTTTTGCGACAGGCCGCAGCCGGATGGCAGAAAGGCTGTAATGGCCGTGGCGCTCATGGATGACAAGGATTTGCCCAACGGCGACCCGCATCCGCGCCCCCAAAGCTATGCGGCGTGGAAACGTGAGGCCACTGCCCGATTGCAGGCCTACATTGAACAGCGTCTGCCGGAACTGGCAGGGCGCTGGCGCATCCTGGATGCAGCAAGCCCGCTGACCATGCGGCATTGGGTCTACGGCGCAACGGGCAGCCTTTATGGCGTGCAGCACTACCTTGGCGCCATGCCCATGCTGCCTGTCACACGCCTGCCGGGGCTGTTTCTGGCCGGGCAGAACATCCTGCTGCCCGGTGTGCTGGGCGGCATGGTCAGCGCTGCCCTGGCTGTGGGCTTTTCCTTCGGTCACGATAACGTTCTCAAGGAGTTCAGGGAATGCGCGGAAAGCGAGTAGTCGTAACCGGCATGGGCGCGGTTTCGCCATTCGGTGAGGGCGTGGCAGCCATGTACGAAGGTGTGCGTGATAACCGTTGCGCGTTGTCCCCATTGCCAGCCTATAAACTTGAAGGTCTGTCATGCCGGGTAGCCGGGCTGGTGCCTCCATTGCAGGAAAAGCGCATTCCCAGGGAATTGCGGCGTTCTATGTCGCCCATGTCCATTTTTGCCTGCCTCGCTGCCTGGGAGGCTTTGGCCAATGCCGGCTTGGGCAAGCGGCCCGAGCAGCGCATGGGCGTGGCGGTTGGCTCAACTGTGGGCAGCCCCACCATGCTGCATGAATTTTTTGAAATGTTTCTGCGCGAGCACAGCGTGGAGAGCATGCGCAGTACAGTATTTTTCAAGGTCATGAGCCACACGGTCGCCGCCAATGTGGCTCTGGCCTGCGGCTGCGCCGGCCGCACGCTTGCGCCTGCCGCCGCCTGCGCCTCTGGCCTCATGAGCCTGTGTCTGGGGTTTGAGGCTATCGCCGCAGGGCGGGAAGAAATGATGCTCTGCGGCGGCGCGGATGAATTCCACCTTTTGACCTCCGCCACCTTTGACCGCCTTGGCGCGGCATCCCACACAGAAGACCCGGATTGCGCCTCGCGCCCCTTTGATGCGGAGCGCACAGGCATTGTTTGCGGCGAAGGTGCGGGCATCCTGCTGCTGGAGAGTCTGGAAAGTGCTCAGGCCCGCAATGCGCCTGTACTGGCGGAAATACGCGGCGCAGCCATATCTTCATCACCCGGCAGCATCGCTCAGCCCGACGCGGCAGCCATTGCCGATTGCATGCGCAGAACGTTGGAAGATGCAGGCGTGCAACCGCAGGATGTTGCCTATGTTAACGCCCACGCCACCGCTACAGAATTCGGTGATATTGCGGAAGGACAGGCCATTGAAGACGTTTTTGGCTCAACAACACCTGTCAGCAGTTTCAAGGGGCACCTGGGGCACACCATGGCGGCCAGCGGCGCGCTGGAAAGTATTTTGTGTATAGATATGTTGCAGTCTTCCACCTATTTTCCAACGCGCGGCTTGCGTAATCCTGATGCCAGATGTGGGAATCTGAACCATATGTACGAGCATCTACATAAACCAAGCGGTTTGGTATTAAAAAACAGTTTTGCGCTTGGCGGTTGCAATTGCACTATCATATTTGATAGCTTGCGTGAAAATTCAATGAATGTTGGGAAAGAATGAACGATAATAAAATTAGAGAGACGATTGACGCGGCCTTGAGTGAAGAATTTGAATTGTCCCCGGATCAGCTTGTTCCTACAGCGCATATCAAGGAAGACCTCGGGCTTGATAGCCTTGATATCGTGGATATGGTCATCGTGCTGGAAAAGGCCTTCAACTTCAAATTGCAAAACAAAGAGTCCCTGGTAAAAATTCAGACACTTGGGGACATTTATGCATTCATCGAGGCCTTGCGCGATGAAGGAACCGTCAAGGCGGAACAGTAATATTGTGTCAAACATTGCCATAAGTGCAATTTTTGTTTGCTGGACAATTATTATTTTGCCTTTAACACTGTGCATTGCCGCGTTACACAAGGTTTTTCCCGGTGTCATGTGCGCGGTCAATCGGCGGTACATCTGGCTTTATGGCCGCTCTACGCTGTTTTTTTTGCGGCCCTGGCTGCCGGTGCGTATTCGCAACGCACATATGGCAGTGGAGTATCCTGGGTCGGTTGTTGTGTGCAACCATCAGTCTTTTTTGGATATTTACCTGCTCGCGGCGCAGGATCAGGCCAATGTGTGCCTGATAACCAAAAGCTGGCCCTTTCGCTTGCTTTTTTTCTTTGCGCCAACCATGCGCAGCGCGGAATACATTGATGCGGAGAGTCTGCCCGCAGAACAGGTCGAGGCTTTGTGCCTTGAACGTCTGCGTGATGGGGTTACTCTGGCGATTTTTCCCGAGGGCAGCCGTACCCGCACTGGTGCTCTGGGCAAGTTCAGGGCCGGCGCTTTCCACGTTGCTGTAAAGGCTGGTCGCCCTGTGCTCCCCTTGTTGATCCACAACAGCTTCCAGGTGTTTCCTCCTGGCGCCAAGGGCTTTCATCCTGCTACCATCCATATGGAGTTTCTTGATCCTGTATGGCCGCAAGCCTTTGCCGGAGAACTTTTACCGCATCGCGCCATGATGCGGCATGTCAGAAATCTTTATGTAAAACATCTAACATGTGCGACAGGAGAGTAACTGTAATGAAAAAATATCTTTTGCTTACGGTGCTGGTGATGACTCTTGCGGCCATTGGCTGCCGTTTTGGCCAGCCTGTGGGCACCTTTGCCTATGACTTCCCCTCGGCTGAAGCCAGCAAGAATATCTCTGAAAAAAAGATGCACGATGCCATCGTCAAAGCCTGCGCTGATACAGGCTGGCGCGTTTCTGAACCTTCTTCCAACACTATTGAAGCCACAATCATGGTGCGCAACAAGCACACTGTGGTGGTTTCCATCCCATATACGGCCACACATTACAGCATCAACTACAAGGCCAGCACCAACATGGAATACAAGGCCAAGAGCGATGGCAGCGCTGTTATCCACCCCAATTACAACAAGTGGGTCGGCATTCTTGACCAAAGCATCCGCCGGAATGTGGCGAGCAGTGAATACTGATTTGCAGCAGTCCCTTACGGCCTTTGTGCCGCACCGTGCCCCCATGCTTCTTCTGAGCGGGCTTGAAAGCTTTAGCTCCGAAGAAGCGCGGGCAACGGCGGCAGTGCGGGATGATAATCCCTTTCTGCGGCCTGACGGTAAACTTGAGCGCGTGGCCTATGCGGAAATCATGGCGCAGTGCTTTGCCGCCGGGGCCGGGGCAAGCCTGCTTGCTGCAGGTGAAGCCTGCGCGGGCTGGGGCTACCTTGCCGCCCTGCGCGATGTGACCGTGCATGCCGACGCGCATGTGGGGCAGTGCCTGGAGGTTCTAGTGCGCGTCTCAGCCAGACTTGGCGAAATTGCGGTTGTTGACGGCGAGGTGCATGCAGAGGGACAGCTGCTGGCCACCGGGCAGTTCAAGATATTTATGCCGGAGGAAACGGCCTGATGCGTTCATCTGTGGGTCTGTTGCTCTTGGCTGGGTTTATTATGGCTTTTACCGTGCTGTCCACTTTTGCGGTTGCGCAGGAGCAGCCGCTTGCAAGCGCCGAGGCTCTGCTGGATGCTGCCGCAAAGCAAAGTGCTGGCATTGCCAGCCTGAGCGCTGATTTTGTGCAGGAAAAATCCATGGCCGTTTTGGCCCGCCCCATGACCTCGCAAGGCTATTTTTGCCTGCGCCGTGGCGCCAATGCTGCCAATGCCCCGGCGCGTGCCGCCAGTAGGGATGACAAGGGCTTTGAAACCGCCGACAGCCTGCTTTGGGCGTATACTCGTCCTCTTGCCTCTGGCTTCATTTACAAGAATGGAAAGGGCGCTCTGTGGGAAGGCTCACCGGAAGCAACGCGCCCTGCCAATGAGCGGGAATCCACTGTTATTACAGCGATAATCCGGAATGTTCTGGACTGGATCAGCATTGACCCTGCGGCTCTGCGCGCCACCTACAGGCTTGAGCGCCCGCAGGCCGACAAACCCATGCTGCTGCTGTATCCCCTTCGTCAGTCTTTTTTTGCAAGCATTGAAGTAACCTTCGCCGATGATCTCAGAAGTGTACGCCAGTTGACCTTTGCGGAACGTAACGGCGATACGGTGCGTATTGCCTTTAAACAAACTCGGGTCAACGAGGCCTTGCCAGCGCCCTGCGCCGTGCTTGAGGTAGCGGGGAGCGGTGGTCAGTAGGCCTATGGGCAAGCCTTTTATTGTCAGGCTTCATTGCTGGTTACGCTCGCACAAGATTCTGGGATTCAGCCTGGTTCTTGTTTGTTGGGCGGTTTTTGCCTTGCTGGCTGCCCGAATACAGCCAGATTCCAGCAGTTTGGCCTTTTTTCCCGATGATGCGCCGCAGGTGCGCCGCATGGCCAAAGCCCTGGATGTTTCCCCGGCTTCTGGCCTGCTGTTTATTGATCTTACCACAGAGCGCCAGGGCGGAAAGTATGCGCTTGCAAGCGCTGCCGATGCCATCGTGGGCGATCTGCCGCCGGATATGGCTGAAAGGGTGGGGGCCGTGGGCATGCCCGATGCCCAGGCTCTCATGGCTCTGTTGCCCTATTTTATGGATGATGCCACGTTGGGCCAACTGCAACAGGCAGCCGATGCCTCGCAGATTGATGTTGCCGTGCGCTCGGCTCACGACAATCTGAACAGCCTCCTTGCCGCTGGCCCTGCCCAGGAATGGCTGCGGGCTGATCCACTGGGTTTGCGCCGATTTGTGCTTTCGCGCCTGCCAGCAGAACATGCCGGAGCCATGCCCGATCCTGTGTTGGGCTATCCGGTAAGCGCGGACGGTAAACACCTGTTGCTGGTGTTGCGACCAGCCCATTCCCTGCACGATGTCAGCGCCGCCGCTCAGTTGATGGACGCCATTTATGCCGCCATGCAAAAAAACCTCGCGCCGGATATGCAGGGCCTTGTGGTGGGCGGGCACAGGCACAGCGCCGTCAATTCGCAGGTTATCCAGCGCGATGTGACCAATATCGTCTTTTTTTCCATGCTGGGGTTTGTGCTGGTGTACGCCTTGCTGGTGCGCTCGCGTGGCGCGCTGTGGCTTATGCTGGTGCCTGCGTTTGCCGCCAGCTTTGCCTTGGGCGGCATGACCCTGCTCTCGCCAGCACTCTCCGGGTTGGCCCTGGGTTTCGGCGCGTCCGTACTTGGCGTGGCGGAAGACTACGCCGTGCATATGCATTTTGCCCTGCGCAGCGGCGACTCAACTGAGAGTGTACTGGAGCATATCACGCCGCCCCTGTTTCAGGGATATCTGGTCAATGCTTCCGGCTTTGCCGTATTGTTGCTTTCGGGCATTCCGGCGGTGCGGCAGCTGGCCCTCTTTGCCCTGCTGACCTTGAGCGCGGGCTTTGCGCTGGCTGTTGTTGTGCTCCCTGTGTGCCCCTGGTTCAATACGCCGCCCCTGCCTGTGCGCAAGGAAAATACAGCGCCGCGTCAGCCTGTGCCCCTGCGTGTTTTTGCCAGTGTTTTTGGATTATTGCTGTTGTGCTACGCCTTGTTTTCTCTTGTGCGCGTGGATGTTTCGCCCCGCACCATGGGGGCGGATATGGCGCAATTGCAGCAGGATGGCGAGAAGCTCAAGTCCATTTGGGGATCGCGCGACAGCGACATCCTCGTGGTTGAAGGCCCGACATCGGACGCCGCCCTTGCCAATGGCCGCGCCGTAGCGCAGGCCCTGCGTGTTTTGGAACCGGAAAACAATATCGGCACCCTTACCGATGTGTGGCCTTCGCCAGAACAGGCGCAGGCCAACGTGCAACGGTGGGAAGCCTTTGCAAAGGCGGAAGGGCCGCGTGTTCAGGCGCTTTTGACCTCTGCGGCGCAGCGTTATGGATTCACCGCTAACGCCTTTGCCCCCTTTGCGCAGTTGCTTGAACGCCCGGTGGCGCAATTTGACCCTGCAGTGCTGCGCGCCGCAGGCCTTGGCGAAATGGTAGACGTCTTTTTGCATGCGCCGCAGGCTGATGACCACACAGCTCGGCTTTTGCTCTTTACCGACAAAAAAGCGGATGTGAGCCGTCTGGAGCCTGCCCTCGCCGCGCAAACCATTGCGCTGGCCCCCGGCGAGCTTGAAACAACGCTGTTGCAGCAGCTTGCCATGGAAAAACGGCTTGTGCCCCTGGCCTGGATGGCCTGCCTGGCGCTTCTGTTTTTATACTTCCGCGATGCGCGGCGAACCTTGCTTGCATCTTTGCCACCGTTGTGTTCCGTTGCTTGTATACTTGCGTGGATGTCCATCACCAGCCACCCCCTGACATTGGCGGGCATGGCGGCAATGCCGCTGGTGCTTGGCCTTGCGGCAGATCACGGTATTGTGGTCACGCACGATCTTGTCAGCGGGGTGAAAATGGGTGTGGAACGTGCTGTTGTGGTGTCTTCGCTCACCACGTTTACAGGCATGGGGCTGTTGGCCCTTGCGCAACACCCGGCCCTTAAAGCTATGGGTGAAGTTATTTTCTGGGGATTGATTGTGGAGGTTCCTGTGGCCTTGTGGTTTTTGCCCAGACTCTGCCGGGTGCAAGGAAAACAGGCATGAAGGCCGTGCGCTACCTAGGCTTGCTGCTGCTTCTGGGGCTTGTTGCCGCTTGCGGTGCGCAAAAGCGCACAATGCAGTTGCCGCCGCTTCAGGCAAGCCAGCAGAGCGATTCGCTTGTGGCGCAGTTTGGCGCGCGGCTGACCCTTGCCGGGCAGAGCGCGCCTGTGCAGGGCGAAGTGCAAATGACTGAATCCGGCGGGAGTCTGGCGCTTATTCTGCCACATGGCAGAACTTTGGGCGTCTGCACGTACAGCCCGGATGTTGCGTTAGACAGTGAGCCAAAGGGTGCAACAAGTGCGCAGTCTGTAAAAATGCAATGCATCCCGGCGGAAGGTATGGGCAGGGAGGCCGCCAGCCTGCTTGTTCGCGCTGGTGTGGCCGTATACAGAATATTGCCAGCTCTCGGTCAGGATCCGGCGCTGACGAACCTTGAGGGCAAAGGCTGGAAGGCTCGGTTCAGCCCGACTGCGGATGGCTTGAATGGCGTGTACAGTGAGCAGGATGGAATGACCATCGACATGTATTTTGTGGAGATTTCGCATTTATGAGCGTGATGCGTGATGCCGTGCTGCATGCGGCCAGCCAGTTGGAACATTCGCCAGAGCAGGGCGCGTGGCGGCAGAGCTTTTGTTTTGCGGCAGACAGTGCGGTATTTGCCGGGCATTTTCCGGGGCATCCTGTGTTGCCCGCTGTCGTTCAGGTGCTCATGGTTCAGGCTGCACTTGAAGCAATGGGGCAATCCGCAGATCTGGCATGTGTGCCGCAGGCCAAATTTCTTGCGCCGCTTGGGCCGGATGTGGATATTTTGCTGACCCTGAGCAAGGGACGGCGTGAGGGGCGCTGGGAATGCACCCTGCACAGCGGTGAAACGCTGGCAGCCCGCATACAGGTGGAGGTTGCCGCCCCATGAGCCTGCACCGCGCTTCACGTCCTCGCCGTCGCAGCGCGCCGGAGGTGCCTTCTCTCTGCGTCAGCGTTCAGCGCACGGTGCGCTTTGAAGAGGTGGACGCCGTGCGCTTCATGTGGCATGGCCGCTATGCCAGCTGGCTTGAGGATGGCCGGGAGGCCATGGGCCGTGCCTATGGTATCAGCTATCTCGATTTTCGTGATAATGGCGTTGTTGTACCGCTCAAGCTTTTTCATCTGGATTTTCACCACCCGCTGCTCTACGGCCAGGCATACACCATCCACGCGGAGCTGTTCTGGAATGAGGCTGCAGTGCTGGATTTTGAATACCGCATTGAAGATGCGGCAGGCCTTGTGACCACCACCGCCAGCACAACCCAGCTCATGCTCGATCTGGATGGCAAACTGCTTATGGAGCCGCCACTCTTTTACCGTGAATTCTGCGCCCAGTGGCGTCAGGGCAAGGTCGTATGCCGCCAGTAATCGCCGTGGTCATTCCGGTGTACAACCACCGTGAAAGCCTGCGCGATGTGGTGCAGCGCGCCCAGAACCAGTGCAGCACGGTCATTGTGGTGGACGATGGCTCCACAGATGGCAGTGCTGACAGCCTGGAAGGCCTGCCCATCACGCTTGTGCGTCTGCCCCGCAACGGCGGCAAGGGCGCGGCCCTGCTGGCTGGCGCGGCGGAAGCCGCACGGCTTGGCGCAACGTACATGATTACGCTGGATGCCGATGGGCAGCACTACCCGGAGGATATCCCCTTTTTTTTGCAGGCCATTGCGCAGCACCCCGGCGCAATTATTGTAGGCTGCCGCGATTTCAACGTGCCGCACGTACCAGGCTCGTCCCGTTTTGGCAGGGCGTTTTCCGCCTTCTGGATGCGCGTGCAGACAGGGGAGCGGGTGCGCGACATGCAGAGCGGCTTCCGCGCCTATCCCTTGCGTGTGCTGGATTGCCTGAAATTCACGGAGCCGGGCTACGCCTTTGAGGTTGAAGTGCTGGTGCGCGCCGCATGGGCCGGATTTGACGTGCGCGAAATTGACATTCGGGTGTATTATCCGCCGAGGGAAGAGCGCGTTTCGCATTTCAAGGCGCTCAAGGACAATATCCGTATTTCTCTGCTGAACACGCGGCTGACCATTCGCGCTCTTGTGCCTGTGCCTTTTCGGCAGCACAGCGTGGACGGGCAGGGCCGCATATCCTTGCTGCGCCCCATGGATTCCCTGCGCCGCCTGCTTGCAGACAGGGCCACACCGTGGCAATTGGGGCGTTCCGCTGCTGTTGCCATAGCTGTTTCCACACTGCCTTTGCCGGGTTTGCAGAGCATTCTGCTCCTGTTGTGCATTGGCTGGCTGCGGTTGAACAGGCTTTGCGCGCTGGCAATGATCCCGCTCACGTGGCCCCCATTTGTGCCGGGCCTTGGGGTTTTGCTTGGTTACAGGCTGCGCAATGGCAGATGGCTGACGGAATTTTCTGTGCAGACCCTCGGCTATGAAGCTCCCCAGCGCATACTCGACTGGTTTGTGGGCGCGCTTGTTCTTGCCCCTCTGCTTGGTCTGCTGGCAGGGGCCGTAGTGGCCGCGCTGGCCTATCTTGCGGCGCGCGGCATGACGCGCATGCGGCAGGGGGGCGGCAAAGGGAGCGACCTTGCAGACTAAACGCCCCATAACAGCTGTGCTTGGCTCCCGACTTCAATACGGTTTTTTTGAGGTTCTGGTGCGTTGCAGGATGGTCTTTGCAGCGCGAATGGTACTGGCCTTTGTTGTTCTGTACTATGCCATGCTGCCCCATGTGCGCCAGCGCTGCGCGGCCTATATTGGCCGCCGCTTCCCCCGCGCCGGAGCCTGGAGCAGGTTTGTGCATGCCTACCGCCTGTATCTGAATTTCGGGCAGGTGCTGCTGGACAGGATGATTGCCGGGGTCACAGGGCGGTTTCCTTTTTGCGAAACTGACCAGTATGTGCGGCAGCGATTTGCAGAGGCAGGGGCCAACCCGTATGGCTGCATTGTGCTGACGGCCCACATTGGCGCATGGCAGGTGGGGATTGCGGGGCTGGAGCAGTTTGACCGCCCGGTGAACGTGGTGCAGTTGCACAATCCTGAGGATCAGGGCAAACACTACTTCCAGCACGGCAGGGGCAGGCCTTTCAAGATCATTGATTCGGCGGACCCTGTGGGTTCCATGGTCGAGGCTGCGGCAGCGCTGCGGCGCGGCGAGGTTGTCTGCCTCATGGGCGACAGGTTGCACGGCACGCGGCAATCCGGGCAGGGCGTTGAGGTCATGTTTATGGGGGGGAGCATCCGCATCCCTGCCAGCGCCTATGCACTGGCTTCCATTACGGGGGCGGAACTGCTCATACTCTTTACCGTGCGGGAAAAAGGCGTCACCAGAGTTTTTATGGCGGAGCGGCTGGCGGTGTCCGCTGGTTTGCCGCGCCGTGATGTTTCTGTTTTTCAGCCGTATGCGCAACAGTTTGCCGCAGCAATGGAAACCGTTGTGGAACGGCACCCGTACCAGTTCTTTAATTTTTACGATATGTGGTCGCAATGATGACAAAAAACGAAATGGAAGCCGCCCTGAAAGCGGCGATTATTGATGGCCTGCGCCTTGAAGACGTTACCGTGGAAGACATTGATTCCTCGGCCCCGCTGTTTGGGGATTCCGGCCTGATGCTGGACTCGCTGGACGCGGTGGAGCTTGTGGTCGTGGTTGAAAAGCACTTTGGCGTCGCCATTGCTGATGCCGAGGAAGCCCGCAAGGCCTTTACCTCAGTGAGCGGCCTTGCAGACTTTATATGCGCCCGCAAAGCGCAGGCGTGAGAAAAGCAATGCAGCACGGTTCAGGCGTTGTTGTAACAGGCATGGCCTGTCTGTGCGCGGCGGGTGACAGCCCGGCTGCGGTTCTGGATGGCCTGCAAAGCGGGCGGGGCGGATTTATTGCGGCTAGTGTGCTGGACAGCCGGGCCTTGCCATATCCGTTTTTCGGGCTTGCTGCAAAGCACTTTCCCGGCGGGCGCAAGCATTCCGCGCAGGATACCCTCACGCTCGCAAGGGCCGTGTGCTATAGCGCGCTGGCCGAGGCAGCGCTGCCCCAGCATCTGTTGCTTGCGGCGGGCATTGTGCTTGGCACAACCGCCGGGAGCGCATCGCATTTTCTGGAGTCTTACGCCGCCAGCCGTGGAACCACGCCAGAGCAGGTTGCGGAATCAGCATCATCTGTATGCTCCTGCGCACAGGGGGCTGACCGTGACGACTACTTTAGCGCCAATCTTGCGCTGGAGATGGACGTGGAGGCCCACGGGCCGCGCCTGACCGTTACCGACGCCTGCACATCCGGCGCGGACGCCATTGGGCTTGCAATGGATCTCATCACCACAGGCCAGTGCCAGTGCGTGCTCTGCGGCGGTGCCGATGCCCTGAGCCTCGTACCGCATACGGGTTTTGCGCGGTTGATGATATATTCCGACCAGCCGTGCCGCCCCTTTGACCGCGACCGCAAAGGCCTGAATCTTGGCGAAGGCGCAGCCGCGCTGGTGCTTGAAAGCGTTGAGCATGCCCGCAAACGCAATGCCGCCGTGCTCGGGCATGTGCTGGGCTACGGCAACGCCTCAGACGCGCATCATTTTACCGCGCCGCATCCAGAAGGGCGGGGGCTGGCATTTGCCATTGGCTCGGCTCTGGATCAGGCAGGCCTCACAGCGGCGGATATGGCCTTTGTGAACGCGCATGGTACGTCTACCCGTGAGAACGACAAGGTTGAAGGGCGGCTTTTGCGCACCCTGCTGCCGGGAGTGCCCGTATGGGCCAGCAAGGGCGGCACGGGGCACACCCTTGGGGCCGCTGGCGCGCTGGAAGCAGTGTTGACGCTCGCGGCCCTGCGCAATGGCACGATTCCGGCATCGCCGGGGTTTTACACTATTGACCCTGAAATAGGTTTTGCGCCCACGCAGAGCGCCCTTGCGGCATCTTCTCCATTTGCGCTTTCAACCTCGCTGGGTTTTGGCGGCGGCAATGCCGCTCTGGTTCTGGGGAGGGTAAAGCCATGAGCAGTGCTGCGCTTTCTGTGACGGGAACCGGGCTTGTGCACAGCATTGGCGGCAAGGATGCCTTTGCAGCCATACAGCAAGGGCAAGCGCCTGCCATATCTGCCCCCGATATTTCTTCTCTCGCGGCATTGTTGCCGGGCGTGTCGCTGCGCCGCATTCCCCGCTATGCGCGTATGGCGCTTCTGGCCTGCGTGCAGGCTCTGGATGCGGCGGGCTGGCGGCAAAAAGATGTGCTGCACCGTACAGCTCTTGTTTTTGGCACGGCCTACAGCAGCTCACAGATGAGCATGGATTTCATGGATTCAATTCTGGATAACGGTCCGCATCTTTCCTCACCAACGGCCTTTTCGCATGCCGTCAACAATATGGGCGCGGGCCTGCTCAGCCTGCTGCTTGGCATTGAGGGGCCGTGTTTTACCATTTCGCAGTTTGAGCTTTCTTTTGCCGGTGCCGTAAGCACTGCGGCAGCCCTGCTGGGTGCGGGGCGGGCCGAGAGGGTGCTGCTGTGCGCGGTGGACGAAACCGACAGCCGTTTTTCCCGCTGCTGCCCGGAATATTTAAGCAGCAAGCACCCCCAGACAGAAGGGGCCGTTGCCCTGTGTCTGGGCAGGCAAGCTGCCGGTGCGCCCTCGCTGCAAGTGCGGTGGGGGCAAGAGCCGGAGGGGGGCGGCCCTGTCTTTGCCTCGGGTGCTGCTTCCGGGCCGGGCTGGGTAACTCATGAACATCTGTACGGTCATGGGCCGCTGGCCCACGCACTGGACGTGATGCTGGCCTTGAACATGCCGCAGACGGCCAGGGCCGAAGCTGTTAACTGCGTCTGCGCTGCTGCTGCAAGCGGCAGACAGGCATTTATCGAAGTGCGGGGTGCGTAATGGAGTCCTGGCCGCTTGAGCGGATTGCAATTCTTGATTTCAGGGCTGTTACGGCGATTGTGCAATCCGTGGCGCAGGCAGAATTGAGCCAGCGCAATCCCCTGAGCTTTGAGTCGCGCGCACCGCACGAGTTTGCATCCATGCGGTGGGAAGCGCTTGGGCTTGATGCAGCTGCGCTGGAAAATATGGCGCAGCGGTGCAATGCCATGTTTCACACTACTTCGGCAGCGCCAGAAATTAGCGGGCTGTGCGGCGATTTTTCGCAACAGGTTTTGCAGCAGTGGGAAAATAGCGACCGCTCGCTCACGTTTTTTACTTCCGGCTCAACAGGCAAGCCCAAGCCTTGCACGCATAAGGAAAGCCACATCCGGCAGGAAGTGACCAGTCTGGCCCCTATTGTGGCGGACAGAACCTCGGCGCTGATCACCGTCCCCATGCATCACATGTATGGCTTTACGTTTGGCTTGCTGCTGCCCCTGAGCCTCGGGGTTCCTATCCGCAGTGTGCCGCCTTTGCCAACAATGGTTGAGGCGCAGATGCGCCCCGGCGATCTTGTTATCAGCATACCGCTGTTGCTGTCGCGCCTTGTGGATATGCGGGGATGGCAGGTCTCCAGCTCTGAAGCGGGGCAGGGGATTACCCTGCTGACTGGCACTTCGCCCACGCCGCCTGAGGTGATGTATGCGTTGGAGCGGCAGGGCTTTCGTGTGCTGGAGTTTTTTGGCTCGTCAGAGATGGGTGTGGTTTGCGGCCGCTTTGAGCCGGAAGCCGATTATGAACTGTTGCCTCATGTGGCGCGGGGGGAAGGGGTGCACGGCAACGCATTGGTGCGCTGCCTTCCGGATGGCGTGGTGCAGCACTACCCGCTGATGGATAACGTAACCTGGACTGGCCAGCGGCACTTGCGACCGGGCGCGCGCATCGACAAAGCCGTGCAGGTGGGCGGCATCAATGTGTTTCCCCAGTATGTGGCCTCGGTCATCGAGCGCCACGAAGGGGTTAAGCAGTGCCTAGTGCGGCTGATGCGGCAGGACGAGGGCTACAGACTCAAAGCCTTTGTGGTGCCGCAGCAGGGTTATGACGTGTCAGCCCTGCACAAGGATCTGATTCTGCATGCCCGCCGTGAACTGAGCGACGTACAACGCCCCGGTGCCTATAGCTTTGGGCCGGATATCCCGCGTGGCCCGCTGGGCAAGCCCATGGATTGGTAGGGACGGCCCCAAGATGTCACTGAATGATATTGGGTACGGACTGTAAAAAAATAACAGTAAGTACAATGATGAAGAAATTCTGGGAAACGAAAAGTGGCTTATACGTCTTATTCAGATCGTATAAGCCACTTTAATTTGTGGGGGTTGGTGGAGGCGGGGGGAGTTGAACCCCCGTCCGAGAACTGTCCACACGAAGCATCTACAGGTTTATGTCAGGTATTAATTTCACCGTGGTGGTAGCCCCTGACCGGGCGCCTCACGGCAATCTCGCCGGTAAACTCCTCGCGGAAAACCCCGGTAAGAGCCAGTTTCCGCCAGCCTGATAAGTGTCGCCATTCAGGGTTATCAGACATGGCCCAGAATGACGTGACCGCCTAGGCGATCGTTGCCTCGCTGTTTTTAGGCAGCGTAAGCGTAGTCGTAATCGTTGTTGGCAATTACTTTTGTTGCCGCTTTTTACGAGGCCAGCGGCGCCTCGACCTGCCGCTAAGGCTTCCACGTCCCCGTCGAAACCAGTGCGCCCCCATTTGGTCAAGCATTACAATAAGTCGCTTGTTCGACTTTGGCAAGCTCTATCGAATGTAGAAATGCGAGAGCGGGCCCTTAAGGCACATATGGTAGTGCCCAAGCAGGGGATTGGCGTCTTCAACCTGATCGATAATATCGTTATGGATCTGGGTTGCCAGTTCTACACCGTGCGAGAGCATGGCCACCTGGGCCATCTGCTTGAAGCTCTTTTGCAAATCCGGCTTGCGCGTGATGATGTCACACAGCAGGTTGGCGTCGTTGTCGTTGCCTTCAACCACCAGGGTTCCCTCTGGCGAAACATACACATGCAGGCGGTCTTCGGGCCGGAGGTGGCGTTCTTCAAGCTGGGTGTTCAGCATGTCCATAAAGGCTTCCTGAAGCGAATCAAGCCGTGCTTCAAGCGCCGTAACAAGCCCTTCGCCATCCTTTGCCAGACATCTCAAAGTCCTGGCCGATGCTTCGTCCAGGCCCGAAAGCGGTTGCCCCGCAATCTGCCCGTGCCGAACATGCGAGGCGGCTTCGGGAGCGCCAGTTTGCATATGGAGCATGGCGCTTATGCAATTATTATTTTCGTTAGTCACATGCTCCCCCTGTGGCTATGGTCAAATTTGCCTTTTCGTTATCTGGGGAAGGTATTAGCAAGATAAGTGCCAGTTCTCATTGCAGGCCTGAAAAAGGGCAAAAAGTTTAGAAAAAGTCAAAAAATTGTCAGAAAGATGCGTAGATACTGGCCGCAGTACGATAATGTCGCGGCAAGCATGAAAGAAAAATGCCGCATGGCATAAACCATACGGCAAATTTTGCAGAGTGCTATTTTTCCAGGCTGCGGGCCAGCGCCTCGCCCTGTTCGCCGCCGCCTGCCATGCGCGCAAGCTCAGCGTGGCGGTCTGACTTGTTAAGTGGGGAGCAGAGGGTAAAGGTTTCCCCGTCACGCACCATCTTAACAATCTGAAAGTGTCTGCGGGCGCGGGCTGCCAGTTGCGGCCAGTGGGTGATGAGCAGCATCTGGCGCGTTTCGGCCAGTGCGTAGAGCTTTTCGGCCAGCTTGTTCAGGGTCATGCCGCCAACGCCGGCATCGACTTCGTCAAATATGAATGTAGCGCCTTCGTCATCCTGTTGCACGCTGGCAAGGGCCAGCAAAAAGCGTGAAAGCTCGCCGCCCGATGCTATTTTATCCAGTGGCTGCGGGGGCTGCCCGGGGTTGGGTGCCCATAGGATGCGCCCGCGCTCGTCCGTAACGCCGGGCCAGATTTCCTGTACGGCAAAATCCGGCAACACCCGCACCTGGTCCGAAAAGCCCAACTGGCGCAGTTCATTTTCGAGCTTGGTCGCAATGACGGCTGCTGCCTCGCGGCGCGCCGGGATGATGCGGGCAGTCACGGCGGCAAGCTCTGCGGCAAGAGCTGCCGCTTCCTTGTCCAGCCGGGTGATGTCCAGCGCGCAGACATCAAGGAAGGAAAGGTTTTCGGAAATTTCTTCGCGCAGGGAAAGAATCTCCGGCAGGGTTCTGTGCAGCTTGCGCTTGAGTTGCGCAAGGGCAAACAGGCGTTCTTCCAGATGATCCATGTCGGGCATTTCGTCCAGCCCCGGCAAGGCAGGCGGTCGGCGAAGCCTGCCTCCAAGGTGGGCCAACTGCTGCCGCAGGGCTGCCACAGCGTCGGCATCGGCCTGGAGGGAATCGTCCTCGCGGCACATGCGCTGCAAGAGTTTTTCAAGCTGGCCCAACTGGTCGATCACGCCTTCCTGCTCATCGCCTTGCAGCAAAATGAGCGCCTGTTCGTAATTCTCCTGCTGGTGCTCCATGGAGCGGGCCAGCGCGCGGATTTCTTCCAGCTTTTCTTCTTCGCCTTCTTCGGGAGAGACCTTGTCGATCTCCTGCTGCTGCATTTCAAGCAGTTCGCGCCGTTCGCCCAGCCCGGCCTGACGCTCAAGCAGGGCAGAGCGCTGGGCCGCATTGGCCTGAAGGCGCGCAAGCAGGTCGTCCCGCTGGTGTAGAAGCTCGGGGCAGCTCAGGCCGCTTTCCAGTAGTTTGGCCTGAAATGAGGATTGAAGCAGTTTTTGCTGGGCGTGCTGGCTGGTGTGGGCCACAAGACGGTTGCGCAGGTCGCGCAGGCTGTCTTGCGAGCGCAGTTCATCATTGATGTAAAGGCGGCTGCGCCCTGTCTCCGCCACAATCTCGCGGCGCAGAACCATGTCGGCATCTTTTGTGCTGAAGAGGGCCTCCACCTGCGCGCGCTCAGCGCCCGCGCGCACCATATCCGCCGAAAGCTTGTCGCCAAGCAGAAAACCCAGCGCTTTAAGGATAAAGCTCTTCCCCGCCCCGGTTTCACCCGTCAGCACGTTCATGCCGGGCGAAAACTCCAGTTCCATGTCCTCAATGAGGGCCAGATTACGAATGCGCAGGTATTCAAGCATGGCTTTAACGTGTTTTTATGGCGGTTTATGTGCTTAATGTAAAACTTTAACTATCTTGGATGCCCTTACATTTCAAACTATTGGCGAAGGCGCGGATCAAAGATATCCCGCAGGCTCTCACCCAGAAGGTTATAGCCCAATACCGTTACCAGGATGGCCAGACCGGGATACACCGACAGCCAGGGCGCGGTTTCAATCACGGCTTTGCCGTCCATGAGCATGTTGCCCCAACTGGCTGCCGGGGGCTGCACGCCAAGCCCTAGAAAGCTGAGGCTTGATTCCACAAGGATGGCCCCGGCAACGCCAAGTGTAGCGGTTATCAGCACGGGCGCAAGGGCATTGGGCAGTATATGTCGAAACAATATGCCCGCAGTGGATGTGCCTGCAAGCCGCGCGGCATCGACAAATTCCCGCTCGCGCAGGGTAAGCGCCTCTGCGCGCACAAGGCGGGTAACGCCCATCCACGAGGTAAGCCCAATAACCACCATGATATTGGTAAGATTGGGTTCAAGAAAGGCAATAACCGCCAGAATAAGAAAAAATGACGGAAAGCAGAGCATGATATCAACCACGCGCATGATGCACTCGTCCACCCAGCAGCGAAAATAGCCGCTCACAAGGCCAAGAACAGTCCCGATGCTAACCGATATGCCCACAGCCACAAAGCCTACCCAAAGAGAAACCCTGCCGCCGTATAGCAGGCGCGAAAAAACATCGCGTCCAAGGCGGTCTGTGCCGAGCAGAAAGCGGGCGGAGGGCGGCTCCAGAATATTGTCCAGATGCAGGGCGTTGGGGTCAAAGGGAGCAATCCACGGGGCAAGAAGCGCCGCCAGCGACATGGCAAGCACAATAACAAGCCCCAATGCAAGCATGAGGTTACGGCCAAGCAGCTTTTTGACGGCGCGGGGCAGCATCAGGCGTTGTCCTTTGCGTTGCGGATGCGCGGATCCGCGATTCCGTAGCAGAAATCCGCCAGCAGGTTGCCCGCGAGCGTGAGCACCGCCCCAAGCACCAGATTACCCATGATCATAGTGTAATCGCGCGCCATAACAGCGCCGTAAAACAGCTGGCCCAGCCCCGGCAGGGCAAAGATGGACTCAATGATGACGCTGCCGCCGATAAGCCCCGGCACTGAAAGGCCCAGCAAGGTAATGACAGGCAGCAGAGCGTTACGCAGGGCATGCCGCCAGATAACCGCGCCAGCGCCCAGCCCCTTGGCCCGCGCTGTAAGAATATAATCCTGCCGCAGCACTTCAAGCATGCAGGCGCGCATGTAGCGCGACATGCCCGCCAGCCCGCCCACGGTATACACCAGTGTGGGCAAGGCCAGATGCCGCGCCAGATCGCAAAACTTGCCCCAGGCATTCAACTGTTCGTAATTCATGGATGTAAGGCCGGAGATGGGCAGCCATTGCAGCTCAATGCCAAAAAACATCATAAGCAGCAGGGCCAGCCAGAAGGACGGCATGGCAAAACCCAGAAAAACCAGCACAGTGACCGACTTGTCCAGCAGCGAGTTCTGCCGGCAGGCGGAAACAATGCCCACCGGAATGGCAATGAGCAGGGTGAGCACCAGCGAAATAACGTTCATGCCCACGGTGAGGGGCAGGCGCTCAAGAATCTTGGTCAGCACCGGGCGGGAATCGGCAGACATGGAGTTGCCGAAATCCAGATGCACGATGCGGCTAAGCCAGTCCCAGTACTGCACATAGAGGGGGCGATCCAGCCCGTAAAGCACCTCAAGCCGCTGACGCGCCGCAGCGCCAGCCAGCGGATTGAGCGTGGTTTCCATATCTGTGGGCGAGCCGGGGGCCAGATGGATGACCCAAAAGCTGATGATGGTGATGCCCCACAGCACAAGCAGCATCCACAACGTTTTGCGTAAAACGTGCAGTAGCGGGCCGGAAAAACGGCCTTTTGCGGCTGATGCGGGCAGGGTGGACATGAAAAAAGCTTACTCCGTGCGGGTCATCCACTGGCGCATGTCGTCCACTTCCTTCTGCCAGCCAGACGAGAGGCGCAGCTTCAGAAAGCGGGCGTACAGGGCATCCAGCAGGCCGGTGCACACTTCCATCAGATAGAACTTTTCAAGCAGCAGGGCGTCCGGGTCGTCATCACTGTCGCCCTTGTCGAGCTTGGGGGTCTTGAGGCTGTTGAGGCAGAAATCCTCGGCCTTGAGGCTGACCTGAAAGGCGAGTTCTTCTTTTTCAAGGCGCAGCAGGGCGCGGCTAACCTGTTTGCCGGTGCCAAGGCCAAAGCGGGCCTCGCGGAGAGGGGAGAGCGAGCCGGAAACAGAGGCTGTTTCGCGGGCATCGCCTTCGCCGCCTTCCACCACGATACGCTGTTCCATGGAAACGGCAAAGGGCGCGCCGTCCTTGTCAGTGAACGCGCCGGGGGCAGTGTCGCTCTGGTACCAGAGCCAGGTCAGAAATTCCTTGCCGAGAATGCTGTCAGTGGATTCGCCAAGATAAGGCATGTTCATGGGGTCTCCGTGCCGTCATCAGGAAAGGGGAGCGAACTGCGTGGGTTCCAGCTTGTCCAGGCGGATCAGGCTTTCTTCGTCCAGCATGGAGACCGCCAGATTGTAGGGCGTCAGTTGCTCCAGGTGCAGCTCAAAAGTTTTGAGAAACTCTTCCAGGAAGAGATCGATCATCTTGTTCTGGGTGGAGGCAAACCAGACCTCGTTCTTGTCTGTGGCCCAGAGCACGTTGAATTCGCCGGGAACAGGCAAAAAGCGGGAGCGCAGGCGCAGCAGCACCTGTTCCTTGAGTTCTTTTTTGCGCTCGCGGGCAATGTAGTTCTTGCCCTGTTCGCCCATGCGTTTTTTTTCTTCCTTCAGGGCAAGGGCAACGTGTTTTTTGACCACGCCAGCTGGTATGCGTCGCATATCCAGCCGCAGAGAAAACACGATGTACGCGCCTTTCTGGGGCGGGGCCGTCACCCAGTCAGTATCAAGCATGTCCTCAAAACAGGTCCATCCCTGGCCCTGCATTTCAGGAATATCGTCAATGTCGCGCATGGCGAACTGTTTCAGTTTGTCCGGTATCTGCGGCCAGAGCGTGGCCGGAACAGGATCAAGAATGCGGAACCGTGTAAAGCTGCAAGAGCTGTTGGCAAAGCCCATGGAAACTCCTTGCTGTGAAAACCAGTGTTGGCAGTGTTGTACGTCAGAGCCGCTTCGGGAGCAAGTGCAAGGCTGGCCCCTGGTTTTACGCCCGTTAAGGAGGTTGCGCAGCGAGTTGTGGCCGTGAATCTGGAAGGTGGCATTTCGGCCTTATTGGGCTGGTCGATCTGGACAGGATTCATGAGCGGCGATCGGGGACATCTATATAAGGAAAGGATCAAATGATTGCGAAAAAACTGAATACACAGGCTGAGCTGATCCGAATTCATGGAACGGCGGGAAAATTCATGGCGGTTCATTCATTTCTAATTTTCTGAACATGGATGGTTTGACAGCGGTGCCGCCAGTGACATTCTAAGCGTGTTTTTGAGTCTGTCTTGAATCCTGGTTCGCCTTACATACAGTATTTAAAAATGTCCCATAATGATAATTATGTAAACTTTTGAAGTTTGGAAGCCGCCGTAATGCCGTGTCAGCCATGCATGCACCTCTTGCTTGCCCTTGACGGCATGCCCCACTTCACGCACCATGAGCGCATCTTGCCAAGGAGAATCACCGTGCCGCCCAAACATTCCGGCAATGCCGGATCATCCGCCAGAAACCGCAGCAAAAACAGTTCGTCCGCCAGCTCCCATAAAAAGGAACAGCCTGCGGACGCGCGCAAGAATCATGCCCCCCGTTCTGATAGCTGGTCTGCCAATGGACCAAATGGCCGTTCTGGTTCGCGGACAGATTCACGGTCAGGTACGCAGCCGAACGCCCGTGAGGCCCGAGACGGCTTTTCGCAACGCAAACCTGCACAGCCCCAGGCCGTCAAATCTGACGCCAATCATTCTGCAAGCCCTGCCGCACCCTCAAAACCTCAGCCCGATGCTGACGCCAATGCAGCTGACGGCATACGCCTTAACAAGGCCATAGCCGCAACTGGTCTATGCTCGCGCCGCAAGGCAGACGAGCTTATTCTTGCCGGGCGCGTCAGTGTTGACGGCAAGCCGGAGCCCAGCCCTGGGCGTCAGGTATTGCCCTTTGAAAGCATTGCCGTGGATGGCCGCATTTTGTCGGCCCCGCAGTCCTATACCTACCTCATGCTCAACAAGCCCGTGCATGTGGTTTGCACAGTGAGCGATCCGGAAGGCAGGCCCACCGTACTGGATTGCCTTGCGCCTGAATACAAGGCGCTCAGGCTGTATCCTGTTGGCAGGCTTGACTATTTTTCTGAGGGATTGCTGCTGCTCACCAATGATGGTCAACTGGCCCAGCGTCTCACCCATCCCCGGCATCACCAGCCCAAGACCTATGAGGTGCTTGTGCGCGGCACTGCGCCTGAAGGGGCGCTCAAGACCATGCGGCGCGGCATGCACCTTGCCGAAGGTGAAGATATCATGCCTGTGGACGTGATCGCTCAGCAGGTTGGCGGCAATACCCAGTTGCAGATGGTGCTGCGCCAGGGGCTGAACCGCCAGATACGCCGCATGTGCCGCGATCTGGGGTTGACCATTCTGCGCTTGTGCCGCGTCGCCCAAGGCTCATTGCGCCTTGGGGATCTGGCCAGCGGCAAGGCCCGGCCCCTTACGGATGCCGAGGTTGCCCGCCTGCGTGAAAGCGCAGGACTGCCCGCCGCGCGATAGACCTTTGCTGGTCTGGCAATCTTGCCTGTTGGTAGTCAGTAATCCCCTTGGCAAGATCGTACATTTAGCCAGAATTATTTACAAAAAGCGCAGTCGCAATGATCGGATACCCGGTATTGCGACTGCGCTTTGCTGATTGAAGAGCAAGCTACCTTTTTTTGAACCGTAAAAAATTGCCGCGCGCTACGCGCGCATAGCAAAAAAAGCTTACCTGTACTCTATCAGGCATCACCTTTCAGCAAGTGCTCGAGAAAATCGATGGCGTCCTTTTGCAAGGCTTGCAGGTGGTCTTCTCCCTTGAAGCTTTCTGTATACACTTTGCAGATGGCTTCTGTACCAGAGGGACGCACGGCAAACCAGCCGTCATCGCTGACCACCTTAACACCGCCGATGGCCGCATCATTGCCGGGTGCGCGGGTAAGCACACTGGTAACAGGTGAGCCTGCCAGCGTTTTAAGGTTCACACTTTCAGGCGTCAACGCCGCAAGCTTTGCGCGCACGTTGTCGTCCGCCGGGGCATCAAGCCGCTGATAGGCGGGCGCACCGAGGCGCTCGGTCAGTTTTGTGTAAAGTTCATCGGGCGAGGACTGCTCCACTGCCATCATTTCAGCCGCCAGCAGGCACATGAGGGGGCCGTCCTTGTCTGTGCTCCAGGGCGTGCCGTCAAAGCACAGGAAGGAAGCGCCCGCGCTTTCCTCGCAGCCAAAGCCGCAACGCCCATTGAGCAAATAGGGCACAAACCACTTGAAGCCAACAGGCACCTCAACAACCGGACGGCCAAGATCCTTCCCTACCCTGTCGAGCATGGCGCTTGTCACAAGGGTTTTGCCTATGCCGCGCTGCGCGGGCCACTCCCTGCGGGTGCGGAACAGATACCATGCGGCAACGCTCAGATAATGATTAGGGTTCATCAGTTCGTTGCGCGTCACAATGCCGTGGCGGTCAGAATCCGGGTCGCAGGCGAAACTCAGGTCAAAATGGTCGCGCAGATCCAGCAGGCGGCTCATGGCATAGGGCGAGGAGCAATCCATGCGGATTTTGCCGTCCTTGTCGCAGGGAACAAAGCGGAATGTTGGATCCACTGCCCTGTTCACCACTTCAAGGTCAATTCTGTAGGCTTCAGCAATGGGTTCCCACATGGGCAGGCTTGCGCCGCCAAGGGGGTCAACGCCGATGCGCAGGCCAGAGGAGGCAATTGCCTTCATGTCCAGCACCCCTGCCAGATCCTCCACATAACTGCCGATGAAATCGTATTCTTCCACAAGCGAAGAGGCGCGCGCCGCCCGCAGGTGGGTGAGCTTTACGCCCTTGTTGCCGTTTTCGAGATAGGTATTGGCGCATTTTTCAATCTGGCTGGTGACTTCGGCTTCTGCAGGGCCACCGTGGGGCGGATTGTACTTGAAGCCGCCGTCACGCGGGGGGTTGTGCGAAGGCGTGATGACAATGCCATCGGCCAAGCCGTTAACACGGCCCGCGTTCCATTTGAGCACTGCGTGGGAAATCGCCGGAGTGGCAGTGTAGGCCCCGCCAGCAGAAATGCGCACATTCACATTGTTGGCTACCAGCACTTCCAGCGCGGAGCGAAAGGCGGCTTCAGACAGGGCATGGGTATCGCCGCCAAGAAACAGTGGCCCGTCAATGCCCTTGGCGGCGCGGTAGTCGCACACCGCCTGAGTGATGGCGTAGATGTGCTCCTCGTTAAAGCTGCACAGCACTGACGTGCCGCGATGCCCCGAGGTGCCAAAGGCAACACGCTGGGCCGCAAGCGCCGGATTGGGAAATTCGGTGTAGTACGCGCTCATGAGCGCGGGGATGTTCTCCAGCTTATCCAGCCCGGGCAGATGCCCGGCGTCGCTATGCACAACTGGCATTGATATTCCTCCAAAAAGTGGTGCTCTGCCGACTATATGCCCTATCGCGCATGCCTGCAATGCAGGATGCATCCCTTGATGTGTTACTGCAAGTAGTTATGGCCGCTATTGTTGATGAAGGCACATTTTTTCAAAAAAAACGCGGTGTCCTTCAAGCTGGGGGTCAAAAAGCTCGCTGGAAAGCATTCCATAAGCGCCACGTACAAGAGCTGTGCGTTTTTCAAGCGATTGTTCAAGCCGCTCACGGTGAGCCTGAGTGGCGCACATTTCAGCGAGCATCTGCGTCAGGCTGACCGCGCGCGCCGTGTCCGTATGGTGCCGGGCTACTGCCCGGCTCCCGGCTTGCGCAACCTCCGCGAGCCTTTCGGGGGTTGCAAGCGCAGTGGCGGCAATGGCCGCAGCTGCCTGCGCATCGTTGCGCTGGTAGGTGGGCAGAATTTCCTCGCCGGGGACAAAGAGTTCGTTCAGGCCGTTGCCGCAGGTTTCCATCAGGAGGGCCGCGCCGCAGGCGATAGCCTCAAAGCAGCGAAAATTCACTTCCGAAGCCGCCGTCTGGTTAAGAACAATGCGGCTGCGCGTAAAGATGGGCTTGTAATCGCCAGAAATTGCCACCAGCGGGTGCCTGGCGCGGAAGGCCTTGAGAAAAGGAGCGCGGTCTGGATTATTTTTGTGTCCAAGGGTTCCCACGAAGGCCACCGGGATATCGCGTAATGTAAAATCTCCCACTGGCTCAAGAAGCTGGGGATAGAACAGTGGAAACCAGTGCGCCGGTATGCCCTCGTGCGAAAATACTTCCACATAGTCTTTCTGCGCCACAAGGGTTGCGTCAAAACCATTGGAATACGGGATGTGCCAGGGGTTGCAGTAGGTATCAATGGAATAACGCACCGAAGGCCAGGGGGCATTTTCCGGATCAAGCAGTTGCGGCATGTTGCCGTCATCGCAGTAGAACAGTGCGTCAGGGGCAAAACCGAGCGCGTCAAGGCGGCTCAGAAGCCGCCGCACAGAGTATGGGTGCGGTGAGGGAATGTCGGCGTCAGCTGCTGGATACGCCGTGATGATGTGGTGTCCAAGGCGTTTGAGGGCTGGTGCCAGATACGGTCCGCCAATGTTGAGTATGCGTAAGCTCATGGATAAAAAAAGGGCTGCCCCGGTTAAGAGGCAGCCCGTGTAGTTTGTGCCTGCTACTTGCTCAGGCTTACAGTTCGGAAGTACACATCGCCTCGCCGTGAAATCTGCAACATGACTGCGCCTCGAGCGACGCCCTCATCGTTGACGATTTTCGACAGATCCGCAGCACTGCGAACGGGTTTGAGGTTGGCCTTGAGAATCACGTCGCCGGGGCGCAAATCAGCTTCGGCGGCGGGCTTGTCAGGATTGACGTCAATGATGACCAGCCCTTCGTTTTTCTCAATCTTGAGTTCGCGGCGTTCTTCATCCGTCAGAGGACGGACGGAAATGCCGAGCAACCCTTCGTCCTTCTGCTTCTGATCCTTGCCGTTCTGATCGCCAGTCTGCGATGTTTTGCGCTCGCCAAGCGTCACAGTAAGGTCAGTGGTTTTGCCATCGCGCCACACCGTTATTGCAGCCTTGCTGCCGGGGGTTTTGTCGGCAATCACGCGCAGCAGGGCCGCAGCGTCTTCAATGGCCTTGCCGTCAACGGAAACAATGATGTCGCCGTCTTTCATGCCAGCCTTGGCAGCGGGTTCGCCTTCCATAACGCTGCCCACAAGCGCGCCCTTGGCGTCCTTGAGGCCCAGCGCCTTGGCGGTATTTTCTTCAACATCCTGAATACCAACGCCAATCCAGCCACGGCTAATTTTTTTGCCGGACTTGATCTGGTCGATGATCTTGGCGGCCATGTTGCTTGGGATGGCAAAGCCAAGGCCCTGCCCGCTTGCCATAATGGCCGTGTTGATGCCGATCACCTGCCCGGCCATGTTCAGTAGCGGGCCGCCGCTGTTGCCGGGGTTGATGGAGGCATCCGTCTGCAGGAAGTTGTCAAAGGGGCCAGCGTGTATGTTGCGGTTTTTGGCCGAAAGAATACCTGCCGTCACCGTGTGGTCGAGGCCAAAGGGATTGCCGATGGCCAGCAGCCACTCACCTACCCGCAGTTCGTCCGAATTGCCGAACACAAGGAAAGGCAAGGTCTTTTTGGTTTCAATTTTCAGCAGGGCGAGGTCGGTTTCTTCATCCGCGCCAACCAGCTTGGCCGTGATGGCTTCGCTTTTGCCATTGCTCTGATCAAGGGTCACACGGATAACATCCGCATCTGCAACCACATGATTGTTGGTAACAATATAGCCGTCAGCGGAGACAATAAAGCCGGATCCCAGAGACTTCTGTTTCATCTGGGGGCGCTTGCCACCGCGCTTGCCGCCGAACTGGTCAAAGAATTTGTCAAATCCTGGCGGCATATTGCGGAACATTTCCCCCATGAGATCGTCCTGGCTGTTACCGCTGGCCTTCCGTTCCGTACCGATGTTTACGACTGCCGGGCCGCTTTTGGCCGCCAGTTCGCTGAAGTCGGGCAGATTGGCTGCCTGGGCAAGCTGCGATGCCGCAAGAAAGGTCACGGCAAGCATGGCTGCAAGACATTTTTTTATCATCATGGAAAAGCTCCTGGTTACTTATTTTTCAGAGCCTTTTGCAAAGCCTGTGCCATGATGTTCATTCCAGACCCGCTGTTGGAGCTTGCGGCGGATGCATGCTGCTTCCACGCCTTGTCTTCGGCGGGTTCGGCAGCTTGTTCACCTTCAGGGGCAAGGCTGATGCGCCTGGCGCTGGTGTCCAAATTTTGTACAGTAAGGGTAACGGCATCGCCCTTGTCCAATTTGCTGTACTGCTTGCCCTGCTTGGAATTCTTGATGACGCCAGCGGGCAGCAAACCAGTGATGCCGGGGGCCAGCGTTATAAAGAGGCCATAGGGGGTGCGGCTTTCAACCGTGCCGCTCACCGTTGAACCCACGGCAAACTGCTGGGCGGCTTCCTTCCACGGGTCGCCTTCCGCATCGCGCAGGCTCAAAGAAATACGGCGGTTTTCAAGGTTGATTTCCTTGATTTTAACCGAAACGACTTCGCCCGCCGCAAGCACGTCTTCGGCCTTGGCAACGCGCTTTGTCCACGACAGTTCAGAAATATGCACAAGGCCTTCAATGCCGGGCAGAAGTTCCACAAACGCGCCAAAGGGCGCGAGGCGTACAACCTTACCGGAAACAACCGTGCCGGGTTCAAGCCTGGTGGCCACATCCTGCCACGGATCGCCCTCGGCCTGCTTGCGCGAAAGCGAAATGCGCACGTGGCCTTTGCTGTCCTTGCTGATGGAGATAACCTTGGCCCGCACTGTGTCGTCAAGCGACACGGCTTCGTCAGGAGCCCCCACGCGCGACCAGGAAAGTTCGGAAAGGTGGATCATGCCTTCAACAGAAGGAGCAAGCTCCATGAACGCGCCAAAAGCGGCGAAACGCGTGATCTTGCCTTCAACCATATCGCCGGGCTTGAGGCTTTCAAGCAGGGCGTCGAGCTGTTCGGCGCGTTCGCGCTCAACAATGGCGCGGTGCGAAACCACAACGTTTCTACCGCGATTTTCAACGCGGATAACCAGAAACGGCATGCTGCGGCCCACAACCTCGGCGGCGTCTTCAGACGTGGCAACGCCAAGCTGGCTGCCTGGGCAGAAGGCCTGCTTGCCAAGCACGTCAACCGTGTAGCCGCCCTTGCACACTGCGGTTATGCGACCGTCAACCGGCACTGCCGCATCACGGGCTTCTTCAAGCGCGGCAACGCCGCTGCCGCTCATGGAGCGGGAAAGGCGAATCTCTTGCGAGGAAACGCCAGTAACCCACGCTTCGAGGCTGTCGCCGGGCTTAACGCTTTCATTGCCCTCGGCATCAAGAATGTCTTTGCGGTCAATGATGCCGTCAACCTTTATGCCCACGTCCACAAAAACGCTGTCGCCAGTAATGGCAATTACAGTCCCGGTCACTTTTTGGCCGGGCTGCAGGCGGTTTGAAGCGGTATCGTGGGCCGCCAGCATGGCGGCAAAATCCTCAGCGCCTTCCTCCGACATGGAGGTTGCGAACTTATCCTCGGTCATAGTTTTCCTGCTCCTTACAAGCTGGGCTTATTGCTCAAGTCCGCCATATTACGCCATCCGCACAAGGAAAACAATTGTCTTTTTAGTCCTGATTTTTCCGGGCCTTTGGTTGGGGCTGAATCAAATTTATACAGGTGGATATTTTTTAAGCATGCTGCCCTCTCAAGTGGCAAGCAAAAATAAAAATTCAGGACAGGCCGAGAAATAATAATGGAGGAAAATGATACTTATTTACGTGTACTAATAATTAAAACTGTACTGTTTGATCAAACAATAACTTTTGTTATGCAACTAGTTAAAAAAATATTTTGATTGCATTTTTATTGTGTGCAGTGTTAATTGTAGACACCTTTTACCTGTGTATAGTTCATCGAAGTGTTGTTGGAATGATCAAACAGTTTTGCATATGAAGCGAGATTGTGTATGGAAATATTGAATACGCTGAGCATCCATTTAATATATGATTTTAGTATTTCTTATTTAGTAGTTGAAAAAAATAAAAATGATTTTTTTTCTGTTTCAAAAATGAATAATTCAATTTTATATCTATATGGAAAAATGTTGCCGCCCTAGTGATATTGAATAAAAACTGGGTTGATAACATATTATTGCTGTATCAGGAGCTGAGAAACCAGACTTACATCAGGCCATAAGCCAGGATTCCCGCCATGAAATATTTGAAAATTTTGTATGTGCAGGTTCTCATTGCCATATTCATTGGCATTCTTTTGGGTCACTTTTATCCTGAACTGGCCGTCAAGATGCAGCCTTTGGGCAAGGGCTTCATCAACCTCATTAAAATGATCATCGCGCCCTTGATCTTTTCAACCGTTGTTACCGGCATAGCCGGCATGAAAGATATCAAGGCTGTGGGCAAAACTGGCGGAATAGCGCTTGTCTATTTTACCGTCATCACGCTTACGGCCCTTGCCATTGGCCTTGTGGTGGTCAATCTGGCCCAGCCCGGTGTTGGCATGAACGTTGACGTAAGCACCTTCAACGCTGCGGACAAGAACATTGCCGCCCAGTATGCTGGCAAGGCAAAAGACAACAACATCGTCAACTTTTTCCTCAATATTATTCCCAACACCTTTGTTTCTGCCTTTACCAGCGGCGAAATCCTCCAGGTGCTGCTGGTGGCCATGCTGTTTGCCTTTGCCCTCAATTATAGCGGCGAAAAGGGCAAGCTGTGCTTTGACCTCATCAAGAGCCTTTCTGAAGTGCTGTTCAAGGTTATCGGTATCATCATGCACGTGGCCCCCATCGGCGCATTTGGCGCAATGGCTTTTACCATTGGCAAAGAGGGTATTGGCTCTGTGCTTGTTCTTGGCGAGCTCATTGTGTGCTTCTATGTTACAAGCATTCTTTTTGTCGTGTTCATTCTGGGGACCATCTCCTTCAGCTGCGGATTCAGCATTTTCAAGTTTGTGCGCTATATTCGTGAAGAACTGTTTATCGTGCTTGGCACCTCTTCTTCCGAATCTGTGCTGCCAAACATGCTGCGCAAAATGGAAAAAGTTGGCTGCAACAAAAGTGTTGTTGATCTTGTGATTCCCGCTGGCTATTCCTTTAACCTTGATGGAACAGCCATTTACCTCACAATGGCGGCAATATTTCTTGCCCAGGCCACCAATACACCCATGCCGCTGGGCGATCAGCTTGTGCTCCTGGGTATTCTGCTTATTTCGTCCAAGGGGGCGGCTGCAGTTACCGGCGGCGGTTTTATTGTGCTGGCCGGAACGCTGAGTTCTGTTGGCAGCATCCCGCCCGAGAGCATTGCCGTTATCTTCGGCATCGACCGCTTTATGTCTGAAGCCCGCGCGCTCACCAACCTTGTGGGCAATGGCGTTGCGACCATCTTTGTTTCAAGGGTTACCGGCAATCTGGATGTGGAAAAGCTGCATGAAGAGCTTGACCGCAAAAAAGTAGTCGGCCAGCCCGTCCCCACTGTTTAGCCTTCATAGACAGCCTCTGCCCGGTAATATTGACCGGGCAGGGGCAGATCCCCCTGCTCCACAGATTTTCAAAACCCACTCATCGAATGCCTGTCAGCCCGCAAATATGTCGGGCTGATTTTTCTTTATTCCCACCTCGTCTCCTTGTAACCTTGCAAAACATTGCTGGAATACGGCGCAGCATTGCGCGCAAACAAAGGTTTTGAACATGGAAATAAAAGAATTTGAAGCATTCTGGGCAGACAGGCAGCCGGATCGGTCAGATCTGGCGGAGTTCTGGAACCGCCGTGCCCAGTCGTTCAATACCCATTCTGCCGAGGCAGATTCCAGTGCGTACCGCCGTAATTTAGCTGCAAAGGTTGCGGCGCGCGCCAAGGTTGGCAAGGCTGATGCAGTGCTGGACATCGGCTGCGGGCCGGGCAGGCATGCCCTGATTTTTGCGGAGATGGCTGGCACGGTTGAGGGGTTTGATATCGCGCCCGGCATGATCGAATACGCAAATGAAAATGCGCAGCGTGCGGGAACGGAAAACGCCTGTTTTCGTGTGCTTGATTGGGATACTGTGGATCTGAAACAGCTTGGCTGGCAAAAAAGGTTTCAGCTTGTTTTCGCCTCGCGCACGCCTGCCGTATATGACCGTGCTACCCTTGAAAAAATGACAGAGGCCTCGCGGGGCTACTGCTGCCTTATCACGCAGGTTACGGGCGACAATTCTGTGCGCAGGGAACTTGCGCCTGTTGTTGGCGCCGAAAATCACGATGACTATACCCGCCGGGGGCTGTATAGCGCCTTCAATATTCTGTGGTTGCAGGGCTATTATCCCGAAGTGGAATATATTGAGCGCACGTGGGATTCTGAATGCCCGCTGGAAGAAGCCATTGTGATGTACACGCGGCATTTTAACAGCAGAGGCCAGCTCACAGAGGAGCAAGAGATCGCCCTGGCAGACAAGCTGTGCGCCATAAGCAAGAACGGCATGGTGCACGAAACTGGCAGCTCGCGGGTGGGCGTGCTTTTCTGGAACGCCAACCTATGAGGACATGAAAGCTGCGGGCCTGTTGCCCCCTGCCCTTTTGGCGATGTTCAGGCCTTTTCTATGAGCCATGTCCTGATGGGAAAGGCCGTTTCTGTCCAGTGCGTTTTATACTGCATCTTGGGGCCATCGAGCGGCCCCATGTCGTAGCGTTGAACACCTTCCTCGCTGAGCCAGCGGATTTTTTCAATCTGCATAAGGTTGCCCAGTGAAAGCTCATGGCAATCCTGCGCATAGCTGAACTGCTGCCCACGATAGATATCCCCGGCCAGGCCGCCAAAAATAAAGCCTACATCCGTATTTTCACGACGGGCAAAAATGACGCGTGCGCCTTTCTCTGGCGCGAGCCGCTGGAGCAGATATGCGTAAAAATCGCATATGCCCGGCTCCGCCATGCCGCAGTGATCAATCCCTTTCCAGCTTGTGCGTTCAACGGCGATCATGCGGGAGAAAGTCGCCTTTGCTTCATCTTCCGTTGAAGGCAGCACGCGTTCATAATAGATGCCCAGCTCGTGCGCCTTAGTTGCCGAACGCTTAAGATTGCGGCGCAGATTGGCCGAGCGGCGCGAAAGATAGCCGTCCAGCCCGCCAGCAAGCGAAGCCGATCCTTGAATACCCGCTTTTACAAGGTGCGCCTGGAGGGGCATGCGCGTTTTGTTGAGCATGTTCTGCACATAATCCAGGCCAGGGCCAAGGCCTCCCACAAGAACCTTGGGAAATTGGGGGGCATAGGTCTTGGAAAAAAAGTGCATGGCCTCGGCAAAAAGCTGCGGGGCATTGCTGCCCAGCAGCGGGCAGCCAAAGAACCAAGAGGGCTCAAGAGGTGTGATATATATTTCTTCTTCCGAAACAAGGCCTTCCGCAAGGGCAATAACGCTTCCGTCAGCTTCTGCAAACAGCAAACGCCGTTTGGGGCCAAAGGCATCATGAAAAGCAAGTTGCCATGCTGGCGTGCAACTGAAAGGGTCGGCTTGAGCACTGTGCAGCGCTGCGCTGTGCCATGTTGCGTATTGCTCGGGCTTGGCGTTGTGGGGCAAATGTATAAACTGCATGAAGGCACCGGAGTAAAAGGCAAGGCGTCTATGCCCTGTGCGCTCGTGCACACCACAAGGCATAAACGCCGTATATGTTGGTTATAATACGATTCAGCTTTGCTGCCTGTACATTACCAAATCAGGCTATTTGTCTGTTGCAGAGTCGTCCTGTTTCCTTTTTTCAGCTACGTATTCTTCTTCATGTATGAGCGTACTCCCACATCGTGGGCAGGACAATAACTTGAAAAAGAGCCGAAAATTGAAGAAGGCTTTGTCCAGCATGCCAGTCGGGCAATAAAAAACGTCGCCACAGCGCTTGCAGCGGTAGACGGTTTTTTCTTTCATAATGCCCCCAAGGTAGCCAATGAAGAACTTTCAATAAATTACCATGTATGGTGCAGGTTATCAATTCCCCTGCCAGAGCAATATGCCAGCTATCCATGCGGTTAGGGCGCCCTTCTGCTCATGAAGAGCACTCTGCTGCACTTAGCCCTGAGGCCGCTTTGCAGCCCAGATATCAATTTCTATGCTGATTTCCGGCAGACCCAATGCCGATACATACGCAATCGTCATTGATGGGTAATTGCCGCCAAAAAGCTTATCCCACTTGCTGTCGAAATAGTCCCAGTTGATTTCTTTCACGGACCAAATATTAACCTTGGTAATATCTGCTCCGGTCAGCCCTTCCGTATCGAGCAATGCTCTAATATTCTTGAAAAGTTGCTGCACTTCATTGTTAAAATCCGGAGGGAAAGTTCCGTCGTCCCCAATGCCGATTTGCCCTGAAAACACATAGGTGTCCATACCAGCGGGTATGATGGTTGTATGTGAATAGTTTCCAACAGGCTGATACATGCTCTTTGGTGTTTTTCTTATAATGGCCTTCATGGTGTTCTCTTTGTTTTAAATGGTGCTGCTTTTCATTTTTATAGGCGGAAAGACGGCAAATTGTTGATCTGACGGAGTGTGGTGCAGGACTTTTAGAATAACACCATTACAAAAATTTTGAAAGCATCATGTCGCGGTAGTGAAAAAAAAGTATGGGGAGTTGCCTTAGGCGCACACTGCTGCTCAACAGCAGTGTGCGCCTAAAAACAAAAAAACCCGGAAGTCTCGTAAGACTTCCGGGTTTGAAATTCTGGTAGCAAGGGAGGGATTTGAACCCCCGACACTGCGGGTATGAACCGCATGCTCTGACCAACTGAGCTACCTTGCCGTGTCAGCGCCTCGTTAGCGCGACGATCTATTTATAAAAATTGCCGCCCCTTGGCAAGCATTTTTTTTAGTTCACCATGAAATAATAAATAAATGGGGCAATAAGAAGGCGGTACACGGCAAAAGGCACCAGGGTCACGCGGCCCATGAGGGCGATGAACACCTTGACCGCCAGCAAGGCCGAGAGGAACGAACCGATCATGCCCACGGCAAAAAAAGGAATGTCCGCAGCGCTGAAGAGATGCCAGCTTTTCAGCATGTCGTAGCCGGTGGCGGCAACCATGATGGGCACGGCGGCGATGAACGAATACTCCGCCGCAAGCGAGCGCTTGCCGCCAAGCAGCATGCCGCCCATAATTGTTGAAGCGGAGCGCGAAAAACCGGGCCACAGGGCAAGGCACTGAAAGCAGCCGATGCCAAGGGCCAGCTTGGGCGTCATGTCGTCCAGCGTAATATACGAGGGTTTGAACTTGCGCTTTTCAACCACTATCATCATCACTGCGCCCACAACCAGCGCAATGAGCACGGTTTCTGGACGGAACAGATAGGTCTTGATGGTCGAGTGCAGCAAAAGACCAAGCACGCTGGCGGGCAATGATGTAAGGATAAGCAGCATGATGCCGCGCATGCCCGCAAAACGCACATAGGGCTGGGGGCGCACAAGGCCCCAGAAGCGTTTCCAGTACAGCACCACCACGGCCATGATGGCGCCAAGCTGAATAACCACCTCAAAGGTGGCGGCCTTTTCGCCCATGAAGTTGAGCAGATCGCCCACCAGAATAAGATGGCCGGATGAGGAAACAGGCAGAAATTCCGTCAGCCCCTCGACAATACTCAAAATCACCGCAGTAAACAGATTATCCATAAAAACCCTCTGGCGCGAAATCCTGTCGCCTAGTGTGGGATGTGTCGCCCTGCGGGCAGAGCATTGCCAAAAGGCGGCACAACGGCTATGGGTGAATAAAAAAGGATATCTCCATGACAACCATTATGCCGCAAGGTGAACTTGTTCGTAAGGCTGCGGCCTATCTGGCGGAACAGCGCGCCCTGCATACCGGCAAGAGCCTGTCTGCCCTTCTGGACGAAGCGGGTATGCGTTTCAACCTTACTCCGCTTGATGCCGCCGCCCTTGAGCGCCTGTTCCGTGAAGAAGAGGCCAAGGCCCACTAGAGCATTTCCGCCCATCGTTCTGTATTCATTTTACTGATGGTGGTTGCAGACGTCGCGCCCATTTGAGCAAGGGGTGCGACGCCGCTTACCACGCCCGAATTATGCTATTTCGCTGCCGTCAGGCACATCGCGGTCTACAGCAAGCAGGCCGAGTGCGCTGTCGGTTCCGGCCGTAAGCACCATGCCGTGCGAAACCAGACCGCGTATCTTGCGCGGGGCAAGGTTCAGCACTGCGCACACGCGCTTGCCCACCACATCTTCCGGCGCATAGTGTTCTGCCAGGCCAGAGAGAATCTGACGCAGCTGACCTTCGCCAAAGTCAATTTCAAGCCGCAGAATACGGTCGGCATTGGGGTGTTTTTCCGCCACTTTCACTGTGCCCACGCGCAGATCCAGAGCCTTGAACTGGTCAAATTCTACATTAGGTTTGACGGCGGGCGCGTCCGCCCCGCCCTGTCCTGCTGTAGCCTGATTGGGTGCAGCCTGCTTGGGTGCGGCTTTTTCCTGCGGTTTTTCCGCCTGCTTGTCCTTCTTTTGAGCCTTGGGTTCCTTGCTGTCCGCGCCGTCCTTTTTCACTTCAATGCGCGGGAACAGGTTGGAGCCTTCCGCCACCTGAATACCGGGTTCAAGGCCTTCAAAATGGGCAATTTCGTCTTCCACATTGGCAACCGGGGGCTGGCCTTCCTGCACCTGCTGCCCAAGCTGGGCCAGCATTTTGCCAGAGGCCACAGGCATGACGGGCCAGAGGCAGAGCGCGGTTTTGCGCATGGCAGCCAGCATGACGTACATGACGGTTGCGAGGCGCTCCATGTTGCCCTGCTTGTAGAGCGTCCATGGGGCCTGAGTGTCCACGTATTTGTTCAGGGCGCGCACAAGTTCCCACAGGGATTCAAGCCCCTGGGCAAACTGCACGTTGCCGAAAAGTTGTACAAAGTTGCGCATGGAGTTGGCGCACAGATCGGCAATGGCCTTGTCGTCCTCCTGAAGCGCCTTCGGCATGGGAACGCGGCTGCCGAAATACTTGGCTGTCATGGAAAGCACGCGGCTGAACAGGTTGCCGAGGTCGTTGGCAAGGTCGGCGTTGATGCGGCCCACAAGGGCATCTTCGCTAAAGCTGGCGTCAGAACCAAAATGCATTTCGCGCAGCAGGAAATAGCGGAAGGCATCCGGCCCGAAACGCTGGGCCATGTCGCTCGGTTCCACAACATTGCCAAGCGATTTTGACATCTTGGTGTCGCGCACAAGCCAGTAGCCGTGAACATTCAGATGCTCATACAGCGGCAGGCCCGCAGATTTGAGCATGGTGGGCCAGAATACGGCGTGGGGCTTGAGAATATCCTTGGCAACCAGATGTTCGCCAGGCCAGAACTTTTTAAAATCTTCGCCTTCGGGCCAGTTCAGTGCGCTGATGTAGTTGAGCAGCGCGTCAAACCACACGTAGCAGACGTAATCCTTGTCAAAGGGCAGCTCAATTCCCCAGGTCAGGCGCGATTTGGGGCGCGAGATGCACAGGTCTTCCAGCGCGCCGGATTCGAGCATGGCCAGTACTTCGCTGCGGTAGCGCTCGGGCCGAATAAACGAAGGATTGGCCTCGATGTGCTCCTTGAGCCAGGGCAGATACTTGGACATGCGGAAGAAGTAGTTCTTCTCGCTGATAAATTCCGGCTTGGTCAGGTGCTGGGGGCAGAGTCCGTTTTCCAGCTCTTTTTCGGTATAGAACCGCTCGCAGCCGTAGCAGTAATGCCCGCCGAATTCGCCAAAATAAATGTCGCCCGCGTCATAGACCTTTTGCAAAAAGGCCTGTACGGCGCTGATGTGCTCGGGATCGGTGGTGCGCACAAAACGGTCGTTGGCAACGTCAAGCTTGGGCCACAAGGCGCGGAAGCGGGCGCTGATGTCGTCCACAAACTCTTTTGGAGTCTGGCCTTGTTTTTCAGCCGCCTGAACAATCTTGTCGCCGTGCTCGTCCGTACCGGTGAGGAACATGGTATCCTCGCCAATCAGCTTGTGGTAGCGGGCCATGGCGTCAGCAACCACTGTGGTATAGGCATGTCCCAGATGGGGTTTGGCATTGACGTAATAGATGGGCGTTGTGATGAAAAAGCTGTTCACTCAAGGCTCCGTAAGCTTAATTGCTAGTCGTGGTCGGGCCGCTGCGACTTGTTGCGGCGGCGTTTGCGGCGATTCTTGCCCGGTTCGGCCTGAGCCTCCCCACCGGGGGCGCGCTCGCCGGATTCGGCGGGGGCGGATTCCTCGGTCTGGGTATCGCGCTCGTCCTGACGGAATTCATCCATAAAATCAAGAGAGTCAAGAGTATCCGGCGTGGCGGAAACCACAAGCAGGCTGTTGTCGTTCATGGGGCCTTTGGGCGGCTGCTTTGGCTGTACACCCTGAGGGGCCTCCGGCCTGTGGGGCGAAAGCGCCTGCCAGTCGTCCAGGCTCAGTTCGACTTCTTCGTTATTTTCCGTCAGCACAGAAAGGGAATTGCGGAACATATTGGCCCGTAGAACCTTCATGGGGCCTTTGTCCGTCTGGTATTTCTTGCCGAGGCGCGGGCACATGCGGTGGAAATGGTCGTAGTTGTCCTGCTCGTAAGAAAGGCAGCAGAGCAAACGGCCGCAAATGCCCGAAATTTTGGCAGGATTCAGAAAGAGATTCTGCTCTTTTGCCATGCGGATGGTCACGGGCGCGAATTTGCGCAGATACCTGCGGCAGCAGCAGACCATGCCGCAGTTGCCCACAGCGCCCACCATCTGCGTTTCGTGGCGCACGCCAATCTGGCGCAGCTCGATACGCGCGCGGTATTCGCGCACAAGGTCTTTGACCAGATCGCGAAAATCAATGCGGGAAGGCGCGGTGAAGTAAAAGATGAGCTTGCTGCGGTCAAAAAAGACTTCCACATCCACAAGCTTCATATCAAGGTTGCGGTCGCGGATGCACTGGCGGCAGAACTGTTGCGCTTCACGCGCCATCTGCTCGTTGGCTTCCCCACGGTGGATGTCTTCTGAACCGGCATGACGCAGAATGGAGGGCAGTTCCTGCTCCATCTGTCCGGGCAAATGCTCTGCGGGGCCGGAAACTATTTCGGCGAGGGTCTGGCCCTGCTCTGCCTCAATAAGTACATGATCCCCCCGTTTGAAGCCGGAGGGGCCGGTATAGTAGCTTGTTTGTCCAAGCGTTCTGAAACGGAGACCGTATATGGGCATAAATAGTCGCTTCGGCAAAGGTAGTGGAATATGTATTCCGAAAAGGTTCTTTTCCGTCATTAATGCCGTGCTGTCAACTGGGCTGCGGGTCGGGCCACGGCTGCGCATCGGCCATTCACCTCGCGCGGCTTGCAAAGCCGGGTTGCCTGATTTACATTTTTAAACATAAGGGAGTACTTGCCATGATAGATCGTCAATCGGCCCTCGCTCTGCTGGCCGAGCAAAAAACACCGCCTTCCCTGTTGCAGCATGCGCTGGCCTCCGAGGCCATAATGCGCGCCCTTGCCCAACATTTTGGCGAAAATGAAGACATCTGGGGCCTCACGGGCCTTTTGCACGACCTCGACTACCCCGCCACGGCGGAAAACGCCGCCCGGCATGGCCTGGACACCGCAGAAATGCTGGCTGGTCAGTTGCCGGATGAGGCCCTCACCGCCATTCGCGCCCATAATGCGGAAATGAACGGCGCGGCTGGCCCTGCCTCGCGCATTGATTACGCCCTGCGCTGCGGCGAAACCGTCACTGGGCTTATCTCTGCCGCTGCGCTCATGCGCCCCACGGGTATGGAAGGCATGGAAGTTAAAAGCATAAAGAAAAAGATGAAGGATAAAGCCTTTGCGGCCAGCGTGTGCCGCGACAACATCCGCCAGTGCGCCGAGGCCGGGCTTGAGCTTGATGCTTTTCTGGCTCTGTCCATCGAAGCCATGCGCGTCCATGCGGCGGAACTTGGTTTAAGCAAATAGCTCCAAAACAGCCGAGGCTGCACCATGCAAGAATGTTCGCTGCAAACGGAAATCCGTACGCTTGGCCCCTGCAAGCTTGATTCTGTGCTGCCCTACCGCACCTGGGCAGACAACAAGACCGTGCAGATTGTTGTGGATGAGGAACTGTCGGAAGAAGTGAACGCGCCCTTCAGCGTATGCCTTGAGGCCGCTGGCCCGCGCAAAAAACTCTATTTTGACACCACCCGCGCCAAGTGCGCCATCGTGACCTGCGGCGGGCTTTGCCCCGGCATCAACGATGTCATCCGCGCCATTGTGATGGAGGCCTTCCACGCCTACAACGTGCCCTCCATCTTGGGCATCGCCTACGGGCTTGAGGGCTTTATTCCCAAGTACGGCCATGCTCCCTTTGAGCTTACGCCTTCAAGCGTGGCGGACATTCACCGTTTTGGCGGCACCATGCTTGGTTCTTCACGCGGGCCGCAGTCTGCCGAAGAAATTGTGGATACCCTTGAACGCAGCAACGTCAACGCTCTCTTTGTCATTGGCGGCGACGGCACCATGAAGGCCGCCCTCGCCATCAGCAGCGAGGTGCAGGCGCGCGGGCTCAAGATATCCGTCATCGGCATCCCCAAGACCATTGATAACGACATCAATTTCATTCCCCAGTCGTTCGGTTTTGAAACTGCCGCCTTCAAGGCCACGGAGGCCATAGAATGCGCTCATACCGAGGCCTGCGGCGTACCCAACGGCATTGGGCTGGTCAAGCTGATGGGGCGCGAATCAGGCTTTATCGCCGCGCGCGCGGCTCTGGCCCTGAAAGAAGTGAACTTTGTGCTCATTCCGGAAGCTCCCTTTGCCCTTGAGGGCGAGGGCGGGCTTCTGCCTGCGCTGGAAGAACGCCTGCGCTCGCGCGGGCATGCCGTTATTGTGGCAGCCGAGGGCGCGGGTCAGCACCTTATGGAAAACCACGCAGCCAAGGATGTGTCGGGCAATCCCGTACTTGGAGATGTGTCTGACCTGCTGCGCAAAAATATCAGCTCGTATCTTGGTGCGCGCGGCATTGAGCATTCGCTGAAATACATTGACCCGAGCTATATCATCCGCTCCATCCCGGCCAACGCCAATGACAAGGTCTATTGCGGATTTTTGGGCCAGTACGCCGTGCACGCCGCCATGGCCGGTCGCACAGACATGGTGGTGGGCAAGATTCAGGACCGTTACGTCCATCTGCCGCTGGAGCTTGTGACCCGCAAGCGCCGCAAGCTCAACATCTATTCCGACCTGTGGCGGGCTGTGCTTGAATCCACCGGTCAGGGCATGTTGCACGGCATGCTGCCCCCGGCGTAACCGTCAGCATGAAGCATCTCAGACAGGTCAAGGCCTCTGCCGGTTCCGGCAAGACCTATGAATTGACGCATTGTTTTCTGCAAAGGCTGGTGCAGAGCGGGCCGCCCGCAAGCGCTTCCGCTTCCTCGGCTTGCGCGCTTTTTCCGGGGGGCCGCTGCGGCTGGGGCGACATCCTCGCCATTACCTTTACCAACGCTGCTGCTACCGAAATGCGCGACCGCGTTATCCGGCAGCTCAAGAGCGCGGCCCTCGGGCAGCCCATGGGCGGGCTTGCGCTATCACCCGAGCAGGCCTCCCGCTGGGTGGATGTGATCATGCGCGATATGGGCGCGCTGAACATCCGCACTATCGACAGCCTTCTGCACCTCATTGTGCGCGCGGCAGCGCTGGAACTTGATCTGCACCCGGATTTTCAGCCCGTCTTTGCCACCGAAGAAGTGCTCACTCCCTACCTTGATGTATTGCTTGAACGCGCATGGCAGGGCGATGAAACCATGCGTTCCCTGCTGCGCGAGGTCTATCGGGCCATGGCCTGGCGGGAGAACAGCACGGGCTTTCTTGCGGGCGAAAAGCTGCTCAACCAGTTGCGCGGCCTGCTGGATGACGTGCTGCTCGGGCGCTTTGAGGATATTTCGCCCACAGAAACCCTGCACAAGCGGTTGAGCGAAGTGGAAAGCATGGCCGTAACCCATGCCAATATTTTTCTGGCTGCTGCGGCGGGGAGCGGACTCAATTTCAGCAAAAACGCTCTTGCCGCTGTGGAGGCCATTGCCGCCGGGCAGTGCAAAACTTCGGCATATCTGAGCAAGGCCAGCGCCTCTGACCTTTTTTTGAAAAAGCCCGTGGTCAGCGACGAGGTGCAAAAAGCCTACGAGGCTTTTGCCCGCGCCGCCGGTGTGCTGGTGGATACCGCTCCCCTGCTGCGTCAGGCCGTGGGGCTTGCCCCTGTGCTCCTTCTGGCGCGTACACTTGTGCAGGCCTTTGTGCAAAACCAGCGGCAGGAAGGCAGCCTGCCGGGTCTGCTGATTCCGCACATGGCGCGGCAGGTGCTTGAAAGCGACAACGGCGTGCCCGAGGCCCTGTGCCGCATGGGCTCGCGCCTCACGCATTTTCTGGTGGATGAATTTCAGGACACCAGCAATGAGCAGTGGTACGCCCTGCGCCCCCTTGTGGAAGAAGCCCTCTCGCGCGGCGGCTCCCTCACCTGGGTGGGCGACGTCAAGCAGTCCATTTACGGCTGGCGTGGGGGCGAGCCGGAACTTTTTGACGGCGTGTTTGACGATGCGGGCCTCACAGCCCTCGCGCCTGACGGCCAGCGCGACAATCTGCCCTACAACTGGCGCAGCCGCCGCGAAATCGTGCAGCATAACAACGGCATCTTCGGCCCGCTTGCGCAGCCGGACATGGCCGCAAAGGTCATGGCCGCACTTTTGCCATCGGGCACCCCGCCGGAAATCTGCGGACAGGCCGCTCAGGGCCTTGTACGCGCCTTTGCGGGCACGGAGCAGCAATGCCCAGAAAATGCCCGCGAGGGCGGCCTTGTGCGCGTGGAAACCATCCTTTCCGTGGATGCCGAGGCTCAGGGCGAAGACGTGCTTGAACGCCTCTGCACCCTGTTACATGAGGATATTGAGCCGCACCATCCGTGGGCTGATGTGCTCATTCTCGTGCGCAGCAATGTCAAGGCCACACTTGTGGCCGACAGGTTGATTCGCGAAAATATCCCCGTGATTACAGAAAACAGCCTGCGGCTTGCTGCGCATCCGCTGGTGGTGCAGGCCGTGGCCCTGCTCTCCTTTCTTGATAATCCCGAGGACGACATTGCCTTTATGAGCCTCGTGTGCGGCAGCATATTCAGGGAGCATCCCGAAGCTGCGGCCCTTGCGCACGAGGACATTGCTGGCTGGTGCGCCGCATCCAGGGGCGGGCCTCTGTTCCAGCGGTTCAAAAGGCGCTGGCCAGAAATCTGGCAGCGGCTGCTTGCCCCGTTCCACAGTCAGTCCGGCCTCATGACGCCCTATGACATGACGCTCGAATGGTTTGCCCGGCTGGATGTGGAGCGGCGCTACCCCGAGGCGGAGACCTTTTTGCGCCGCTTTATGGAAGTGCTGCACAGCGCGGAAGAAAAGGGCCTTGCCACCCTGCCCACATTTCTGGAGCACTGGCGCGCCAAGAGCGGCGAAGAAAAGGTGCCCATGCCCGAAAACATGGATGCCGTGCGCGTCATGACCATCCATAAATCCAAGGGGCTGGAAGCCCCGGTGGTCATTGTGCCGTGGACAGACCTGCGCGCCCGCATGGGCAATGAAACCGTGATGGTCGAGCGTGATGGTCTGCGCCTTGCCGTGGGCAACAGAAAGCATCTGGGCGCGCCCTATCATCAGGAGCTTGCCCGCCAGTGCCGGGAGAACGTCCACCTGCTCTACGTGGCCTTTACCCGTGCGCGCGATGCGCTCTATGTTTTGCGTACCAGCACTGTGGGCGGGCGGGGTTCTACCAGTGATGTGCTGGACATGCTCATGGGAGAGGCCGGGTTCACCGCACCTTACACCGTGGGCGAGGAGCTAGCCGCGCACGATGCTGCTCCGGTCGCAACTGCGACGAGGGGATCTGCCGCACCCTGGGGCAACAAGCCGGAGATTGCGGAAAGCCCGGAAGGCGAGGAAATAGCTACTTCTGCGGATGGTGCTCATGGCAATGATTCTGCGGATTCCGCTGGTTTTGCCGACCCCGCATGGCGGCCCATGCAATGGTTGCCGCGCCTCAAGATTTTTCGTAATCCGCTGGCAGGATTCAGTTTTCGCGCTGAAGACAGGGGCAGCTTTCTGCATCTGTGCCTTGAACATCTGCACATAACGGGCAATCCGCAGGCCGACGCGCAGGCGGCGTTGAACTTCGGCCTTGGGCACTTTTCGCTGCCAGTGCCGGACGAGGCCGCGTTGCGGGAAAATGCCGCTGCGGCGCTGCAATGGTTTGCCTCGCAACCTCAGGCTGCCCGCTGGCTGCAAACAGGCTGGCCCGAACATTCGCTCATGGATGCCGAGGGGCGCTTGCTGCGCATGGATTTGCTGGTGCATGAGCCATGGGGGCCGCTGGTGCTTGATTATAAAAGCGGTCAGCCCGAAGCCGACCATGTGGCGCAGCTACAGACCTACCTTGCCTGTCTGGAAGCCGGGAACGACTGCGCCCCCGGCAGTGCGCGCGGCCTGCTGGTGTACCTTGATTTACGGCGGTTTCAGCTTGTGGAAGCGCACGGCGTTTCGGCCCTTGGCGAGCGTTGCAGCGATCTTTTGCCCGCCACGGAGGCTCAGGCATGAGCGCATCGCCGATTCTTGTTTTTCCCTGGCAGCGGCCCTTTCTGCCCGACCTCAAAGCCTTTCTGACCCGCATCGGCAAGGGGCGGGCAGGTGCAACCCTGCTGATCGTGCCCCACAACCGGCCCTGGCGTTACCTCACCAAGCTCTATGCGGAAGAAGGCTATCAGGGCTTGCTGCCCAAGGTCATGACTCTGGCGGATGTTATCTCGGCCTGGCGCTCGCAAACCAGCGCAGATCCTCTGCACACGGCCAACGTGCTGGACAGGGTCGCCCTGCTGCACGAGTGCGTAATGGGCCTCGCGCAGGATGACGAAGGCCTTGCCGCACGTTTTGCCCGCATGGACATGGCGCACTTTCTGCCCTGGGGCTTGCGGCTTTCAAACCTGCTGGAAGAAATGCTGGGCCAGCGTGTGGCTGCTGTGGATCTCAGCCATGTGGAGCAGGAGGTTTCCGGCCCTGCGGCTGCCCTGCTGGGCGCTCTGGGGCGCATAGGCAAGGCCTATGTGGCCGCGCTGGAGGCCCGCCGCTGGACAACGCCGGGATTGGACGCCTTTACCGTCAGCGAAGACGGACTTGCCCTGCCTCGTTTTTTTACGCCCGCAAATGACCGCCCCGTTGTGATGGCCGGATTTTCGCTGCTCACCGGCAGTGAGGAAGCCCTGCTGCACAGGCTGTGGCGGGCAGGCGGGCAGATATGCCTGCATGCAGACCCGGCGCTGGCTCTGGGCACCGCGCCGCACTGGGCATGTGACGCGCAGGCTGCGTGGCTGCGCCGCTGGAAGGCCACTGCTCGCCTTGCCGTGGAACCCACGGACGCCGAGGCCGCACATAAGCCGCGCATATCGTTTTTTGCCGGGTACGATTGCCATTCGCAGCTTAAAGCTTTGCATGAAGAACTGGCGGCGCCGAGCGCCAGCAAGGGCGGCAGCAATGATTTAGCCGCGCCTGACGGGCTTTCCACGGCGGTTGTGCTCACGGACAGCGCCCTGCTCATGCCAGTGCTGCACCATCTGCCCAACAAGGACGTCAACGTTTCCATGGGCTACCCATTGGAGCGCTCGCCCCTTAACCGCCTGCTTGAGGCTCTGCTGCAATTGCAGGAAAACAGGACGGAAGATGGCCGCTATTACTGGCGCAATCTGCTTCAGTGTCTGCGGCATCCTTACCTGAACCTGCTGCGCGTGGATGACGGCAACGCAACGCCCCTTTATTTGCGCGAGGTCTTGCGCCGCATTGAGGGCATGATTCGCGGCGGGGCGCGGTTTGTGGATATGAACGAGGTTGCGCGGGAGTGCGCCCCGGGCATGCATCCTGCGCTTTTTGAGCTTTTTGAAGCCACGCTCAATGTGCTGGTGCGTCAGCCGGGGCAGGTGGACACCACCGAGGGCATGGCCCTGTGCCTGCAAAACATCTGCGATTTTCTGCTGCGCAACGGCGGCGACATGTGGCGGCATTTTCCGCTGGATGCGGAGGCCATGTACCGCCTTGCCCGCCACGCGGCCCCTGTGTTGCGGCAAAACTGCCTTGCGCAGACGCCCTTTCCCACCAGCGTCTTGCACGGCATAGTACGCGAGGTGCTGCAACAGGAGCGAGTACCGTTTGAGGCGGAGCCGCTCACGGGCTTGCAGGTGCTCGGCATGCTTGAAACGCGCCTGCTGCACTTTGACAGGGTGCTTATTGTGGATGCCACGGACGACAAACTGCCAGGCAACCCTGCGCAGGATCCTCTGCTGCCCGATTCGCTGCGGCAGGTGCTTGGCCTGCCGGATGCCCGCAGGCGTGAGCGCGCCACTGCCCACACGCTGTATCGGCTCTGCGCCGGAGCGCAGGAGGTGCGCTTTTTCTGGCAGGAGGGCATCAGCCGTTCTGCGCTTTTTGACGGCAAAAAAAGCCGCAGCCGCTTTGTAGAACAACTGCTATGGGAAGAAGAACAGCGCCGTGGCGAGCTGCTTGTGCCCGGTCAGGGGCCGCTGGACATGGCCCGTTGCGTGGTGCGCAGCACCCCTGCCGCTCCCAAAAGCCTGCCCCGCACAGAGGCCTTGCACGAGGCCATGCTGGCCCTGCTCCAAAAACCGCTTTCGCCCACAAGGCTGGATGTTTACCAGCAATGCCCTCTGCGATTTGCCTGGCAATACCTCTGCAGGCTGCAACCGCCGCAGGAGGTCAACGAAGGCGACGACCCCGCAGCCGTGGGCACCTGCATTCACGATACGCTGCACGCGCTGTATGAACCGTATCTCAATAAAGAGGTGCGCCGGGGCGATATCAGCCGCGAGACCATGCTTGCGCGGTTTCATGAGGAGCTTGAAAAGGCCGACCTGCGCCGCATCTTACCGCCGGACAGCTGCCTCATGCTGGAAGAAGCCGCCCCTGTGCGTTTGCAGCGTTTTCTGGACAATCAGCCCGACAGCACCATTATTGTGGCGCTGGAGGAAGAACTCAAGGCCACGCTGTCGCTGGCTGGCGGCGAATATTCTTTCAGGGGCATAATGGACCGCATTGACCGGCGGGATGACCTGCTGCACATCCTTGACTACAAGACCGGCAGCCTTAAATTACATGATGGGAGCTTGTGGGGCGACATTCTTTATTTCAGGCGTATTGAGAACCTTTTTGAGGCCATGCGACAGACGCAGGCGGGAGGCCAATATGAGCCGGACGCTCAGATGCTTGAAGATATGGATGCCCTCTTTGAAGAACTGCGGCCCCGGCTGCCGAGCCTGCAATTGCCCTGCTATGTGAGCATGGCTGTGGGCAGCGGCCTTGGCCCGGTTGGAGACGCCGCGCTGGTTGAACTGCGCAATGCTGGCAGGGAGTATCCGCTTTTTGGTGGGCTGGTGGATGAAGACCTGGCGGAAGCCATTGGGTACTGCCACGCGGCGCTTTCTCTTGTATTGCTGCACATGCGACATGCACCGTGCTTTACGGCGCGTCCAGACCGCCATTGCGACTGGTGCCCCTATGCGTCACTGTGTGCGGAATAACGGCCCGGAATACATATATTAAAGATGATTGTTGCGTCTTGTGAAATTACCAGCTATGCTTCCCGGCAAACATAGGTATGTCGTTTGAAATCGAAACGATGCAAAGTGGCATGCTGCTTACGGACAGGACGGAGGTCTTGCAATGTCTTTTCCCGCACTCAAGATAGGTGATCTCACGGCTAAAATCCCTGTAGTTCAGGGTGGCATGGGCGTGGGCATTTCGCTTTCCGGGCTGGCGTCGGCTGTTGCCAATCAGGGTGGTATCGGCGTCATCGCCGGGGCCATGATCGGCATGAAAGAACCCGATGTGGCCAAAGATCCTCTTACAGCCAATCTGCGCGCCCTGCGCAATGAAATATTGAAAGCACGCGAACTCAGCAACGGCATCATCGGCGTTAACCTGATGGTGGCGCTTACCACATTCAGCCAGATGGTGCGCACCGCCGTTGAAAACAAGGTGGACATCATCTTTTCCGGCGCTGGCCTTCCCCTCGACATGCCGCATCACCTGTTGCAGGTGTGCGAGGAAAAGAAGGAAGAATTCAAGACAAAGCTGGTTCCCATTGTTTCCTCGGCCCGAGCTGCCACGGTAATCGCCAAAAAATGGGCCTCGCGCTTTGGTTATACGCCTGACGCCTTTGTGGTTGAAGGCCCCAAGGCCGGCGGCCATCTCGGCTTCAAGGCTGAAGAGTTGCAGGATCCCGGCCACTCGCTTGAAGTCCTGGTGCCGCAGGTGGTGGATGCCGCCAAGGCCATGGAAGACAAGTGCGGCCGCGCCGTGCCTGTTATTGCCGCTGGCGGCGTGTACTCCGGCGCGGACATCATGAAGTTCCTCGATCTTGGCGCTTCCGGCGTGCAGATGGGCACCCGCTTTGTGGCTACCCACGAATGCGATGCCGATGACCGCTTCAAGCAGAGCTACCTTTCCGCGCGCGATGAAGACATCACCATTATCAAAAGCCCGGTGGGCATGCCTGGCCGCGCACTTGGCAATGAATTCATCACGGCCTCGCGCGAGGGCAAGAAAAAGCCTTTCAAGTGCGTGTTCCACTGCGTACACACCTGCGAACAGGAAAAAACGCCGTACTGCATCGCCCAGGCGCTCATCAACGCCATGAAGGGCAATCTTGAACGCGGCTTTGCCTTTTGCGGGGCCAATGTGGCCCGCGTGAACAAGATCATCTCGGTGCATGAACTCATGGACAGCCTGCAAAAGGAATTTGACGATGCCATGAGCACCCTGAGCAAGAGCGTGCAGAACATGCAGAGCAAGCTCAACTTCAGCATCAAGAGCTAACGCTCTACCCTTCCTGAAAATGCAAAGCCGGGTCTGGATTTCCAGGCCCGGCTTTTTCGTGCGTCATAGTCAAATATTATGTTGATGCTGCGTGCGTTATTTTCGCATTAACGTCAGTTTGAATTTGCAGCGTTTGACTGTGCTGTGGCGCTCACTTGCATCAACTGGGCGCAGTCTGGGCACCTGCGCTGTAATTCAGCAGCATTGGCGACAATGTCTAGGGAGCTGCTGCCAGTATAACGGGCAGCCAAGGAAGCACATTCATTCGCATCGATGGGCGATGTGTGTTTGAATCCACGCTGGGCCATCTCTGTTACAAGTTCCTCATGCCGCGCAAAAAGTTGCTGCGGGTCAACCAATCCACCGAAAAGAAAGCCATCTATATTTTTGCCACGCCGCATGCTGCCAAGGAGCATATGCAGTTCCACATGTTCGCCCAACAAATGTTTGCGGCACAACCCCTTAGGGGGCAACATCCACATGCGCATACGAGTTTCCTACAAACAGAAAAAGTTTTCGCAGATAGACCGCCGTATACGAAAAGGCCCGAATCCTGAGATCCGGGCCTTGATGTATCAGTTGGTGGCGACCAGCTTGCGCTAGTCGTTGACCGTGCGGGAGTATTCCAGAGCCTTGGCCTGCTCCTCGAAGTTCTGGAAGCCGGAGTGATGCAGGGCATCCTCAACAGTTTCGTCCCAGTTCCAGGTGGCGTAGATCACAGGCTTGTGGAAGGTGGAGCGGAAGCTCTGCAACTCGGCCCGATAGAAGGCTTCCTTGGGCGTGTCGAGGTGATCGCGGAACTGTTCGTGCCGACGCTGCAACTCGCCCTCGTACCATTCCTGAATATCCTGCGGTTCCTTGTACTTCTTGAGGATATGACCGTAGCCGGTCTTTTCCATCAGGTCGGCAAGGCGCTTGTGGTGTTGGGCGGCAAGCCATTTGCCAAGGTCGGCGGCAGAATGGTTTTCCCCTTCCACAGAGGCGATATCAAACACGGTCTGGTAGTAGGTATCCGGCACCACAGAGGCAGAGGTGATACCCGCGATGGCAACCAGGCCGCGCAGGATGATGCTGTTGGACACGCCCTGACCGCAGAAGCCCACCTTCTTGGCGTACTTCTGGCCGGTGAAGATGCTGACAAGGATGGCCCAGACAACAGCCGGATCTTCCTCGTCATAGATGTGGGACAGGCGCGAATTGTCGCGGTCTGTCGCCAGCACCATCTGGGTCATGTCGTTGGAGCCGATGGAGAAGCCGTCAAACTCAGTGATGAACTGCTTGGCAAGAATGGCGTTGGAAGGCAGCTCGGACATGAGAATGATCTTCAGGCCGTCCTGGCCGCTCTTGAGCTTGTGAACCTGCTCAAGGTAGCTGCGCATGGAGCGGGCTTCTTCCAATGTACGCACAAAGGGCAGCATCATGCGCAGGTTGGAGCCGCCGTATACGCCGCGTGCCAGCTTGAAGGCTTCAATTTCCCAGTCATGGATATTGCGCGAAACGCCGCGATAGCCAAGCATGGGGTTGTCTTCGTTATGTTCAAAGAGGCTGCCGCCCAGCAGGTTGCGGTATTCGTTGCTCTTGAAGTCTGTAGTGCGGTACGTGATGGGCTTGCCGTAGAAGGCCATGGCAAAGAGGGCCAGGTTCTGGGCCAGGGTCTGAACGTAGTGCTCCTTGCCGGTACGGAATCCGCGAGCCTTGATGATGCCGCGAATTTTGTCCGTCAGGTTGCGCAGGTCGTCCATTTCCTTTTTCAGGCCGGAACGCAGGCTCACTTCTTCACGCAGATGGTTGATGTTGTCCATCAGCTTGGTGACTGCGGGCATATCCTTGATCCGGCGCACATGTTCTTCAACAGTGGCTTCGATTTCAGCAACGCGCTTGGCAGATTCGGGGTCAGCCGGATTCAGCAGGGCCAGAGCGTCATCGTAACCCATGATGATGCGCACATGGTCGGCCAGATCATTGGAGGTCTTGAGCACTTCAATACGGCGCGAGGCCATTTCGAGGTGCTGGTCAACCTTGTGATCCAGCTCGCGCATTTTGCGGTGCTGCATCAGCACTTCTTCCGCATTCAGGCTCTTGCTCGCTTCGGCAAAGGCTTCCACCTCTGCGGCAAGGCCGGTCACTTCGCCCACGTATTCGCGTAGGTTGAAGTTGAATACAATCAGCCCGGCTGCCATCTGCTCGCGCAGCACCTTGGAAAGGCGATTTTCAAGCTCTTTCAGCTTGCTGTGCACCACATTTTCAAGCTCGCCGTTGTCAAAGGCTTCCAATGCCTGCGGATGGATGCTGATGTTGCCAAGCATGAATTCCGCGCGCAGCAGGCCCACTTCAAACTGGGGGAAGTTGCGCAGACGGGAGAGGAACAGCGCCTGACCCACGTCGGCCAGCACAAGGCCGACCTTGGTCTTGGTAGGGGGCAGTTTGGAGAGATCCATTTCGCCGCCCACAAGGTGCAGGGGCAAAAGGCCTCGGTAAACCTTGCCGCGTGTGCCGTCAACGGTCACTTCCGCGCCGTCAAGCGCGCGCAGGATGTCGAGACGCTGGATGCCGATAACAGCGGCAATGCCAAGCTCGCGCGAGGTAATGGCCGCGTGGCTCGTGTCGCCGCCCACATCGGCCATGATGGCCGAGGCCACGCGCATGCCCGGCACCATGTCCGGGTCGGTGCGTTCGGCTGCAAGCACATCGCCCTTGGCGATCTTGTTCAGTTCAAGGGCGGAGCGCAAAAAGCGCACCGTGCCCTGACCTGCACCGCGTGAAGCGCCGTTGCCTTCCACCAGCACTTCGGCTTCGGCGGCGGCTTTGGCGTCCACCTCGCGGCGGCGCATGAAGATGGTATGGGGGTGCAGCTCAAGATCATCGTTCCAGCGGGTTTCGGGCCGCGCCTGGACGAACCAGAGCTTGTCGTTGGCGTCAATGCAGAATTCCGTGTCCATGATGATGCCGCCGTAAGCCTTGCTGACGGCGCGCACGCCCTGGGCAACGCGTTCGGCCTGGCTGAGCGAAAGCGCCCAGCGCAGAGCCTCAAGCTCGGACACTTCCACTTCGCGGGTACCGCCGCGTTCATCATAGACGATCTTCATGTCTTTGCAGCCCATCTGACGGATGACTACTTCGCCACCGTCGTCGCGCTGGAAGACATAAAGTTTGTCAGGCGTCACCTTCCCGCCCACCACAGCCTCGCCGAGGCCGTAACTGGCGTCGATGCTGACCAGTTCGCGGCGGTCGGTGCCCCGGCAGCCCGTGGCGGTATCAGCCGAAAAGGCCGTACCGGAAATCACGGGATTGATCATCTGCATCATGCAGACAGAAAGCGAGGTGTGCTCAATGGCCCACTCAAGCTTGGCGTTTTCAGCAATGCTCTCGTCGCCGGTTTCTTCGGCCTTGGCAAGAGCGTCAAGGATGGCCTCGCGGCGGTAGGTCATGGAACGCAGATTGTAGGCAGAGGAGCAGTCCCAATGGTAGGCTTCTACTACTTTGTCTTCACCCACCATGTTCAGGTAGGTATCCTGCAGACCGGCAAAGGCCTTTTTGCGCGAGTCTTCGCCCGCAGCAGAAGAACGCACGGCCACGGGGGTCATGTCGTCTTCGTTTTCGCGGCAGATGTCGCGGTATGCGCCGCGCACGGCTTCCGCAACATCGTGTGGCACTTCAACAGACAAAATGGCCGCCTGCACCATGACCGAGCGCTTGCGCAACTGGTCGATGCCCTCGGGGGAGGTGGCAAACCCTTCGACTATATTATTGATAAAGGTGCGCAGCTTGGTATTGGTCTGCTCGCCTTCCGCCAGCGCGGCCTGATGAATCTGCTTGCCGAGCTGGCGCACGAACTTCTGCAAGAAGTCCGGATCTTGGTTGATTTCGGGGTCGTTCCAGTCAATGCGCCCGTATTCACGGTCCACCACGCTACGTACCACACGCCCATTAACCTTTGTTTCATCAAGCAGATGATGAAAGGCAATGGATGAGATGGCGCGAAAATGGGGCGCCTGAATGCCCTGGATCTGACTGATCAGGGCAGTGTTGTAGTTCTTACCACCAACAAGCAACTCCGCTTCGGGACCAATCTGCACAATTTCGGCGCCATCAAGCACCAGTTTTTTCTGAACTGCCTCGGGCGCGGCGCCCTTGGGTTTGTTCTGCGCAGGTTTGGCGGCGGGAATCTTAGCCATGTCTTCCTCCGGTTTGGGAAACAGAAGCTTTACAACCTTGGAAATTGTATATCGCCATTAAGGAACTGTCCACAAATTCCAGTAGTGAGCGTAGTAATTAACTTACGCGCACACCGCAATAGGGGCAGAATGCGATGTTATCCATAGGAATGGGCTGACCGCAGGCCTCATTGCCGCATATGCGCGGCACAGGCCCCAGCTCCACAATTAGCTCACCTTCTCTGACCGAAACCATTTGCTTGTTTTCTTTAAAGTCGGCGGTTTTGAGCACACGCTTCACCATGCCGTCAATGGGGGCCAGAACGGCCTTTTCCTGCTTCATGATGGAGACGTTAAAGAGCTCTTCGCCCGCTTTGACCACATCACCGGGATGCACATACATGACCCACAAATCGCCGTTGCTCGGCGCGGCCACATGATACTTGTTGGCCGTATCGGCCATGAGCGTGCTCTTTGCGCCGTTGCCCGAAGGCTGCCGAACCTGAACTTCGCAGCTCATGAATTCGGAGTCGAGCACATAACGGCAGATGGAGATGCCCGCATCGTTGGGGGTGGAAATGCTGAGCAGCAAGAGATGATGGGGCTTGCCGCTGCTGTCGTTGAAGTACAGATCCTGACCGACTTTCAGGCCCTCGAACCATACATGCAAAGGCAGGTTGTTGGGGTCGCCGAACTTGGACTTGAACTGAATGGTCTTGAGCGCGTCCGCCGGATGGTTAAGGTACAGCACGAACTCTTCATCATTGGGCTTGCGCTTCAGAATTTCGGCGCAGGCCTTTTCTTCGGCTGCAAGGTTCACTTCTGCCAGCGATTCAAGGGGCGAAGTTTCAGTGCGGGCCGCCATGGCGCTCTTCCAGTCAGAGCCGAAAGCGCTCTGGTAGACCCAGTCAGCCGGGAAGCCAAGCGGCAGTTTGCCGAACTTGCCCTGAAGCAGGTTACGGAAGGCGTCGTTGCAGTCCTGATAGATGTTCAGGCGCGCGCGGCGCATTTCGTCCGTAAGCTCTTTTTCGGGGGTGCGGGTGACCTGACCCAGCACTTCCAGCAGGTAGCGCACTTCATCTTCGCCGCCCCGCTTCCATGCACCTGTAACGGCCAGAAACGCCGTGTTCCAGGTGATCTGCGAGCCGGGCGTCACATCGTGATAGCGCACGATCTGGCGGGTGCCTTCAAGGAACTTGAGCATGTAGGGCAGCAGGTGAATGTACCCCTGCTTCATGGCGCCTTCCTGCGAGGATGAAGTGGCCCCGCCGGGCATGCCGTGGCGCGTTACGTCATAGTCAATGCCCTGGAAGTACGGCGCGCAGTAGCGGTCGTAATAGGGCATGATCTGCTTGCAGACGAAGTTGGCATCGCGGATGGCGTTTTTATCAAGGTTGCACTTGAGGCCCAGTTCATCTTCAATATAGGCCATGGTGGCAAGCACATCGCCCTGACCATAAGAACGTACCGATGAGCCGAGGCCCACGTCGATGATGTGCGCGCCAGCCTTGGCCGCAGCGCCGCACGAGGGCACGAACAGGCCATCTGTATAGTGCCTGTGATAGTGCAGCACAAGTTCGGGCCAGGCTTTACGCAGGGCTTTGACCAGCTCGTCCATGAAGCGCGGCGGGCAAACGCCAGCCATGTCCTTGAGGCCCAGAATGATGTGTCGCGAGGCTTCCTTGGGGCTTGCGCCCATGATGTCGCCCACCATGCGCAACATGGCTTCGGTAACGCCCAGATAGTGCTTGACGTCAAAACCCTTGGCCCACGACATGGAAATGGCAGGCTGGAAGATCACGTCCTTGCGGTCCATGACCACCTCGGCAATGGGGCGCATGTTTTCCACATGGTTCAAAAAGTCGAAGCAACGCACGACCTGATAGTGGTCGCAAATCATTTCGCCCGTTTTGAGCATGAGGTTGCGCGGCTGCGGCGTATACCCAAGCACGTTGGTGGAACGCACCAGCAACTGCTTGAGGGTTTTGGGCGCAAAGCGGTTCCATTCCTTGGCTTCGGTGAAGGGGTAGGTCATGTTTGCCAGCATGGCTACATGGAAGTGCGCCCCGCCGCCGTTTTCAAGCGAGAAAAATCCCGCATTGTCAAGATAGGGGCCCATGAGCCTATCTTCGGCAAGGCGCAGGCGGTTGCCGGAATTGGACTGCGTGAGGTCGCGGGTTGTGGTGTCGGTAAAGTGCACCAGCCCGGAATCACGGATGTAATCCAGTGTGGCCATGCGGTCGCCCTGCGGATAGGGCGAAGGCTGACGCCGCGCAGCCGTGCTTATGGGCGGCAGCACAGGTTCAAAGGGGCCAAGACAGGGCGTGGAGCTTGAACGGTATTCGCCAAGTTGCACGTAGGGGTTGAAGCCCTTGGCCGAAATTTCGGCCACCAGCTTGGCAAGGCGCTCGCCTTCGGGCGCAAGGTCGGTGTAGACCATGAGCTCGGGATGCGTGGCGATGAAGTTGGTATTGATGCTGCCCTGCTTGAACAGGGGGTGCTTGATGACCTGACGGAAGAAAGGAATGGTGGTCTTTATGCCGCCGATCACATATTCGCTCAGGGCGCGTTCCGTGATGCCAAGCACCTTTTCCCAGTCAGTGGCGTAAGATATGAGCAGCGCGCCCGCAGAGTCGTAGTTGGCGGGGAACTCGTAGCCTGCGCTGATATTGGAATCAAGGCGCACGCCGGGGCCGCCGGGCGACACATATCGCGAAATGAGGCCGGAATTGGGGGCGAAGTTGTCCTGCGGGTTTTCGCAGTTGATGCGCACCTGCATGGCCCAGTACGAAGGACGCTGGCTTTCTTCGCGGTAGCGCAGTTCCGCGCCAAAGGCCACGGCGATCTGCTCTTCCACAAGGTCAATGCCGTAGCGGCATTCGGTGATGCCGTGCTCAACCTGCAAACGGGTGTTAACTTCAATAAGGTACGGCGTACCGTCAGGCGTAACGAGGAATTCGACCGTGGCAAGCGAATGGTAGCCCACGGCGCGCACCAGGCGGCGGGAATAATCCTTGAGCCTGTCGCGCAGGTTCTTGGTCATGCCCGGCCAGGGCGAAGGCGTAATTTCAATGAGTTTCTGGTGGTTGCGTTGCACGGTGCAATCGCGTTCGTCAAAGGCGAACACGTTGCCGTACATGTCGGCAATGACCTGAATTTCAATGTGGCGCACATCGGCAAGGAACTTTTCCACAAACAGGCGCGGATTGCCAAACGAAGCCTGAGCCATGGTGGAAGCCTTGAAAAAGGCGTCTTCCAGGTCAGCCTCGTTATGGATGGCAAAAATACCGCGTCCACCGCCGCCCCCTTCTGCCTTGAGCATGATGGGCAGCCCGATCTCGTTGATAAGCTGGCGGGCGGTAGGAATATCCACGGCTCCTTCAGAGCCGGGCACAACAGGAATGCCCAATTTGCGGGCCACTTCTCGAGCCTGAACCTTGTTGCCCAACAGGTTCATGGCCTCGGCTGTCGCGCCGATAAAGGTGATGCCCGCCTCTTTGCAGCGCTGCGGAAAGCGCGTGTCCTCGGAAGCAAACCCCCAGCCGGGGTGAATGCCGACTACGCCACGTTGTTTGGCTTTGTCGATAATGCGGTCAATATCCAGATACGCGCGGGGGTCTGTCCCGAGCAGCATCAGTTCCTGCGCCGTTGAGGCCGCAGGGGCCGTTTTGTCCACATCAGTCGCAGTCATTGCCGCTACCGCGTCAAAACGTTCGCGGATGGAACGACAAATGCGACGGGCCGGAATACCCCGGTTAGCAACCAGTATTACCTTGCCCTTCAAAAAATCCTGAACTTCCGAGAATGTCTTGTTGGCCATGCCTTTCAGCCCTTTTCTACCGGCGCATTTCTGCCCACGCACCGGCGTTAGACGGCGAAAACACGCTTAGTGCTTCGCATTGGGCGGCGATGCCCCCAGGCCCAACCATGCCGGAATGACCATAATCCCGCGTCATTCCCCCGCAGGGCTCAGCCGGAGACTACCGCAAATGAATTCCTCAAGCCGTCCGTTGATGTTAAGACACAGGCCGCCTGACGTTCCTAGGCCCGCCAGCCAGCCGCGTACGATGCGGTCATCGTCACGCAGCTCCACGTTCTCGCCGCGCCAGAGCAAAAGAGACTCCGCACGGGCTCTCCACCCCTCGGGAAAAGAGTGGCAGTTAATATAAGCTGAAAACATGCGCTTTACAAGGGTTTGCCACAAGGCTTCGGCCACTGGAGGCGTAAAAATGGTGGATTTATGCTGGGCGGCAAGGTTTGTTGCCTCCAGAGCGGCGTCCTCCCGCATCTGTTCCACTGGGGGTGACCAGCACACATTTATACCAATGCCCGCCAGCAGCACCCCGCCCCGCTCCTCCAGCAGAATGCCTGCCAGTTTTCTGGGTTCGGCTTCCGACGCGCACAGCACAAGGTCATTGGGCCATTTCAGGCGCACCTGCCACCCGTCCATTGCCAGAGCCTCCGCCAGCAGGGCACCCACTGCCGGGGCCGCCGCCGTGCCGTCAAAAGGGGGCACAAGCGGCAGACGCAGGGCCGCATACACGTTGCCTGCAGGCGAGTGCCACTGACGCCGCAACTGCCCGCGCCCCGCTGTCTGGCTGACAACCTGAACACTGTCCCACGGATCAAGCCAACCGCGCGCCGCAAGGTTTGCAGCGGTATCGAGGCAAGAGCCGACCTCGCCAAAGCGCCAGATACGCGGAATAAAATTTTTGTCAGCGCCAGTTGGGGAGCTTCCCTCAAACGGTTGGCTGTGACATACTGGGGTCATGGAACTCTACCTCGTCGGCGGCGCAATGCGCGACCTTTTGCTTGGGCGTATGCCCACAGAGCTGGATTTTTCCTTTTCAGGAAGCATGGACGACTTTTTGGCCGCGCATCCCGACGCGGTCTGCGTGGGTAAAAGCGTCAATGTCTGCCTGTGGCGCGGGCGCGAATGCATGCCCCTCAGGGGCGGCACCCTGGCGTCTGATCTTGCAGCGCGGGATCTCACCGTCAATGCCCTTGCGCTCGACAGCGCGGGGCGGCTGTACATGCACCCCAAGGCGGTTGACGACCTGCGCAACAGAATGATGCGTCCGGCTTCGCCCACGGCCTTTGTGGATGATCCCACCAGAATTTTTCGTCTGGCGCGCTTTGCCTCCCGCTGGCCTGACTGGCGCATAGCCCGCGAGGCTTTTGAACAGATGCGCGCCACACCCAAGGCTTTGCTGGCGGGCATTCCTGCGGAACGTGTGGCCAAGGAAATGCTCAAGGCTCTGGCCTTGCCGCGCCCGGCGCGATTCTTTCGCGTTCTGGCGCAAGGGGATTGTTTGTCCCCCTGGTTTGAAGAACACGAGCGCGCACGCTACATTCCCGCAGGCCCCGTGAAGTGGCATGCCAACAGCGTGTTGGGCCACAGCCTGCGGCTGATGGACGAACTCGCAGGCGATGCCATGGCCGTGTGGATGGCCTTGTGCCATGACCTCGGAAAAATTAGCACTGACCCTGCCCTGCTGCCCCATCATTATGGGCATGAGGCGCGCGGTGTGCCGCTCGCACTGACACTTGCCAAAAGGTTGCGGCTGCCGTCAGTCTACGCCAGGGCTGGGGCGCTTGCTGCGGAAGAACACATGAAGGCAGGCATGTTTGCCACCCTGCGCACCGGCACACGCCGAGACCTGCTGTGGCGTGTTAACCAGCTTGGGCTTTCGCGCCCTTTCTGGAAGCTGGCGGATGCCGACAGCAATTCACCTATCAGCAGTTTGGCCTATCCGAGCCTGAAGGCTATAAACGCCGTGCGTCTGCCCGAAGAGTGGCACAACCGGGGCGAAGAATCAGCCCGCAAGCTGCGCGAATTGCAGTGCATGGCCCTGGCGGCACTGAACAGAAAGTGGGCGGCCTAGCCAATTTTGTACAATCAGACCGCGAATTCTGCGAATCAAGCCACTGCTTCGGCGGCGACGAGCATAAAATAGTCGCTCACCGCATCCATCTGCGCGCTGTGGTCAAGCCCGCACAGGTGGGCCATTCCGTGGGCCAGCAGGCGTAGCGCGTGTTCGCCCGGTTCCTGCCCATACAGCAGGCATTCCCTGCGCAGCGTATCCAGTGAAAACAGAAGAGTGCCGGGGCTGTCGCAGCCACCGGGGAAGGAAAGCACGTTGGTAGGGCCCTGGCAGCCCATGCAGCGCCTGTTGGCTGCGCTCATGGCTGCGTCATCAATCAGATGCAGTTCCACAGCCGGGGGCACAACAGGCACATTGGCCTGCTCTGCGGCGGCAAGCATGGCCGCAAGGGCAGCGCGCTGCTGCCTGCGGTCAAACGGCAGAATCCATGCTGTGGCCGGATAGCGGCAGAAAATGCGCACGGTTGCCTGTGGCTGCTTACCCCTGACTGCGCCCATGATACCTATGCCTGCCCCTTTTCTTCAGGGATGGCAGGTATGCCAGCCTGTTTGGCGCTCTCAGGCTGACTCGTCAGAGCTTTCACTTCAGGCGATTGTGCCGCAACGGGTTTGTCTCCGTTGCAAGGCTTGTCGCCGCACGGTTTGCCATGCCCCGTGGGGGTAAGGGCCGTTGCGCCATGTGTTGAGGGGGCAGAGCCGTTTTTGCCGTTGGGCTTGTTTTCAGCACGGGCGGCGTCATTGATTCTGGCGTCAGGATAGGCAATGCGCTGATGGAAAATACCCGTCAGAATGCGCTGGAAGTTTTCGCTCAGGAAGTGCAGATCCTTAAAGGTCAGCTCCGATTCGTCCAACTGCCCTTCCGAGAAAATGCCCTTGATGATGGTGTCAATGTGCGACTTGATGCGCGCGGGCGTAGGATCGTTGAGCGTGCGGCTGGATGCCTCAACGGAGTCTGCCAGCATGAGGATGGCGGCTTCCTTGGTTTGCGGGCGCGGCCCCACATAGCTGAAATCGGATTCACGCGGCTTTTCGCCCTGGTTCAGGGCCTTCTGGTAGAAAAAGCGTATGAGTCGTGTGCCGTGGTGCTGACTGATAATGTCGGCAATATCCTGCCCGAGCTTGTACCGCTCGGCCAGTTCCGTGCCTTTTTTGACATGCGAAAGCAGGATGAGCGCACTCATGGACGGGGCCAGCTTGTCGTGCTTGTTGGGCCCGCCAAACTGGTTTTCGATGAAATATTCGGGATACGAGAGCTTGCCCACGTCATGATACAGGGCCGCCACCTTGCACAGCAGACTGTTGGCGCCGATGGCCTTGGCCCCGGCTTCAACCATGTTGGCGACCACAAGGGAGTGATGGTAGGTGCCAGGCACAGTTACCATAAGCTCCTGCATGAGGGGTTGCTCAAGGCTCATAAGTTCCATGAGGCGGAAGCGCGTGCTGTAGCCAAAGCTGATTTCAAGCACGGGGCTCACGGCAAAGAGCAGAATGAGCGAGAGCACGCTGTTGATAAACACAGCCAGCAACTGCGTGGGCATGACGCCTGGGGCGCTTTGGGCCAGCAGGGTTGCGCCAAACCAGATGATGGACTGACCGATGGTCAGCGGCACAATGCTCCACACCACATCCTGTCGGCTCTGGGCGTTGGTCACAAGCCATGTGGCCAGCATGCCGCCAAGGAAATGGAGCAGGAACAGCGAAAACTGCGCCTGAAACATGAGCATGGTAAAAAACGAGATCAACAGGGCCATGGTGCAGTAGCGCCGGGCCGCAAAAACCATGGCGACCAGCCCCACTGCGCCTGCTACAGGGTAGCCCACGGCCAGCGTATTGATGAACGAATGGCTGTCGATGCGCATGCCAAGCACATACACAGCCTTTGCCCCGGCGCTGAAAAGCAGCAGAAGCAAGGAAATGAGCAGCATGTCTTTGCAGCGAAGGGGGGTGCCGGGTTTGCCGCTGGGGGCAACAAAAAAGCCGATGGAAAGCACCAGCGAGCACAAAAAAGCGCCAGCGGCTATGTCCCAGTGCATGGGGTCAGAAGCGGATTTATAAAGCGTTTGCAGCTTGATCTGCTGCTCGCGGCTGACCCTCTCGCCCTTGCGCAACACGATTTCGCCCTTCTGTATCTGATAATACACGGGTTCAACCATGGACATGACGGCAGAGCTGCGCTTTTGGGTCGATTCCCGGTTCAGCGTCAACGAGGAAGGCATGGTTGCGGAAAGCAGGATATTGATGGCGCGCCGCGACTGCGGGTTCAGCGTGGAAACCTGCCGTATCTGGGCAGAAATTTCCGCCAGATACGATTGCACATCGGGCAGATTGACCACGTCCGGGCGCAGTATTTCTGTATTCGTATCCAGATTGCGCACAATAACGCCAGAGCGGTCAACCCTTGCCGAGCGTATGTCGCCCACAAGGCCTTCTGCCATATGGTCGCGAATCTGGGGCAGCAGCACCTTGAGCAGATACGTCTGCGCCTCGGGCTGGGCGAGTTCCGGCAAAATTTCGTCTGCAACTGTGGGTGTCAGTTCTTCCACCAGCCTGTGCAGCGGGCCTTCGACCCCAACATGATAATCAATGCCGTTGTTCAGGCTGCGCATGATCTCCACAATACGGTTCTGAAAGGCCGTAAAGGGCTCAAGACTCAGATCATAGACAGGCGGTTGCAGAAGCTGCACCTGCTTGCGCCGGGCCTTGGTGGCCTGCACGTCTTCAACAAGGATGTCGCGGTCGGCAATGACATCAGAATCCGCCACTTGCCCGGCAACGTACACGCGGGGCACGGCTTCAAAATTGGCCCCTGCAAGCAGGCTGATGAAAAGCAGGGTGAGCACAAGTACCGAAAGCCCCAGGCCACAATGGTGGCGGGCCCGCAACATGCGAAAGAGTGCGAGGATGCTAGCTGGACGTGCCGCTTTTTTCTGCATTATCATAGGCGTTTACGATTGCTCCCACCAAGGGATGCCGCACTACGTCGGCCTTGGTGAAGTGATGCACTGCGATGGTTGGAACTTTGGCAAGGATATTCAGCGCGTGGATAAGGCCCGAGCGCGGACGCTGACCGCCGGGCTGCAAGGGCAGGTCGATCTGGGTGGTGTCGCCCGTTACAACCATGCGCGAGCCAAAGCCCATGCGGGTAAGGAACATCTTCATCTGTTCCTGCGTGGTGTTCTGCGCTTCGTCAAGAATAATAAAGGCATCGTTAAGGGTGCGCCCGCGCATGAAGGCCAGGGGCGCAACTTCAATGGAACCCACTTCAAGCATGGACGCCACCTTGGGCTGGGGCATCATGTCGTGCAGGGCGTCATAGAGCGGGCGAAGATAGGGATTGACCTTGTCGGCCAGATCGCCGGGCAAAAAGCCAAGGCGTTCACCCGCCTCCACCGCTGGGCGCGTCAGCACAATGCGCTTGACCTTGTGCTGCTGAAACATGGAAAGCGCCATGGCGACAGCAAGATAGGTTTTGCCCGTACCTGCCGGGCCAACTGCAAAAACAAGCTCATTGCGCCGCAGCAGATCAAGGTAGGTGCGCTGGGCAACATTGCGGGCAGTGACCGTTTTGCGCGGGGTGTTGACGAAAACGGCATCCTTGAAAATCTTTTCCAGATTCAGGCCGGGATCCGCGCGCAGCATCTCGTAACTGCGGGCAATATCCTGCTGGCTCAGCGACAATCCGCCGCGCAGCAGCTCGTACAACTGCACAAAAACATTGCACAGCACCTGCCGGGTGTTCATGTCTGGGCTTTCAATAAGAATGCTGGCGCCACGGCTGCCTATGGAGGCTCCGCTGGCTGCGGCCAACAGCTCAAGATGCGCATTGTGAGGGCCAAATAGCTGATTGGCTAAGGCGGGATCGTCGAATTCGACTGTCTCAAGCATGGAGGAATGTACTGCCATAGCCGCTCTCTAGCCTATTTCAGTTAGCCTGTCCATTACTGGATTCGGAACCTGTATATTTTTAATGGGCGGGCCGACCCAGCCTGACCTCACCTGTAAAATAGAGCTGGCCTGGAATATGCATATGTGAACAATACGGCACCCCCAAGCCCCAAGATCGGGCAAAAACTGCCGAGGAGTGATCATGAGCAACGTATCGGGCGTAAACAGCTATACAAGCGGGCTGTACCAGTGGCAGAACCAGAAGCTGAGTACCTCCACTTCCGGCAGCTCATCGTCTTCGGGTTCCAAAAGTTCTTCAAGTTCGTTGAGCCAGATGCTCAGCGGCAACAGCATAACCAGCCAGCTTTCCAGCATGGTGGAGCTTACAAAGTACGCCATGGACGCCATGGGCCTTGAAAGCGGCAGCCGCGTTACATTTAGCCAGATTACCAAGTATCGCGAGCAGTTGAATAATGAGTTCAACACCGCCGTCAAGGATGGCCTGTCCAAGCTTGGGGTCACCGACCCTTCAAGTGTCACATTCACTTTAGGTGCGGACGGCTCCCTCACTGCAACCAGCGCCAATGCCACAGACCAGACCAATGTGCAGAACTGGCTTAAGAGCAATACGACTATTGGCAAGGATCTGCGCACGGCCCTAACCGCTGCAGGCGTCAGCTCCAGCACTTCCGTGGCAATGACCGTTGACAGCAGCGGCAAGCTGACCGCTGCCAGCAGTACGGACAGTGCCAACAAGGCCGCCATTCAGGCAGTGCTGGACAATTCCAAACTCGGTCAGACGCTGAACAGCGGCATGAGCAGCCTTGCTGTGAGCAGCGATGCAAAATTTACCCTGCAAACCAAGTCCGATGGCAGCCTGGTGGTTGAAAGCAGCGATGCCGCCACCAAAGCTGCCGTACAGAAGTTTTTTGACAACAATCCGACATTGGCAAAAAAGTTCGGCCAGATTCAGGCTCTCTCCGGCCTTGATGATGCGCGCAAGTCATTGCAGGTTTCGCCCTCTGACCTGCGCAAGCGCATAGAGGTGGAATCCATGGCCGCATGGTGGTCCGGCTCGGGCAACGCCACCAATTCTTTCGGCAGCTATTCCAACAGCAGTCTTTCCATGCTTTCAGGCCTGAACCTGAGCGTCTAGTTTTTACGCATATACTGTGCTGAAGTATCAGCGCATAAGGGGCCGCGAGGCCCCTTATGCGTTTAAAAATCCAAAATGCAACCTGTCTTGAACAGTATAAAAAAGCGGGGATCCCGGCATGACCGAAATCCCCGCTTGGGCGTTTATTTACTGACGAGAGTTTACAGTTTTTTGGCAAGCAGTTCGTTCACCAGAGCAGGATTGGCCTTGCCCTTGGTGGCGCGCATGATCTGCCCCACAAAGAAGCTGATCAACTTGGTCTTGCCGCCGCGATAGGCCTCCACCTCAGCGGGATTGGCCGCAATGACTTCATCCACGGCGGCTTCGAGCGCCGAAGTGTCGGAAATCTGCACGAGGCCTTTTTCCTTCACGTAGGCTTCAGGCATGACGCCCTGCTCAAAGATGTCACCAAAAATATCGTTGGCGATCTTGGCGCTGATGGTGCCGCCGTCAACCAGCCGTACCAGTTCGGCCAGAGCCTCGGGCTTCATGGCCCAGGCGGAGGGGTCAGCGGCAGAAAGCCCACGGGCGTTGCATTCACGCAGCAGCGGCCCAAGCACAAAGTTGGCAACCTTCTTGGGGTCGGCCTTGGCGGCGGCAGCTTCAAAAAAGTCGGCCAGCCCCTTGCTCTGCACCAGCACTTCTGCCTCGGATTCGGGCAGTCCCGCCATAGCCACAAAACGGGCAACGCGAACCTGGGGCAGCTCCGGCATTTCGGCGCGCCAGCGGGTCATTTCTTCTTCCGTAATATCTATGGGCAGAATGTCCGGGTCGGGGAAGTACCGGTAATCGTGCGCTTCTTCCTTGCTCCGCATGGAGGCAGTGGTGTTCTTGACGGCATCATACAGGCGGGTTTCCTGCACTACCTTGTCGCCGTCGTCCAGCACATCCTGCTGGCGGGCAATTTCGTACTCAATGGCGCGCTGCACATTGCGGAAGGAGTTGAGGTTTTTCAGCTCGGTGCGGGTGCCGAAGGGTTCGGTTCCCACAGGGCGCAACGAGACGTTGGCGTCGCACCTGAAGCTGCCCTCTTCCATGTTGCCATCGCACACGCCAAGATAGGTCACGATGTTGTACAGAGCCTTAAGATAGGCCACAGCCTCGGCGGCGGAACGCATATCCGGCTCGGAAACTATTTCAACCAGAGGCGTGCCCGCGCGGTTGAGGTCCACATAGCTCAGGTTTTCGCCCTGCGCATGAATGTTCTTGCCAGCATCGTTTTCCATGTGGATACGCGTAATACCCACACGCTTGCGCCGCCCGTCCACGTCCACTTCAAGATGCCCGTGTTCGCAGATGGGGAGCTCGAACTGCGAAATCTGATACCCGGAGGGCAGATCAGGATAGAAATAGTTTTTGCGGGCAAAAATGGAACGCGTATTTATGGCGCAATTGGTGGCGAGGCCGACCAGAGCCGCAAAGTGGACAGCCTGGCGGTTGGGCACGGGCAAAGCGCCGGGCATGCCGGAGCACACCTCGCAAACATTGGCGTTGGCGGGCTGCCCAAAGGTCGTGGGGCAGGAACAGAACAGTTTGGAGGCCGTGGCAAGTTGCACATGCACTTCAAGGCCAATCACGGCTTCATAGGCGGCCATAGATCAGATTACTCCCTCAACGGGGTTCACCCCGTAGTTGCGCGGCAAAAGCGCCGCTTTGCGCATAAGCGCCCGCTAAACCTGGCATCCGGCGGCTTGCGCCGCCCATTTTGACGCAAAAGCATCAATGGGGGATGCTGGCGTCGAAATATTTGCCCACACCGTACTCTCCCCTGCGGAAAAACCGCTGCGGGTCGGGGCCGATGATCTGCATTTCCCTGTTTTTGGCCTGCACGTCCAGCGCGATACGCATTTCCTTGGTGCAGCCGGTGGAAAAGGTGGAATCCTTGCCCGACCATTGCGGCGGCACCTTGCGACCAAGCAGGGCAAAGCTTTCCTCAATGTCCTCAACGGTCTGAAACCGCCACACATCAATAAAGCCGCTGCGCTGCACCTGCTCCCACATATACATGAGATCGTCGCCGTCCATGCCTTCAATAAAATGCTCGGCAGGATTAATTATCAGGATATTATCCATTTTTTTACGCAGATTGTCTACAAAGGCGCGCACGATCTCGGTAGCGGTACCAGTCTCGCCGGGGATGCTGCCGATCACGCAACTGTAAAACATGACCGTACGGCCCTGCATGCGGGCCTCGCGCATGCCTGCGATGATGCTTGCCGACTGGGCGGCAATGTCGTTCTCGCTGAATTTATGGGCTCTCTCGGCATGCTGGCGCAGTTTGATGTGAAAGCCCTGATCATCCTGCCAGTAGCAGACTACATCCCGGGTATACTGGTGGCTGCTGCCCATGAGCACATCGGCCACGCGCCAGCCCTTGCCCAGAATAAGGTCGGCCTCCTTCCACGCGCGGGAGAATGTCACCGAGACCCTGTATAGATTGAGCCGTTCCCGCGTTCCATCACCAATAACCATGAGGCGGTATTCGCGCAGGTGTCGCAACAGCTCGTTCTTGCTCATGCGCGGCTCGTGCTGCACAGTGCCGCCGCCGATCATCTGCCGGATGGAGGGGTCAATCTCCATGTCTTCCAATGTGGGCGAATAAAAGAAAAAGCCTGATTTGACCGCAAATATGACCTTATGCCCCATGCGAATAAGGCTGTTGGCAACAGCCAGATCAAACACAACGCCGCCGTCAGCGTCGCACAAAAAGAGCACCGTGCCGGATCTGACCGCGCTGGCCTCAAAATAGTGCCGCAAGTGGGCGCAGGTTTCGCGCGCGGTATCCATGGCCTTACGCACTGTTTCGGCATCTGGCGGCGTGTCCACCCACGGGCGGGACATGGCCGAAAGGCACAGCAGGCGCGAAAGTTCCACGTAGTTGAGCATGCGCCTGACAGAGGCGATGGAATTGGCCGCCACGGCATCAGCAGGCACTGCGGCAAGATTGTCGCGCACCGGGGCTTCATCCAGCATTTCAAGCTGGCGTTTGGTGGAAATTCTGCGCAATTGCCGCCAGGGGTCGTCCAGCTGGTTGCCCTGGGCGAGCACAAGATCGGTCATGCGCTTGACCAGCCGCGAAGGAATCAGGGTATGCTGGGCAACATACTGATTGAAGCGGAAGCGGCAAAACTGCAAAATACGCCTGCGTTTCTGGCCTTCGGGCGTAAAGGAGCGCACGAGCCGCATGATGATACGCCAGGAGCGGTTATACTGGCGGCGAAGTTCTTCGGGAGCGGTCTGCTGGCACAACAGTTTGAACGTGTCGTCAGAACAGGGCAAATACACCTGGTCGCGCGCAAGGCTGACCATAAAGGCCATCTGTTCCTGGCTGGCCACAATGTCGGGGTTCATGCCATAGGCGATGTTATTGTCCATCAGCATGCTGTAAAGCCATGCGTCAAAGCGGACACTCTCCCCAAAATGAAACTCGCGAACCGAATTAACAGAAATCGCGTTGCTCATGCGTTTTCCCCGCACCTGATGCATTCAGTGCCTTGCAGGGCAAAGCCGCGCGAACGCAAACGCTCAAAGAAAGTTGTTCCCTTGCCAAGAAAATGCACGGCATCGGGCAGACCGTTGACGGTCACGGTGTCGCCCAGCTCCAGCTGTTGCCCTTCCTGCCCATCGACAGTAAGGTAGCAATCTGTGGAACCCTGCAAAATCTGGAACCGGCACTCGGTATCACCGGGGAACACCATGGGCGAAATAGTATTGAGGAATGGACAGATGGGCGTGATGGCCACGGCTTCCATAGAAGGATGCAGCAGCGAGCCGCCAGCGGAAACGCTGTAGCCCGAGCTGCCCACGGGCGTGGCAATGATCATCCCATCGCCGCGCAGCGAGCCAAGGCGCTCGCCGGCAATATAGACATCAAACAATACAAGCCGCGACAAAGACCCCCGGCTCAGAACAACATCGTTGACCGCGCAACCGCTGGCAATCTGCTGGCCCTTGCGGGTGAGCGTCCACTGCAAGGCCATACAGGAGCGCACGGGCTCCATGCCGGTGAGGGATTCTTCGAGTTTTTCGCGCCACTGCTCCGGCTGGGCATCGGTTAAAAAACCGATCCGGCCAAAATTGATGCCCAGCACAGGCACGTTGCGCCCCACAAGGCGGCGGGCCACGCCGAGCATGGTGCCGTCGCCGCCAAAAACAACCACAAAGTCAAGGGGCGTCGCTGCGTAGGCCGGGGTGTCCGTGCCTGCGCAGATCACACCCGTAACGTCATGCCCCTTTTGGCGCAGCCACTGGGCGGCTTCTTGGGCAAGAGCCGCAGCCTTTTCGTGCCGGGCCTTGTAAACCAGAAGTATGTGTCGGCTTGTTGCGTTTTGCATACCTGCGCAAGTTACGTTATCAAGTCTGTTACCGCAAGCCTGTGGGCGCTTGTCAGTTGCAGGGCTTTGCCTTAAATAAGAAGGCTTCCATGTCACGTTTCGGCAATTGTGAGCGCCATGCACGATACAGCCCTTGATATTATTGAACAGCATGCCAGCGAAGGCGCGCGCCTGCGCGAAGATTTTTTTCGCTCGCAGGCGGATTTTCTTCGTCAGGCGGCCTTGCGCGCGGCCAGGTGCCTTGCGGGCGGCGGCAAAATACTGCTCTGCGGCAATGGCGGCAGCGCTGCACTAGCCCAACACATGGCAGCCGAGTTTGTGAACAGATTTTTTATGGACAGGCCCGCCCTGCCCGCTCTGGCGCTGTCTGCCGATGCGACTTCGTTGACGGCCATTGGCAGCGACCTTGATTTCAGCCAGGTATTTTCGCGCCAGATTGAAGCCCTGGGGCGGCCAGGCGACATGCTGGTGGCGATTTTTTCCACTGGCAGCAGCGCCAATATTATCGCCGCCCTTGAGGCGGCACGTCGCGGCGGGCAGTTTGCCGTGTGCCTGTGCGGGCACGGCAGCGAAATGGCCCTGTACAGCGACATGGTGCTTGAAGCACCGCAGGCTGAACCCGCGCTGGTTCAGGAACTGCACCTTGCAGCCGGGCACCTGTTTTGCCGACTGACGGATTATTATCTTTTTGAAAATGCTGTCGCACTGACCCCCTATTTGCAAGGGCGACACACAACCGAGGTTTGACCATGCCCATCTACGAGTATTCTTGCCAGAAATGCGGTCGGGATTTTGAAGAACTGGTGTTTGACGAAACCCCGCCCACTTGCCCGTATTGCGGCTCCAACGATACCCAGAAGCTCATGTCCTGCTGCGCCCGGCGCAAAAATGGCACAGAAGGCGGCGATTACGCGGCTTCGACCGGCGGTGGCGGCGGCTGCGCCGGATGTTCTGGCGGCAACTGCGCAAGCTGCGGACATTAGGCGGCAGGCATGCGTAAATCCCTAGTTATCGCTACCCGTGGCAGTCAGTTGGCCCTCTGGCAGGCAGAACACGTTAAAAGCCGTTTGCAGTCGCTTGACCCGGAACTGGCCGTTGACCTTGTCATCATCAAGACCAAGGGAGACATCATTCAGGATGTTCCCCTGGCCCAAGTGGGCGGCAAGGGCCTTTTTGTAAAAGAAATTGAAGAAGCCCTGCTTGATAACCGGGCCGACCTTGCCGTGCACAGCATCAAGGACGTGCCCATGGAGCTGCCCGACGGGCTCATATTGGGGTGCATCCCCAAGCGCGAAGCGCCTACAGACTGCATGCTTTCGTGCAAGTATGCCGACCTTGCGGCCCTGCCCCAGGGCGCATGCGTTGGCACCAGCAGCCTGCGGCGTCAGGCCCAGTTGCTGGCCCTGCGCCCTGACCTGCGCATTGAAAGCCTGCGCGGCAATGTGGATACGCGCCTGCGCAAACTGCGTGAAGGCGTGTATGACGCCATTATTCTTGCATCCGCAGGTATGAACCGCCTTGGCTTGAGCGCGCCCTACATGCACGCCCTTGATCCGCAGACATTTCTGCCCGCCGTGGGCCAGGGCGCCATCGGCATTGAATGCCGTGAAGACGATTACGATCTGTTTGCCCTGCTTGCTGAGATCGAAGACACCCCCACCCGTGTATGCGTTGAAGCCGAACGGGGCTTCCTTGCCGGGCTTGAGGGTGGGTGTCAGGTGCCCATTGCCGGGCATGCCCGCCTTGAAAATGACGAGACCTTCGTACTCGAAGGCTTGGTGGCAGAGGTTGATGGCAGCCTGATTCTGCGCGAGGCGCAGCGGGGCCACACCTCCAAGGCCCGTCAGGTGGGGCTTGAACTTGCAGAAACACTTCTTGCCAGAGGCGGCCGCGCCATTCTGGAAAAACTTTACCAACAATAACGATTTCCTATGCCAACTATCGCTCCCCTGCCCGCGTCACGCCTGCACGCCACGTTAGATCCCGCCCGTATTCCCTGGGAAACGAGCAAGGATATTCCGCTGCCGCGCAACGGACGCCAGAATCCATTCCAGCCCCGTGCCATGCAGGCGCTGGACCTTGCCCTGCAAATCAAGAATCAGGGCTACAACATCTACCTGTCAGGCGAGGCCGATCTTGGCCGCAGCCACATGTTGCTGAGCTACCTTGGGCCTCAGGCCAAAAAGGCTCAGACACCTGACGATCTGGTATACGTGCATAATTTTTCCGATCCTGACCGGCCCTGCCTTTTTGCCCTGCCCACAGGCATGGGGAAAAAGCTAAAGCAGAACCTTAAGGAATTGATCGAGCATATACGTGAGGAGCTGCCCCGCCGTTTTGAGGCCAGCACCTACGTAAAGCGCCGCGCCAAGATTGTGGACAACTTCCAGAACGCCCGCATGGGCCTGCTGCGCAAGATGAATTCCGTTGCCGTAGACAAGGGATTCAACCTTGATATGGACGAGAGCGGCGGCCTGACCCTGTATCCGCTGGTGGAAGGCAAGCGCCTGAGCGAGGAAGAGTTCGACAGGCTCGACACAACCCTGCGTCTCAGCCTTAAAAGCCGGGGCGACAACCTCGTGCAGGCCATGTCGGGCTATATGCGGCAGCTGAACAAGGCGGAAGAAAGCTTCCAGGACGACGAGCGCGGCCTGGAACGCGAAGCCATGACTCAGGTGCTGACCACCTTCTTCAACCCCATTGAACAGCGCATGCTCAAGGCCTGCCCGGTCAAGGGGCTTGATGGCTACTTTACGGCCCTGCGCGAAGACATCCTTAAAAACACCGATGCCTTTCTGCAAAGGGACGGCGGGGCACTGGGCGACCCGCACGGCGCGCCGGTGGAGGCTGTGCTCTACCGCTACGAGGTCAACCTGCTGGTGGACAACAGCGAGCTTGATGGCGCCCCCATCATTGTGGAAGATCACCCCACCGCTGTGAACCTGCTCGGCTGCGTGGAGCGCGAATCTGAAATGGGCGCGCTGGTCACGGATTTCACCCTTATCCGCGCGGGCAGCATCCACAAGGCCAACGGTGGTTTTCTGGTGTTGCATATTGAGGATCTTCTGCAACATCCCAATGCCTGGGAAGGCCTGTTGCGCGCCCTGCGCTCCAACATGGTTCGCATTGAAGATTCCGGCGAAGGCCCGGATACGCCCATCCGCACCAAGGGCATCAATCCCGAGCCGCTGCCCCTGAACCTCAAGGTTGTGCTGATCGGTGATGAAGAATTGTATGAAGGTCTGCTTGTCAATGACGACAGGTTCTCAAAGCTCTTCCGCATCAAGGCCCACATGGCCGACACCACAGAGCGCAATGCCGCCAATGTGCGCGCCTACCTCGGGCACATTGCCACCATCATCAAGGAAACAGAACTCCCCTGTTTTGACCGCACGGCCTTGGCATGGCTCATCGACCTCGGGTCGCACATCTGCGAAGACCAGCGCCGCCTTTCGCTACGCTTCCCCGAACTGCGCGAGCTGATGATCGAGGCCTCGGCCTTGGCCCGCATGCGCAAGCAGGATGTGGTCACTGCGCCCGTGCTGGAAGAAGCTCACGCGGCGCGCATCTACCGGGCCAACCTGGTGGAAGAGATCTATATGGAAGAATACGACCGCAACATGATCAAGGTGCAGACCTCGGGTCAGGCCATTGGTCAGGTTAACGGTCTTTCCGTCACGTGGCACGGCGATTTTGAATTTGGTCTGCCGCACAGGATTTCATGTACCGTGGGCGTGGGGCATGAGGGCATCATCGACCTTGAACGCGAGGCCGAGCTGGGTGGCCCCATCCACACCAAGGCCATGATGATCCTGAAGAGCTACCTCACGGATCTTTTTGCGCGCAAAAAGCCCCTGGTGCTCTCCGGCTCGCTCTATTTTGAGCAGAGCTACGCAGGAATCGAGGGCGACAGCGCTTCTGGCGCGGAACTTGCCGCCCTGCTCTCGGCCCTTGCCGATGTGCCGGTGCGCCTTGATCTGGCCTTTACCGGAGCGGTGAGCCAGACGGGGCAGATCATGGCTGTGGGCGGCGTTACCCGCAAGATCGAGGGCTTTTATAATGTTTGCGCCAGCCAGGGGCTTACGGGCACGCAAGGGGTCATCATGCCCTTTGACAACGTGGATCACCTCATGCTCGCGCCCAATGTTATTGAAGCGGTTGAGAAAGGCCAGTTCTCTATTTATCCTGTGCGGCGCATCGAAGAAGCCCTCGCCCTCTTGACTGGTCTTTCAATCGGTCGCAGACTGAAACAGGGCGGATTTACGAAAAACAGCCTGTACGACATGGTTGACCGCAGGTTAGAGCGTCTGGGCGATTACGCGCAGAATGCCTTTAGACGCACCAGAAAATCCAAAGAGGGATAATGGGCGCTGCCCGTGGCAGCGAGATAATACCCTAAAGGCGTTTTGGGGTGCGGGTTTTTATAAAAATCCGCGTTGGGCAGGCAAACAGTTTACTGCCTTTTTGCTCACGAGAACAAGCAATAACCCCACGCATACCTTGACTTTACGGGTTTTATGTGTAATGGGGTCAACGCAAGGAAAAACCTTATGCCTCACTCTAACCCAGCAAAAGCCGTGATGAACAAAAACAAGAAAGAAGCGTTGCTTCAGGCCGCCAAAGAACTTTTTGGCGAATGCGGGTATGTGGAAACCACATTCAAAAAAATATCCGATAAAGCTGGTGTTGCCCTCGGGTTGCTGACCCACCACTATGGCAACAAGGAAAAGCTGTTTCTTGCCTCGGGGCTTGATGTTCTGGAACGCTTTCTCGTAAGGCTGCGCGCAGCCACCGCCGAAGCCACCTGTGGTTACGATGGCGTCATGCGTTTTTGCAGGGCGTACCTTGATTTTTCAATCGACAAGGATTCCAACTGGCTGGTACTTGTGCGCTGCTCGCCTTACAGCGACATGAAAACCAAGACCGACCGCGATATTATGGATTCCATGTTTTCGCAGGTGCACAGCGAACTTGAGCGCGTTATTGCCAAGGGCGTGGAAGACGGCAGCATTGTGAAGGTCGACAGCAAAAGCACCGCCCAGGTGATCATTTCCCTCATGGTCGGTTCCAACCGTACACGGGTGCTGACCCCCTATGCGATGCCCACGCTGTACGAAGATGTTCTTGAGTTCATTTCCCGCTCCATCAAGGCATAGAACTTGTTTGCAGCACACAGTCGGGCCGTCGGTCGAAAGATCGGCGGCTTTTTTGCATCTTTTGTTGCATGGCTGGCGCGCGCAGCAATGAAAAACATAAACGTTCTGCCCCCTGATCCGCATTGGCATGACAATCTTGTGCATGCTTGATGCTCCGGCTGGGCAATAGGGCTTGCCGAGTCACAGCGCTTTGAAGTAAATTCAAAATGTTCAGGGTACATTATCGCGAGTGAACAGTTCTATCCGCTCCATTATTCTGTGCGGATTGCCGGGAGCTCTGGGCAGACATGCCGTGGCGCTCGTAGACTCAACCCTTATTGAGGAGACGGTTTTTATGCAAAGGCTTGCCAGCATACCCTTGTGCCTTTTTCTTGCTGCAGGATTGTTGATCTCGGGCTGCACCAGCAAATATGGCGACCAGAAAACCAAGGTCAATTATTATCCGCAGTGCTATCAGCCTGTTAACCAGTTGCGGCAGGACGAAAACAGCACGGGTAAAAGCACTGCCGCTGGCGCTGTTGGCGGCGCTCTGCTTGGCGCGCTTATTGGAGGTCTTGCCACAGGCAAGGCCAGCGGCGCTGTTGCGGGCGCTGTTGCGGGCGGCGCTGCGGGCGCTGTGGCGGGCAACGTCTACGGCAAGTCCAAAGCTCAGGATCGCGATGCCGCATATCTGCACCAGTACAGCCAGCAGCTTGGCAGCGAGGCTGCCAGCATGAACCGTTCCACCGCAGCAGCCAAGGTTGCGGCCAAGTGCTATGACGAACAGTTCAAGCTTGCCGCCGGGCAGTTCAAGGCCGGGCAGATCACCCGCATGGAATTTCAGGACAGGTATAATGAAATCCGCAGCGGCCTTGAGGAAACCTCGTTTATCCTGAATGATACCGCCACCACCATGGCCAAGAAGGACGGCGAGTATCAGCAGGCTCTGGCCGAACCTTACACTTCGGCGCAGCCCACCACTGCTGCGACTTCGTCGTCCAGTTCTGGCGCTACCAAGTTCAAAAAGGGTGCAGCTGCGCAGCCCAAGAGCACACCTGCGGCCAGCGCCTCGCGCACGCCGGAGCAGAACAATGTTGCCGCACAGGCAGCTGAGTGGAAATCTTCGCGCGAAGATCTTGAAACCACGCGCCGCGATGTGAACGCGCGGATGTCCAGCTACGAAGAAACCGTCAATAACCTGCTGGGATAACTCTGTTGCCGCGCAGCCGCTATTTTTATGGCGGTTGCGCGGCTTTTTACTGCGCCGCATATACCGCGCGGAGCCATAGATGAACGAAAGCCAACACCCCGTACCGCCTGAAACACCGTCAAGCGCCGCGCCTGCCGAAGGTACCGCGCCTGCTGCTGCGGTTGTCCTGCCCTGGTATCGCCGCCCTCTTTTCTGGGGTGTGCTGTTGTTTCTGGGGCTTTTGCTGCTGGCCGCATGGCTGTTCTGGAAAGAATGGCAGCAGGCCGAGGCTTCCAAGGCTGCCGTTGCCGCTCAAACGGAGCAGTGGCGCGAACACAACGCGGCGCTTGAAACATTCATGCAGCAATTGCGCGCCCTGCTTGCCAAGGAGCCTTGCGAAGTAAAGCAGGGGCTTGGACTCATCACCCCGCCTGCGGGTGTCATGTGGCCTCCTTTGGGTTCAGGCTCTGGCGCTGCGAATCCAGGCTCTGCCCGCGCGGATGCAGCCACCCTGCCGCCCACGGCAGACGCCAAAACGCAGGTGCCGCCCGCGCCCATGCAACAGCAGACGCCCAAGAATGTTTCCGAGCTGATGGAACAGGGCACAGTGCTTGTGCTTGCCATGCGGGAAGAGGGCCTTTCCATGGGGTCCGGCTTTTTTGTGGCCCCGGGCTACGTGGTTACCAATGCCCATGTGGTGGGTAACGCCACTCAGGCGGTCGTTGTGAACAAAGCCCTGGGCAGACCCTTTGAGGCAAGCGTACGTCAGGTAACCCACGACAACGGACAGGATTTTGCCGTGCTTGGCGTTAACGGCGCTTCTGGTGTTGTGCCGCTCAAGTTCGCGCCGGGCGTGAGCCGGACCGAACGCGTGAGCGCGTGGGGCTTCCCCGGCGCCGTCACCACTGACGATCCCAAATTTGCGGCCCTGCTCAAGGGCGATGAAGCCGCTGCGCCCGAAGTGGTGTATACCGAGGGCGTTGTGAGCGTTATTCTTGAGCGCAAGCCGCCGCTTATTGTGCACACGGCCACAGTTTCGCAGGGCAACAGCGGCGGGCCGCTTGTCAACGACAAGGGTGATGTGGTGGGCATCAACACCTTTATCAAATTGGACGATGCTTCCTACAGGCAATCCAGCCTCGCCATTGTCAGCACAAGCCTGGCAGCGTTTTTGCGCTCGGCGGGCGTTCCCGTCACCATGGCCCAGAGCAGTGAATCCGCCGGAGGCAAGCCATGAGTACCCGCATTGCGGTCAGTTTGCGCGGTCAGATGCGTGCGCTTGCCAGTCAGGGCATCTTTGCCACCGACTGCTATGAACAGTTGAAATCCATCCTGCTGCAAAAGCTCGGGCCGGATCATGCCGCCCTGCTCGCCGAGCCACAGCACAATGCCGAGGGCAACAGCGTTGACTGGTATGCCGAAGGCAATGGCCCGGCGGTTCCCCTTGCGGAACTTTCGGAGCAGGATGCGCAGGCCCTGCGCGCCCGTGCGGGCACGTTGGCCTCTGATATTGCCGGATTGTCCAGCGATCTCACAGCAGACGCGCAGGCGCGGCAGGCCCTTTCAGGCCAGTTGCTGCGGCTTGCCCTGCAACACCCGGAGGACAAAGATATCTGGTCTGTGGATGGCCGCCCCGTTCTCATTAACTGGGGTTTTGCCCCCGGCAGTGTTGGCGCGCAACCGCAGGACCTCACCCGGCTTGGCGGTGCGCTGCCGCCTCCCCCGCCGCCTGCGCCTGTGGCTGCTGTCCCCGTGGCAGTGCCTCCCCGCAGCGGGTGCCTGCCGTGGCTGCTGCCTCTCCTGCTCTTGCTGCTCCTGCTCTGGCTTTTGGGCGCGGCGCTGGGGCTTTTGCCTTCTCCCCTGCCTTCGGGCTGCATGCCCGTTGACCGCAGCGCTCTGGAGGCCGAAAAGCAAAAGGCCGCCGCCAACGAAGATCAGCTGGCTCTCCTGTGGCGTCAGTTGCAGGAGCGCGCGGCCCTGTGCAAGCCTGTTGCACCTCCGGTAACGCCAACGCCCCCCAAGGTTGAGGAAAAGAAGGAAGAACCCAAGCCCGACCCGGAAGTGGTGGAGCCCTTCCTTGGCGAAACGCCCGTGGAGCCGCCCAAGGTGGCGGAAGCTCCCAAGCCCAAGCCAAAGCCTGAACCCAAACAGGAACCCAAGCCCCTGCCCAAGGAAGAACCCAAACCGCAGGAGCCGCCCAAGCCCGCGCCCAAAAAGAATGACAACCTTGCCATTCCCGAAGACGCGGCCAAAAAGAACGACCTGAGCTTCCTTGAGGGCTGCTGGACAAGCGAAACCGGCCTGTATTCGCACCCCTCCAACGAGCCGATCATTGCAGAATACTGCTTTGACAAGAGCGGCAAGGGCCGCCGTCTTGTGCGTGAGCGCAACGGTCAGGTGTGCAGCGGTTCGGCTTCGGCGCGCTTTCAGGGCAACCAGTTGCAGTTTGATTCCAGTCAGGCCCGTTGCCCGCGTGGCGGCACCTATGTTCCGCAAAAGGTTGAATGTACCGGACAGGAAAACACCACCCAGTGCAAGGGCAAAGAGCTTGGCGGGGCCAATCTCAAGTGGGACGCCCGTTTCAAAAGGAAATAATGATGGATGTCATACCCCGTTACCTTTCGCCGGTCAGCATTATTCCCGGCGGCTGCCCGCAGTTTCTTGATTTCTCCATGCCCGAAGATGCCGTCAAACGACTGCGGCGGTATTTTCGCGAAGAAAAAAAGAAAGAATCCGACGAGCAGACGCGCTACACCCACTATTTGCGCTGCCTGACAGAAACGGAAAACGGCTTTATCGACCAGTTGAGCGGGCTGCCCTGCGATGAGGACTACAGCATCGAAGCCCGGCGCGCGCTGGATGCCTGGGAAGGGCACTGGCTGCCCATTCCCTTTTTGCGCACGCTCGACCAGCCCTGGCCGGACGGCGGCAAGCGCTTTGAATGTGGCCCCTCCAACTGGGCGCGGGCGCGGGTCATGCGGTCAGAGAGGCACCCCGGCCAGCTCCGCGTGGTGCTCATGTTTGACACAAATGTGGAAGACCGCCCCGCTCAGGGCGAGCAGTACCATGCGCTTTCTCCGCAGGATGTGACGGCCCACGGGCATTTTATGCTGGCTCACCTTGTGCGCGACAATTCGTGGTTTCTCAACGCGGCCTGGGTGGATGAATGGCTCCACGGCCTCTACGATGCGTGGAAGCAGTCGCAACACCGGGGGCGTGGCGCATGGCACGATGGTTACCCCTACGTGCTGGAGCATCTGGCCTCCTACCTCACATGGCTTGACGTTGTGCGCCTTGCGCTCAACGATCTGGCGGCTCAGGTCATCAATCCCGACCGCGACACCCCTGTGGATGTTGATCTGGTGCTGGATATCGGCAATTCACGCACCACGGGCATCTTGGTGGAAACCCTGCCCCAGCGCATCACCAACCTCAACGACAGCTACCTGCTTGAACTGCGCGACCTGAGCCAGCCGGAACACATCTATTCCGACCCCTTTGAAACGCGTGTGGAATTTGTGGATGCGGCCTTTGGCAACGATGCGCTTTCGCGCCGCTCGGGCCGCCAGACTCCGGCCTTTGCCTGGCCTTCTGCCGTGCGCATCGGGCCGGAAGCCGCCCGCCTTGCCACGCAGGCCGTGTGCGCCGAGGGCACGACAGGCATGTCCAGCCCCAAGCGTTACCTCTGGGACGAGCGCCCCTGGCAGCAGAGCTGGCGCTACAACACTGGCGGCAAGTCTGAACCCATGGTCAGCCGGGGGCTGTTTCCGCGCCAGTTGAACCCGCAGGGCACGCCGCTTTCGTGCTTTGACGACCCCATGTTCAAAAAGAGCCCTGCCCTGCAAAAACAGCAGCCTGAGCCGATTTTTGAATCGCTGTTTACGCGCTCGTCGCTCATGCTCTTCATGCTGGGCGAAATTCTGACCCAAGCCCTTGTGACCATCAATTCGCCAGCCACGCGCGCACGCCGTGAACTGCCCAACCTGCCCCGCAGGCTCAGAAGGCTCATCTTTACGGTGCCTACGGCCATGCCCGTTGCGGAGAAGCGCATTTTTCGCCGCTGGGTCACGTGGGCCGTGCGCGTGGTGTGGGACGCTCTTGGCTGGAGCCAGTGGTATGCGCCCCGCCTGCAAACCCGTAGCCTCACGGGCGATTACCGCCAAAGCCCGCAGGTGCGCTGCGACTGGGACGAAGCCAGTTGCTCGCAGCTTGTGCTGCTCTACAACGAGCTTGCCGTCAAACAGCACGGCGACGCGCACCATCTGTTCCGCCTCATGGGCAAACCGCGCGAGGCCTGCGGCAACCATCCGTGCATCCGCATGGCTTCCATTGATATTGGCGGCGGCACAACCGACCTTTCCATCACCACTTTTGAGCTTGCCAGCGGCGAGGGCGACACCGCGCGCATCAAGCCGCATACGGAATTCAGGGACGGCTTTAATATCGCGGGCGATGAAGTGCTGCGCGAGGTGGTGGCCAACCATGTGATCCCGGCCATTGGTCAGGCGCTGGCGCGCGAAGGGCTTGCAGAGCCGAGGTCGCTTTTGGGGCAGCTTTTTGGGCGCGATTCCATCGGCATGTCGCAGGAAGACCGCAATACCCGTGTGCGGCTGGTGCGACAGATTGCCGTGCCCGTTGCCCTCGGGCTGCTGGCAACCTGCGAAAATCCCGATCTGCGCGGTAGTGTCTTTAACTGTACGCTGGGCGACTTTTTTGAGCCTGACCCTGTGGGCAGTGAAGAAACGGCTGATGCTGCAGATACGGCGGCGGACGCCGCACCATCTGCGGCAAAGCCCGCAGCGGATTCGCCCCGCTTCAGCCCGGCAGCACTGGCCCCACGCCCCCAGCCTGCAACCCTTCGGGATGTTAAGGCAATGGTGCGGCGTTCCGCATCCTTCATCCAGAACTTTAACATCCTTGATGTGCCCATCAGCGTCAATCAGGCCGCAGTGGAAGAAACCATCCGCAGCACGCTTGGTTCGACGCTTTCCGCCCTGTGCGAAGTGGTGCACATGTACGATTGCGATGTGCTGCTGCTCACCGGGCGGCCCAGTTCGTGGAACGGCGTTATCGCCACAGTGCTTGCCAAGCTGCCCGTGCCGCCAGACAGGATCATTCCCATGCGGCGCTATCACGCAGGCTCGTGGTATCCCTTTGCCGATGCGCAGGGCCGCATCACCGACCCCAAAACCACGGTTGTGGTGGGGGCCATCCTCTGTGCGCTGGCCGATGGGCATCTGGAAGGCTTTTCCTTTGATTCCGGCGCGCTCAAGCTTACGTCCACCGCGCGCTATATCGGCGAGATGGACATAAACAGCCAGCTCAAGAGCCCCAAGGTCTGGTTTACCGTGGATGTGGACAGCAAGGACGGTACGGACAAAACCCGGGCCGTGGCCTTCAGCGGGCCGCTTTCCATCGGCTACAGACAGCTGGATGCCGAACGCTGGCCCACCACCCGCTACCATCTGCTGACCTTTGCCACGGAGGAAGCCCGCTCCCGTGCTTCGGGCCGACTGCCCTACCGGGTTGAGGTCAGCCTGAGCGTTGCCGATGCCCTGGATGAGGAAGATATCCGCAGCGAGACGGACAAGGATCGCCGCAGCGAGGGCGAGTTCCGCATTGATTCCATCGTGGATTGCCAGGAGCGCAGCGTTGACCGCCGCGATCTTGAAATCCGCCTGCAAACCCTGAAACTGGACGAAGGCTACTGGCTGGATACGGGCATTGTCACCGACGCCGGATAATTGAGGATGGTTATGCAGCAGCAGGATATGGATTTAGCGCGGCACTGCCGCGAACTGGCGGAAACTTCCCGTTCCGCAGGGGCATGGCTTCAGGACAATGCCGAGCTTGTGGGCAACGAGCGCGCGGCCCTGCAAAAGGATCTGCGCCATGCGGCCCGCTTTTTCGGCAAGTGCGAGCAGGCGGCCCGCCGCAAGATGTGCGTGGGTGTGTTTGGCCCCAGCCAATCGGGCAAGTCCTACCTTATCTCGGCCCTTGCCAGCGATGCGGACAAGGTGCTTCTGGCCGATTTTTGCGGTCAGACCTTCAACTTCATCAAGGATATCAACCCAGAGGGCGGCAAGGAATCCACGGGGCTTGTCACGCGCTTTACCACCACGCCGCCCGAGGGCGTTACCGAGGCCTACCCCATCCGCCTGCGTCTGCTTTCGGAAACTGACGTGGCCCGTGTGCTCGCCAATACGTACTATGCGGACTGCGACCACAAGGACGCACCCAATGCCGAGGCTCTCGCCAGGGAGCTGGAGAGCCTGCAAGGCCGCGCCCAGTCTGCGCCCGTGCCCGGCGGCATGAGTTTGGACGATGTGGAAGAGCTGCGCGATTATGTGAATAAAAACTTCATTTCGCGCCCCAGAGTGCAGATGCTCCAGAACGGTTACTGGGTGCGGGCCATGGAACTGGCCCCCCGTCTGGAGCTGGAAGACCGCGCCCGCCTTGTGGGCCTGATCTGGGACAGCGTGCCGGAATTTCAGGCAGTGTATATTCAGCTTGGCGCGGCCTTGCGCCAGCTCGGCAACGCTGCCGAGGCATGCTGCGCCATTGACGCGCTCATACCCCGCAGCAACAGCATTATTGACGTGGCGCGGTTGCAGGGCCTCAACGAACCGCCCACAGACATGCTGACCCTTGTGGGCGCTGAGGGCCGCAAGGCGGACCTGCCGCGCGCCCTGGTGACGGCCCTCACGGCCGAAATCACCATCTACATGCGTGAAAAGCCGGACGATTTCTTTGACCACACCGACCTGCTGGACTTTCCCGGATACCGCGCGCGCTACAAGTTCAGCGATCTGCGCGCTGCGCTGGACAGCCGTAAGGACATGCTCAAGGAACTCTTTTTGCGCGGCAAGGTGGCCTATCTTTTTGAGCGCTACCGCGAAGAAAAAGAGCTCACCAGCATGCTGCTCTGCATCGGACCCAGCACCCAGGAAGTGCAGGATCTGCCGCAGGCCGTGTATGAATGGATATGCTCCACCCACGGCGAAACGCCGGAAATGCGCGCCAGCAAAGCGCCAGCGCTCTTTTTTGTGCTCACCAAGATGGACATGGAGTTTGAAAAAAAGGCCGGATCGCCCTCTGTGGAAACCCGCTGGACAACCCGGCTGGAATCCTCGCTGGTGAACTTTTTCGGCCAGGTGCACGACTGGCCGCAAAACTGGGACGGCACGCACCCCTTCAATAATGTCTTTTTGCTGCGCAATCCCAACTTCTTGTGCGAAGCCATTTTCGATTACGCCGACAGGCGTGAAACCGGCATCCGGCAGGAACAACAGGCCTTTGTGGAAGAAGTGCGTCAGTCCTTTATGCAATCGCCACTGGTGCAGAAGCATGTGGCTGACCCGGAACGGGCCTGGCAGGCTGCCATGACGCTCAACGACGGCGGCGTTGGCCTGCTGCGCCAGAGCCTGCGGCCCCTGTGCAATCCCGAACTCAAGCGGCAGCAGATCAGCGGCAGCCTTGCCGAAAAATGCGAGCGTCTGCGCACCGGGCTTGCGCCCTTCTACCGCACGGACGACAGGGAAGAACTGCGCAGGCAAAAGGAGCAGCTCTCGCGCCTGCTGGTTTCGCAGATGGCCAAGGTTGCGGAAAAGCAGCTCTTCGGCGAATTTTTGCGCCGCCTTCAGGTGCGCGATTTTGACCTCTACGAAATCTGCCTCAACGCCCGCCAAAGCCCGGATGAAGGGCAGAACGCAGCGCCTGCCCAGGTTGTAGGAGCGCGTGTTTCCGCCAACGACATTCTGGGCGACATTTTTGGCGACGACGCCCCAATGCAAGCGCCAGCGGCAGACGCCGCCGATGCGGAAGCAAAGGACAGCGCCCAGGTTTTTGCCGGAATGGTCATGGATCACTGGACAGGGCGGCTGCGCGACCTCTGCAACGATGTGGAAGTCAGGGGCCAGCTTGGCCTGCCCGCCAAGGAACTTGACCAGTTCTGCCATGAGCTTGTGCAGGCCGCAGCGCGCTGCAAGCTGCGCGAAAATCTGGAGGCTGAGCTGCGCCGTTCTTCGGCATTCAGCAACATGGCCCGCGAACGACTCATGTGGAAGCAGGTGAGCCTTGCTGCGGATGCCATCAACGCCTTTGTGGACTGGTGGGGCTTTGACCCACGCTTCAAGGATCAGACGCGGCGTACCGTTGTTTTTGGCGGCAAAAGCGTGGCACTGTTTAATCCGCCGCAGGAAATCAGGGGCGAACCCCGCATCGGCGAGGAAGAATCGCCCTATGACCGCCTGTGGTATACCGACTGGCTGCGCGCCATGGCATACAGCGTTATGGCCAATGTGGATTTTGACGGTCAGCAGAGCGTCAACCCTGAACAGAACAACCGCCTGCGCGAACTTTTGCAGGCCTTCAAAGGATAAACCATGCGCGCCAGCATTTCAGCCGATACCGGGCGCGGCCCCGGCAACGGAATCATCGAGATATTTGACGCAGGCGATGTGAGCGAACCCGGCTTTACACTGCTGCGGGCATCTGACGGCAAATGCCTTGGCCCCCGTGGCTGGCAGGAGAGCGAAACCCTTCTCACCCCCGATGCCTGGGATAATGACGGAGGTAGCCTGCGGCTGGCCGTTGGCCCTGCGGTGGTGGACGAGGTGGACAACCTCGATGCCTACCGTATCAGCCTGCGCGGCGTGGGCAGCTGCGCCCTTGCCGTAAAATCGCTCGTATATTCCAACATCGCGGGCGGGCATGGCATGGGCGCTGGCGCTCCGCAAACTCTCCCGCCTGTCGCGCCGCCCGCTCCCGAACCGGAGCCGGAACCAGTGCTGGAATCGCCGGAGCCGCCTCTGGCTTTTGAGGAGCCGCAAGCGCCCCAGCAGCAGGAAGCCCCACTTGAAATGGCAAGCAAGGAAGAAGGCAAATCCGGCAGCAAGGCCGGGCTTTTGGTCCTGCTGGTGCTTGCAGCCATTGCCGCAGGCGTTGCCGCGTGGTGGTTCCTGCTGCGCGAGCCGGAAAAAGCCCCCCTGCCTACGCCTCCTGAGCAGACGCAGAATGCGAACAAGCCCCAAAGCGCTGATCAGGCCCAGCCCAAGCCCGCAGACGCCGGACAGCAAGGTACGGATGCCGCCAAGCAGCCGCTTTCTCCCCTGGCCTCGGCGCGGGAGCAGTTGCGCGGGCAGGCACTGCCCGACGTGAGCCTTGCCATGGCAAAGCCCTTGCGCAAGGCCGACGCCAAGCCGGAAGAAAGCGACGCCGCATTTTTGCTGCTGGAAGACGCGGCGCAGAAAGGCGACGCCGAAGCCATGTTCCTCGTGGGTCAGTTTTACGACCCCGCAAGCACCCTGCCGCGCGGCAGCATCCCCGCCGACCTCACGCAGGCCAAGCGCTGGTATGATCAGGCCCTGCAAAAGGGCCAGCCTCAGGCCAAGGCGGCACTGGACACGCTGAAGGAACACGCCCGCGCCCTTGAGGCCAAGGGGGATGCCGAGGCGCGCTCCCTGCTGCAAAACTGGCAATAAACGCGGCCCCCGAGCAGTTTGACCTGGAATTGCTGTATTCCGCGAGGAGTTCACTATGCACTGCATGCCCCTGTTTCGCCGTTGCTGCCTTGTAGCCCTGCTGGTGCTGGGCCTTGGCGTCTGCCTTGCTGGCACTGTTTCCACCGCTTCTGCCGCGCCCCTGTTGCAGCAGGGCAAAAAAACGCTGTTCCAGCGGGTGGTCAGCCATCCCGGCGCGGCCCTGCTGGCCGAGCCAAAGGCCGATGGCGCCGTGGTGCGCAAAAGCGTGGTGCCCTTTACGGTTATGTACGTCTATGACCGCAAGGACGCGTACATTCAGGTTGGTGCTTCCACCGCGCAGCCCGAGGGCTGGATGGAAGCCGCCAAGGCTACGGACTGGAACCAGTCGCTCACCCTGCTGTTTACGCCGCGCACCGGGCGCGATCCTGTGCTGTTTTTCAAGACGGAAACCGGCCTGAACGAGCTGTGTTCCGCTCCAGACATGGAAAAAAGGCTCGATGCCCTTGAAGCGCAGGCAGCAAGCCTGCGGCAGAGCAACCAGCCCGCGCCGGAAACCATGCCCATCCTTGCCAGCGAACCTGCGGACGCGCAGGGCGCGGTGTCTGAAAAGCGCTTTTATCTCATGCCCATACTGGACATGAAAGACCCCTTTGACGGCGTCAAGTTTCTGCGGGTGGCCTCCATTGACCCCGGCAACGGCAAGAACAAAGACGGCAAGAACGGCCCGCCCAAGACCGGTATTGCCCTTGTCATCGACACCACCATTTCCATGAAGCCCTATATCGACCAGAGCCTGAACGTGGTTCGGCAGATATACGACAAGATTGAAAAAGATCACATGACCGACAACGTGGGCTTTGCCGTTGTGGCCTTTCGCAGCAGCACCAAGGCTACGCCCGGTCTGGAATACACCACCGAGGTTGTGAGCGATTTTGCCACGGCAAAAGACCGCAAAAGCCTTGAAGACAAGCTTTCAAAAGTGCAGGAAGCCAAGGTTTCCAGCCACGACTTCAACGAGGATTCGCTGGCTGGCGTGTACAAGGCCGTGGAAGGCCTGAACTGGGGCGACTATTCCTCGCGCCTTATCCTGCTGATCACCGATGCTGGCCCGCTCAAGGGCGGCGACAAGTTCGCCTCTGTGGCCATGGGCCCGAGCGAAGTCAACGACTTTGCCCGCCAAAAGGGCATCTGGATTACCGCCCTGCATCTCAAAAGCCCCGGCGGCAACGCCAACCACGCCTATGCGGAGCAGAGCTACCGCGCGCTGAGCAAGCTTTCTGGCAACCGCTCCAACTATCTGGTTGTGTCTGCACCCACGCCCGCCAAGGGTGCGGAGCAGTTTGCCGCCATCACCAAGACTCTGGCAACCGGCATGCTCGATATGGTCAAGAACACCGCCGAAGGCAAGATCATGACCAAGCCCAAGGACGAGAAGCCGCAGACGGCTTCAGCGGAGGATCAGGCCGCCAATCTGGCCGCGACCCTCGGCTATGCCATGCAGCTTGAATACCTCGGCAAGGCGCGTGAAAATGCCGCGCCTTCCGTGGTAAATTCATGGATTGCAGATATGGATCTGAACCAGCTTGCCAAGAGCAGGCAGACCCCTTGCGTTGACGTGGCCGTGCTGCTGACCAAGAACCAGCTCAACGACCTGAGCGCCCAGCTCAAAGCCATCATCGACAATGCCGAGCGCACCAAGAAGACTGACGCGCGCGACTTTTTCCAGGGTGTGCTTTCTGCCTCCACCCGTATGGCCCGCGATCCCAACATGCCCTCGCAGGGCAAGAATCTGGCCGAACTTGGCGTGCTTTCCGAATTTCTGGACGGTCTGCCCTACAAGAGCGACGTCATGCTGCTGCGCGAGGAAGACTGGTACCGCATGAGCGTGGGCGAGCAGACGGCCTTTATCAACCGCCTCAAATCCCGGCTTGCCCGCTATGAGGAATATGACCGCGACCGCGCCAACTGGGAAAGCTTCGGTCAGGCCAACCCCGGCGACTGGGTTTACCGTGTGCCGCTGAGCATGCTCCCCTAGGTCTTTGTGTCCCCTGCCTGCGCCAGATAGCCTTTTTATTCAGGTTGAGTACCAGAAGCGTACACGCCCTTGATAAAAGGCTCCCTTCCCCAGGCAGGAAACAGAATTTTTCATGGTCTTGGCCCAAACGGGCACGCAATGGGGCCGCAGACGGGCAACAGCAAAAGTCTGCGGCCCGCCGCAATGCTTGGAGTTTTAATGTCCGACATGGTTTTCAGCCTGCGCAATATTGGCAAAACCCGGCCCGGAGACGAAGGCTTTCGCCTGCGCATAGAGCAGCTTGACGTCCCGCGTGGCAGTCTGCTGGCTCTTGTTGGCCCCAGCGGTTGCGGCAAAAGCACCGCGCTGGATATGCTGGCCTGTGCCCTCAGCCCGGATATGACACCCGAGGGTTTTGCCCTGCCACATAAGCCGACCGAGGCGAAGCAAGGCAACCTGCCCCATCCCGCCAGTGCCGCCGCCAGTTTTGCGTTCAGCCCGCAGGCCGGGGCCTCCACGGATATTCTGGCTGCGTGGCGTAGTGGCGGCACCGACGCTCTGGCCCTGCTGCGCCTGCACCATCTTGGCTATGTGCTGCAAACAGGCGGCCTGCTGCCATTTTTAAGCGCGCGGGAAAATATTGTGCTTCGCTGCAAGAGCCTTGGCACCCTTGCCAAGCGTCAGGAGGCCATCACTACCATTGTTGATCGGCTTGGCATCGGGCACTTGCTGGGGCATTACCCGGCAACGCTCTCCGTAGGTGAACGCCAGCGGGTCGCCATAGCCTCGGCGCTGGCGCACGGGCCATCTGTCGTGCTGGCGGACGAACCCACTGCCGCGCTTGATCCCGGCCATGCGGCCAACGTGCTGCGGCTTTTTGGTGAATTGGCGCGCCAGTTAAGCATCACTGTGGTCATGGTCACGCACAACCTTGAGCAGGCGCGTCAGGCTGGCTTTGTGCTCGCGCCGGTACGCGTGGAGCAGGACAAGGGCGGCACCGCGTCTATTCTCCACTGGACAGGGAGGGCGGCCTGACCATGGCGGCGAATACCTGGACAACCATGCTGCGGCTGGCCTGCAAGGACTACTGGCACGAATTTTTGCTCTCGGCCTGCGCCGTGCTTGGGCTGGCAGCAGTGCTTACTCCCCTGCTGGTGCTCTACGGCGTAAAATTTGGCGTGGTGCAAACCCTCACCGAGCGCTTGCGTAACGATCCCCGCAATCTTGAGATTTCGCCTGTCATAAGCGGCAGATACACGCCTGAATATCTTGCCAAACTGGCAGCCCATCCAGATGTGGCCTTTGTGCTGCCACGCACTCGCTCCATTGCCGCCACCATGGATCTGAGCGCGGGCAATGGCGATGCTCGCTCTGTGTTGGTGGCCTCGCTGGAGCCGACCGCAGAGGGCGACCCCCTGTTGCTGCGCTTTGGCGCTGGGGTGCCGACCATGCCGCAAATGCCAGATACAGAAGCCGTTGGCGTAACCCTGTCTTCCTCAGCGGCGGAAAAGCTGCACCTCAAGCAGGGCGACACCCTTAATGGAAAGGTTGAACGGCGCTTTCAGGGCAAGGTGCAGACTGCCCGCGTGGCCCTGCGCGTGGCGGCAGTGCTGCCTCTGGCGGCTCAGCAGAAGGATGTGGCCTACGTGCCGCTGCCTCTTATGGAAGCTACGGAAGACTACCGTGATGGCCGCGCTGTGCCCGAACTGGGCGCGCAGAACGGCTGGACAGGCGAACCCCGCCCGCAGGGCGAGCGCGTTTACCCCGGATTCCGCCTGTACGCCCGCAGCCTTGACCATGTGATGCAACTGCGGGAAGCCTTTGCCGCCCAAAAGCTTGATGTGTACACCCATGCGGAAGAAATCGAGCAGGTTACGGCACTTGCCCGCGCCCTCAATCTGATATTTGCCCTCATCTGCGCGGCAACGGCCATTGGCTTTCTGGCCTCCACCGCCAGCAGCGTACTGGCTGGAATCAAGCGCAAGGAGCGCATCCTCGGCCTGCTGCGGCTTCATGGCTTTACCACTGGCAAGCTGATGGTCTTTCCTCTGGCGCAGTCCCTGCTTACAGCCCTTGCGGGTACGGCTCTGGCCTCCGGGGTGTACGGGGTGGCGGCCTTTGCCATCAACAAGCTTTTCAGCGCCAGCGTTACCGGCATGGAGCAGGTATGTCTCCTGCTGCCGGAGCATTTTGCGCTGGCCTTTGCCGCAGTTTCCGGGCTTGCCCTGCTGGCCGCCCTTGCCCCAGCCTTGAGAGCTGCCCGCGTTGAACCCTCGGAGGTTATCCGTGAAATCTGATCTGCGCATCCGCAATCTCGCGCCCTTGCAATGGAGCTTTGCCGCCGCTGTGTGCTGCGCCCTGCTTTTTGCCCCCTGCGCCTCGCAATCCGCTCTGGCGGCTCTGGCCCGCAAGGCCGATGTGAGCACGGCTGACGCCTATAATCCTAAACCGGCGGATAACGACATCATCCTGCCCATGCCCTGCGGTCTGAGCATGGTTTTCAAGCTGGTGGCCGTGCCCGCCAAGGGCCTGCTGTGGGATATGCCCATGCGCCCCGGTGTGGACGACAGCGCCCATCAGGACAGGGCCTTTTACGACCGGCGCTACAACACCGCGCTTTCCGGCGCTTTTACGCTTGAAGACCTGCCCACCGCCTGGCGCAAACAGGCTCCGCAGGGGCAGAACTACTTTTATCTTGTGGCAAAATACGAAGTGAGCAACCTGCAATGGCATGCCGTGATGGACAATGCCTGTCCGGATACGGCAAATCCCGGCGCGGAGGCTGCCCATCCCGCTACGGACATGAGCTGGTACGATGCCGTGGACTTTACCCGCCGTTACACCACATGGCTTTTGCAGAACGCGCCAGATTCGCTGCCGCGCTTTGCAGGCGACCAGCGCAACGTTGGCTTTGTGCGCCTGCCCACAGAAACGGAATGGGAATACGCCGCGCGCGGCGGGCAGACTGCTGGCAGCCAGCTGCTGTTGCAGGAGGATTTTTTCGCCCTGCCCACCGGCGAGAGCAAGGCCGACTACGCCGTTTACAGGCCGGAACAGGGCGCACGGGCCGAGGGCATGGCAAACATAGGCTCGCGCAAGCCCAATCCTCTTGGTATTTATGACACCGCCGGCAATGCGGCGGAAATGGTGCTGGATGCCTTTCGCTTTTCAATGGCTGGCCGTTTGCACGGCTCTGCTGGCGGCTTTGTGCGCAAGGGCGGCTCCTTCCTCTCCGGCGATGCGGAGATTCTGCCGGGCCGCAGGGAAGAAATGCCCTTCTTTCTCACAGACGGCCCAGCGCACGCCCGCGATCTGGGCTTTCGCCCCGTAATATCGGGTATCAACACCCCCGGCGGTGGGCGCCCGCAGGAACTGACCGCCGAATGGAACAAGGCTGGCGAGAAACTGGCCCCGCTGGCGCAGGACGGTCAGACCGCCCGTAATCCCCTTGATGAACTCGACCGCCTGCTGGCTGCCGCGCCGGATGAGGCCTCCCGCAAGAATCTTCAGGATCTGCGCAATACCATCAAGGAAAACAATATCATGCTGGAACGCCAGAAGCAGCTTGAAGCGCAATCGCTGCTGCGTACCGGCGTATATATGATCGAAACCCTAAGAAATTACTCCAGCAGACGTAACAGTTTGAAAACGCAAATTGAAAGTATGGAGCGTGAAAAGGCTTCCGCCAAGGGTGCGGCCCTTGAAAAGCTCAAGCAGATATTGGATACTGCCAACCGGGGCCTTGTGATGCTTGATACGAGCATTGAAAAGTCCCTCACCTTTTACCGCAGCAAGGTAGAAGAAAGCGCGTTGCTTGCTCCCGAAGTTCTTGCTGCCGCAGATGCATCCCTTGCAAAGGATTTCAGCGGCAATGACCCCTTCAATGAGAACATGCATCGAAACCTTGAACTGTATCGGCTCCACGTGGACGCGGTGCGCAAAAACAAAACCGTTTCGCGCGAGGCCATGCAGAAAGCAATCCTTGAACGCCGTTTTCAGTAGACAAAAGGAGAGAATCAATGGCTGACAAAATGCGTATTGGCTGGATTGGCACGGGTGTTATGGGCCTTTCGATGGCTGGGCACCTTCAGGCAGCCGGCTGGCCGCTGACCGTATATAACCGCACCAAGGCCAAGGCCGAACCCCTGCTCGCCAAGGGCGCCAAGTGGGCCGACACCCCCCGCGCCGTGGCCGAAGCCTCTGACGTGGTCTTTACCATTGTGGGCTATCCCCACGATGTGGAAGAAGTGACGCTGGGCGAAAACGGCGTGCTGCGCGGCCTGGCCGCTGGCGGCATTGTGTGCGACATGAGCACCTCCAGCCCCGTGCTGGCTGAACGCATTGCCGCTGCTGCCAAAAAGCAGGGCTGCGAATCGCTGGACGCCCCTGTTACCGGCGGCGACGTGGGCGCGCGCGATGCCAAGCTCTCCATCTTTGTGGGCGGCGACAACGCGGCTTACGAGCGTGTACTGCCCTGCTTCAACAAGATGGGCACCAACATTCTGCACTGCGGCGGCGCGGGCTTTGGTCAGAAGGGCAAGCTTGCCAATCAGGCCGCCATTGCTGGCGTGATGATCAGCACCTGCGAATCCTTCCTCTTTGCGCAGGAAGCAGGCCTTGATGTTGCCAAGTGGATGGAGCTTGTTGTTGCGGGTTCCGGCGGCAGCTTTGCCATGAACACCCTTGGCCGCCGCATGCTCAAGGGCGACTTTGCCCCCGGCTTCTTCATCGACCACTTCATCAAGGATCTGGGCCTCTGCCTTGACGAATGCCGCCGCATGAAGCTTGTGCTGCCCGGCATCACCCTGGCTGACCAGCTTTACCGCATCATGCAGGCCAAGGGCCAGGGCAGCAAGGGCACTCAGGCTCTGGTGGAATGCCTTGCCGAACTTTCGGCCAAGGATTGGCGCGCCTGCTGCAAATAACTGACGCTTCCGGGCCAGCAATGGCCCTTGTGCCCGTCCGGCTCTCGGGTCGGACGGGCAATGCATGACGAGCCTGCGCCCGCCGCTTTCGGGCAACCATAATCAGGAGATCCGCCATGCCTTCCGCTTCTCCCGGCAGTCCGTTGGATGACCCAGCCCTGGAGCAGTACCGCCCCTTCATTCAACGCCGCACCCATGCCTATATGGCAGAAATTGAGCGCATACGCACCCATCACGGCTCGTTGCGCGCCTACGCTGGTCAGCACCTCACCTTTGGCGCTCACCGCCTCACAACACCCGCAGGCAGCATATGGCGCTGGCGCGAATACATGCCCAATGCCGAAAGCCTGTGGCTCACCACTGACAAACTGAACTTTCAGCGCCACGCCAAATACCGTTTTGAGCGCTGTGCAGACGGCATTTTTGAGCTGGAACTGCCCGGCGATACCCTGCAACACGGCACCTACGTGGAGTTGCGGCTGGTTCCCGCGCAAGCGCAGGACGCGCAGCACCCCGGCAAGGCCCTCAAGCGCATACCAGCCTTTGCCAACTGGGTGGAACAGAACGCGACAGTGCCGGAGCAATGGTGCGCCCGCCTGTGGCTGCCGGATGAACCTTACCGCTTCAAACATCGCCGCCCTGCCCGGCAGGCCTTTCCCCGTATTTACGAGGCCCATGTGGGCATGGCGCAATCCGCGCAGGCGCACAAGGGCAACAGCGTGGGCAGCTATGCGGATTTTTGCCGCGACATACTGCCCCGTATCAAGGCTTGCGGCTATACGGCGGTGCAGCTCATGGGCATACTGGAGCACCCGCTGTACAAATCATTCGGCTATCAGGTGAGCAGCTATTTTGCGCCGTCGTCGCGTTATGGCACACCGGACGGCTTCAAGGAGCTTGTGGACACCGCGCACGGCCTGGGGCTGGCGGTTATACTTGATGTGCCCCACGGCCACGCCAGCGCCAATACGGAGCAAGGGCTGGCGCAGTACGATGGGAGCAGGTATTTTTTTACCGAGCAACAAAACCAGTGGGGAACGCCATCCTTTGATTTCAGCCAGGAGGCAACGCGGCGTTTTCTGCTCTCCAACTGCCGCTACTGGCTGGAAGAATTCCGCGTGGACGGCTTCCGCTTTGATGCCGTGGGCAACATGCTTTATGCGGATTTTGGCGAAGATGACGATTTTTCTCATGTGGGGCGCTGCTTTTACGGCAAAAACGGCCTGCCCCGCGCAGATGTGAACGGGGAACTGTATCTCAACCTTGCCAATGCCCTCACGCATGAGCTTACTACATCAGCTATGACCATTGCCGAAGAATTTTCCGGCATGCCGGGGCTGACCTGCCCGCCGGAGCAAGGCGGCCTTGGTTTTGATTACCGCTTCGCCATGGGGATTCCCGATTACTGGGCAAAGTGCATTGAAGAGCCGCGCGACATGGGCAGCCTGTGGTATGAAATGACCAACCATCGGCCCTACGACCGCACCATCAGCTATGTGGAATGCCACGACCAGCACATCAACGGCAGCGATGCCATGATCTGGCGGTTGCTGGGCGATGCCATGTACGGTCATATGGGCAACAAGGCCGAGAGCTGGAACATATCGCGCGGGTTGGCCTTTTATCGGCTCATGCGGCTTATAACACTGGCAACGGCAGATGCGGGCTACCTGAACTTTATGGGTTGCGAGTTCGGACATCCCGAATGGCTGGATGCGGAAAAAAATGCGCACCGTCAATGGCGGCTGGCGGACGACCCGGGACTGAAATATCACTCCCTGGCCTCATGGGACAGGCAGATGCTCGCCCTTGTGCAAAGCCACCTTGAGGACTTTGCACAGCCGCCCATGTTCCGCTTTATACATGAAGAAAAGCGACTGCTTGCCTTTGAGCGCGGGCAACTGCTCTTTGCCTTCAATTTTCATGAGCTTGAGGCGCAAAAAGGCCTGCGCTTTGCCGTAAGCCCCGGCAAGTATGCGGAGCTGCTTTCGTCTGACGAAATCCGCTTTGCCGGACATGGTAATCTGGCGGTAAAAAGCCCGCCAACAGAGCATTTTACTGCTCCCCTGCCGGGTCGGTATGAGGGGGACATCACCCTGTATCTTCCGCCGCTTGTGGGATTAGTCTTAAAAAATGCAAAATAATGTTGCAAAAATGTTGACAGGCCGTGCTGTTCCGCGTAGTTACTCTTTTCGCGTCGGGATGTAGCGCAGCCTGGGAGCGCACTTGAATGGGGTTCAAGGGGTCGAAGGTTCAAATCCTTTCATCCCGACCAGAATTTGGGGGAATTCATGGAAACATGAATTCCCTTTTTTCGTTGGTGGCGAGGAGCCGTTATTCAAATGCAGCTCCATATATTTTTAAGCGAATCCATAACCTTTTAACAGGATTAACCTCCCACCCAAATGCTAGTTTCGGAAAATTCTGAGTAGATCCTATTGCAAAAGCACCTACAAGCCGCCCCGCTATGCGGCATTTAATTTCGCAAATTTGATTATACTCCATATTCTCTAATGTGCCTCTTCTTTCAATATCATAGTTGTCGCATTCTGACGCGCATTCACCAATCCAAGGGATTGACTCCAACTGTCCATCCTCTTTTATAAAGCCATAGTTTCTTATTGAGATAGGTCGAAAGCTTTTACTAACTATAAACATTGCATCTCTATCATCCATTTCTGGATGATAAGAATCAAACTTAATGATAAATTTGTCTCGTTTTTCAAAAACTTTTTCATATATAACAATTACACCACCTATAGCAGAAATAAGAATTCCAAAATCCGACAGATTCATCATAGGTAATACCTGCAAGGAAAATAGTGAGCTTTTGAATATTCAACTCAGTTCATTCCTGTCTGCGATTGTAATGAACTTCATGCCTTCATGAACTTTATTAAATTTTAGAACCAGATGCAAAATTTGATATTTTACCGCTAATTCCTGCTTCTAACCAAAAATATGAGTCGTTACCATCTGCATGCGCTCGCGATACTGGTCTGCGTGCATCTCTATATGCTCAAAATAGCCTTCAACAAGAGTCCGTAGCGACTTTGCCCCATCCGGGCGCTGCCACATATTCTCAAGGGCAGTGGCTGGTATTGCCCGCATTATGTGCATGAGCATCCAGTTATATTGCCGCCAGAACTTTGCCATTTCTGCAAAATCACAGCCGTCATACTGCTGAACAGTCACAAATATTTCCGCGTCATATGGGGGAAACTGTTCAAGGTTGCCCGATATCAAGCGGGCAAACCGCTGATGGTTGTTGGCAGCAGAATCCACAAGATGGCCGACAATTTCCGTAAGCGTCCATGCGTCTGGCGCTACCCGCACATGCGCGAGGGCTGGATCTGTAGACTGTAACAGCGCATCAAAGACATCAATTATGCTTTGTCCTTTCTTCAGGTCCATAACATCTCCAGTAACAGGGTTGCGACAAGATACTTTATATTATTTTTATCCATCGGTGTGGTCAACCGAAGACAAGCGCGGTTATTGCGGCAACAACACATAAAAAAAGGGCCGGAGAAATCCCCGGCCCACTAATCTAGCTGACAGTTTGTCTTTTCCTATGCCTAGAACGTAAAACGCAGGCCAAGGCTGAATTCATTGGCATACGGAGTATTGCCGATGGAAACCTTGTTGTCGTCAACGCGCTTGCTGATGTCGGTATAGCCCAGCCCCACAAAGCGGTAGGCCAGATCTGCCGAGATGTTTTCCGTAAAGGCATAGGAACAGCCCGCGCCGAGATTCCATGCAAAAACGGTATCATACTGCGTCAGGCTGCCGGAATCCCCATCGCCGTCAACATCCGCAGTGTACTTGGTCTTGATGAATCCCATGCCGAGGCCGCCGCCGAGGTAAGGAGTAAAGGCCGTGGAGTTGTGGAAGTCCCAATATGCGTTGGCAAACAGAGTTTGCACGCCCCACTCGCCCTTGAACGATGCCGTGCCGCCATTTACTTTCTGATCCCAGGTCTTGGTCATATTGCTGCGTATGGCATATTCCAGTTCTGTGCGCATGGGCACCTGAAAATGCGGGTAAAAGTCGTACCCCACAAAAATACCGCCCCCAACGGTGTTTTGCGAATACTGACCAACGCCAAGCCCCTTCACATCCCCGCTCAAAGAGAACGGGCCAGTGCTTTGAATGGAATCAATAAATTTTAAGCCGCCATAAACGCCGGTGTTTTCCGCAGCCGCAGGAGCTGCGAGTGCCAGGGACAGAACAAATGCAAGCATGAGACGCTTAAACATGATGACCCTCCTTGGTTTTGCCAAAAAAAACAGGTTTGTTTTCTGCATATTCCTTTTTTTTCTTGACGACAACAGTCAGGCAACTGTTTTTGGCACAAATTATGCCTGATGAAGTAAAAAAGACGGATTTTTTATACTTACAGGCAGGGGAATCTGTTTTTTTGTCGATAGAAAGCGGAAAAACAGCCGTTAGAAACGAGAAAAGGGAATTCATGTTTCCATGAATTCCCTTTAAATCTCTGGTCGGGATGAAAGGATTTGAACCTTCGACCCCTTGAACCCCATCACAGATAATCTTATATACTAATATTACATTGGTTATTATTAATATATTAACAGTTCATATTTAATATTAAACGCCAATTATACGCCAATTATACGCCAACATGTTTTTGGCGTTTTGCTTTGTCGTAACATTGTTATACAGTAATATTTTTTCCACTGATGGTTTTTTAATCAGCAAAAAACAGGACAACGAACTATTCGCTATCCTGGTTGGTTGTTTTTGGCCCTCAAGAGCCCGTCTTAGCATCGTTCACTTCGAGCTTGGGTAAAATGCTCATCGCGCGCTCCAGCTCCTCCTGCTTGACCTGGTAGTAGACATTGACCGTTGTTGAGATTCGAGCATGACCCATCAGCTTCGAAACTGACCCAATTGAGGCCCCTGCACTGATGAGAGAGGTCGCAAAAAGGTGTCTCAAATCATACATGCGAACAGGATATGTAATTTGAGCTTTTCTCACAGCCTGACGGAACGCATTACGAATCATTCGAATTGGTCTGCCTCGAAATTCAACAATGTGATCTGTACGGGCGACAGCCTGCTTTTCTGCAAGCTTCTTAAGAAACTCATCACTGACTGGTATGAACCGGTCCGTTTTTGTCTTTCTGCCGTAGACATGGACCATCTTTTTCTCGTAGTCTACGTCTGACCATTTCAATGAAAGTAATTCTGATTCACCAGAGCGTGTCCCCAAATTAAAGCATACTTCCATTGCCCATCTCAAGTGAGGCGCAGCACAATGCATAATCTTTTGTGCATCTTCAATTGTAAGCTGTATGTCCTTTTTTTTGACCTTTGCTTTTTTCCAAAGGCGCATAGGGTTGTTTGAAATGTAGTCACGCGCTATTGCGTAGTTGAACAGAGCTACGAGAAAGTGTCCGTACTTGTTCACGGTTACTGTCGCACGACAACTCCCCCTTTGAGAAGGCTCGTTTGCGATCTTGGTCATGAACGGCAAGATGTCGTGTCCATAATCGAAGCTTACAATCAGCTTTTCCTTTCCAAATGCCGGGTAAAAGAGCGCATTTGCGACACTCAAAATGCTGTCTAAATGGTTTTCTGTGGAACCATTCGCCCGACTATGCTGAAGATACTCTTCTACCAGTCCTCCAAAGGTCATCTGGCTTAAAGGTTTCATTGGCTCAGAGATTTGTACTGGTACGACTGATTCGCAATGAGTTCCTTTATTTGAGTAAAGTTTTTTCATTTCTAAATCAAACAAGTCTGCTGAAGATTTTGCATCAGGACCGCGCCCAAACGACTTGTCCTTCCGTATGCCGTTTGGATAATACGTGCAAATCCAGCGCCCATCTTTATGTGGGTGTACGCTCATCAATTATCTCCTGTTGAAGTTGCTACCATTATTTTGGTAGAGCTGATATCCGATAGCACGTCATTATTATTTTAAGCAAACGACATGTTTTTTAAGTTGCTCAGACACTTTTTCATACAGCTCATTACAGTTGTGCGACTTCATCATACACAATTTTTTTTCAAATTTTTTTAAAGCTGTGCTAGATAGCATTGAGCAACACTTCTTCCACTTCCTCAGCTTGGATGCCAAGGTAACGGCGAGTTACTGCGGGGTTGGAATGGTTCATCCTTTTCGCGAGTAACTCCCAGGACACGCCATAGAGCTTTCGTTGCTGGTAACACCACGTCTTGCGAAGGGTATGAGCACCGTAATTGCCGGCCAGATTGATTTCATCGCACCAGCCCTGGACCATATGGGTTACAGCATATGTGCTCAGTGGGTAGTTCCAACCTTTCCGGCTCTTAAACAGGAACTCCCTCGGAACACGCTGCTTATGAAAGGCCAGATACCGTTGCACGGCATCATAAATTTCCTGGTTAATGATGAGCACATTCTCTTTCTTTGTCTTCCTTTCAATCACAGTTATACGATCTCCAACAACAGCATATTCAACATCAGTCACACGCAATGCCAAAATATCTTGGACTCGTAACCCTGCGTTGATACCCATTATAAATAGCAACAAGTTTCTCGGATTAGATGACAACAATCGCTTGATGCGCTTAATATCCTTCAGATCAGTAATTGGCTGCACCTTCATGATCATGTACTCCAATTTACGTTTCGTTATGAAAAGTCCAAGAATTTGGACATTCATTTTGGGGACAGGGATAGGGTTTCCCTTGGAACTCCACATAACAGGCTGAATTTATTTAATTTCACCCCGTCAAACATTTGAATGTCCGTTTCTGGTACAAATCGGACGTTCCATTTTTTAACAAATCAGCGTTGTTATAATTAAAAGGCCACCCCATTTTCTGAAGTGGCTCCTTGCGATTACAAATCGCTCACGGCGAGGATTTTGGACGAATCTAGCTTCGGTTCTGCTACAATGCGAATCAGGATGATCTTATCATCTTCCACCACCACATCAAATTCGGTATCTGGTTCAAGAGACATTCCCTTGAAATCGATATTGGGCATCCTTAATCGGATTTCACCACGGCTGTTTACGAAGGCCTTACGGCGGTTCTTATCGTACAGTCCCGGAACTTCGTAGAATTCCTTGTCAGTAGCGATCAGTTTCAAAACGTGATGCTTCAAAATCTGTTTGTGACCAATATCCATTGCCAGCATGATTTCCGAAGCGGTTTTGCCGTTCCGAATCAAATCCCGCAACACATTTGCATCATACTTTGATTCCTGCTTCTTAACTTTATCAACACGTGAATCAGGTGATTTCTTACTCATAGCATTCTCCATAAGACATATTTTTATGAAGAATATCTATATTCAAGTGATAAAAAAGAGTGTGTACACACTCTTTGGTTAAATTCTGCTTTTTAAAATTGTAACTATTGTTTCAATCACAATCTTCCTTAATAGCTTTGAATTTCTAACTAGGTATTGTAGCTTCCATAATTGCATTGCAATATTCAACACAAACCTCCGTAAACAAAAGAACCAGTAGGTTTTACCAATGCTTTTGTTGAACACATTAATATGTATTCCTAAAAATATCTCTATGAAGTGTTTGAAATGAAAATGAAGTACAGTGATGCAGTGAGTATCGAGCGTGTAGAGAAAATAATAATTGGAATGTTTTTGCATTCCATTATTATATATAGCAGTTTGAAATTTAAAATATTCAAATATTTTATTAGCTTACAATAACTTTTCAGCTTGTAAATTTCAAAATTTACATATTCAAAACATGCTGATTTTATTGAATTTTTTTTAAAATATACCTGAAATTTAAATATAACTGGAATTTACTTTAATAACGGTCTGTACCTTTTATAGTTAACTAATAGTGTGTATTCATAAAAGATACAGACCTATTTATTATTGTTAAATCAATTTGAACGTAATCTTATTTCCTCCTGGATGAATTTCAGTAACTAATCCAGAATTTACAGCTTTATCAATTAATGGTCTTGCAATGCTCGGTGAAGATGCTTTTCCATCATTTCTAAGTAACCTTGACGTTTCATTAACCAAATCGCTAGTTGAATTCGCTTGTCCATTCAGATTTTTTAAAGCATTAACAACATATGCAAGGTCTGCATGTAACGAATTAGATGTTGCTGATGATGCAGTAAAGATGGAATTTTTCAACTCGAGCTTAATCACTGATGGATACCTTGCAGAATTCCTAGCTTTAAGATTCTCAAGCTCAAACTTTCCTTTATTGTTCCGAATCTGCCACACGTTTGCGGCCCAATCTCCGATTGAGCTTGCACCACGACCCCCAGTAGAGTTTGCGGGATTTTTACCATCGTGATGCACCACAATCAGCGTTGCATGGTAATTCTCAGTGAGAGCTTGCAACCTATCCAATACGCGCCGCATCTGCTCATTATTGAATTCTTCGCTCGAATGGAAACTCGCGAGAGGGTCCAGAATAACAACATCGTAGTGCCCGGCTGCAAGAAGCCGTTCAACCTCTGCGTAAAACGCTGGTGCCATCAAATCACCGCTGGCCCTACCTGTGAGCTTGTTGCTCATGAAATAGATTCCGGTCAAAATCGATTGGCACGATGCCATGGACCGTCCTTGAAGCATTTCGGTAAAATGCTTCGAAAGTCCTCCACCATGGTTCTCAGCTTGGATTATGAGTACTTTGCGAGGTTGTGGACTTGGTGAAATTGGCAACAGACCTAAGAACAAGTTATGTGATGGGTCGCAAAGCTCTACAGCGATCTGCATCACCAAAGTTGATTTTCCGCATCCACATTTTCCAACAATTAACAGTGATTCATTTTTTGGAAGAATTTGATCAATCAGATATTCAACGTTGTAGCTTTGTTTTAAAAGTGTTTCTAAACTCAGTGCTTTAAAGTTAGAATTCTCTTGAGGTGTGTTCTGTACGATGCTCATGTTTAAAACCTTCGCAAATTCTGTATTGTTTCATAACTCACCGTAATTAAAATAATTTTGTGAATACTTTTAAACTACGACTAAATAACATACTTAAATAAAATAACTTTCTTTACAAATATAATAAAATCATCATGTTGCAATAATAAGAAGACAGTTCGCTAATCATGCGGCATAGGACCGCTGATTAAGCAAAGTTCATGGAATATGATGTAATGTAAGCATCTTAGACATACCTAATACAAAACAGACAGCATTTCTCATCAATAACTCCTTGTGATGTGATTTTAACGGCAAAATCCATTCGAAATCGTAGCTCAAAATTAACGGACAGATTTATTTTGTCAATTATTACAGTTAGTTTTTAAGATCATTGATACACGCTTCATACAGTTGCTTCATCGCTTGAACATCTTTTCAATCACCATGAACACTGCCTCATACCATATTAAGTTGCTAAGTTATTAATTCACAAAAAAAGACCGGACTAATTCCGGCCATTTTTTTTAACTAAAAGTCTTCAGGTAGCATTATTGTCAGCACTGGTTCCCCAGCATCACCTTGACCGATTACCGCTAAGATTTGAACGAGCTTTGATTCAATCTTCTCTTCATATTCCATGTCAAAGCTAACATTGAATGAAAGTTGTTCTGTATTTGGTCGTTGAAATAATTTTATCATCATAACAACGAGCAAATCAATCATTCTTGATTCTGAAGATTGTCCAGCTTCAGCCAATTTATTTGTTGGCTGAATATACCGTGTGAAAAGGTTATTTGTTATTGCAACTGGAACAATAAACCCAAAGTCGCTAACAAAATCTGATACATCAACCATGATTCCATCATCGATTGCTCGTTTCCTTGTGTAACAGCAAATCAATTTCCAATCATTACATTCCATCAGAATACCTCCAAATAGATTGTATTCACATATCTATCTGAAAATATTCAATAGAGCGATTTTATTTGCATATATGCATGATCTTGCCGTTACCATATGAAATCGAACTTTGGGCCAAATTTTGATTCTAAGGGGATTTTTTAACAAATCCTGACCCAACCATCATTCCAAGAAAAAAATCGCAGTAGGGCTCAAATTCGACCCAGGGCAAACCCTAGGGGGAGATTTGGGGGCGGAAGGATTGGAGGGGGGTATTGGGGAAAGGAGGGAGAAATAAAGCTAATAATACCCATGAGTGGCAGATGAACAACTTCGTATTCTTATAGCATCATTCTAATTTTTTCCAAATAACATATTAAAATTAGATAGTTAAATATGTCTTGTTCGAAATAAGTTGCATTGTTTAAATTTGCTGATATTTTTTATGAAACGATAAATAATGAGGGATGCATGAAAGTTAACTACTTCGCACACTATTTAGTTCTGGATTCTACAGAATCTAAATATTCCTTTAATTTGCGAGAATTTATTCGTAATTTTGATCGTCATGCCCCTGCTGCATTTAAAAAGAATTTAGTAACTGAATTCGGTGAAAAATTATTTATATTTTATGTTTCTGATGGAGTATATCTTTTTGTAATGACAAAAAGTTCAGAAATTATTAAAGCTATAAATGAAAATCAAATGTCTCAGTCTGATATTTATGATAAGCTATCTGCTGATGAATCATTGGGTTTCGCGTCATATATTCTTCCAAGAAAAGATTATTTTGGCATTGGGTCAACTTTTTACGGACCCAAAATTACCAAATTCACGCAATTAATAAATTGTATTTTAAAAAATCTCGATGTTCTGGGAATAAATTTCAAAGTTTATCCTCTCACATCTTCTGCTACCACTGCAGAAGTATTGAAGATGCCCTTTGTTGGAAGGGCAACTTTTGAAGTTGGAATGAATAATGGAATTTTTCAGTGTCTTAAAGAATACTTCGGAGACAAAATTGAAACTGACACCGATGCTATTGAAATAATTATTAAACCAAAGAAGAGAAAGGATATCAATGCATCATTTCAGGCAATTGCTTCTACTATCAAGGATGAAGATTTAAAAAAATTTGTAGTTAAAGCTAAGCATGAATTTGGAGAAGCCGCCACAGATTTTTATATCGTTGGAAGTGGAGCTGTAAGTGATATTATAAGCATATCACAGAATGAAGAATCAATTGCGGCAACAATGAATAAGAAAGACATTGCAAATGACGTTGTTATAGATAAAGTAAGAGATTTTATTAATGAAGAAAAAATCAAACAAAATTCTGACGATGTCACTAGTGCTACTATGTATGAACGTGACAATTCCTGGAATGCTTTTTTTCTTTCTCACGAAAACTAATTTTTTTGAATGTTATTTTACTATTGTCTGCCAAAAAATAGATAGCTTCTCATCAATTGTAGCATCTTCAACAATATCTATTGTTGGATTTATTACTACTGCAATAGCAATATTATTTTCTATTGATTCTCCACATTTACAATTATACAAGAAAGAGGGATATTTTAAAATATTATTATTAAATTATTTATACATTACTTTCATTGGGTGTATTACATATATAGCAACACTTCTTGCCTATTATAATACAACTGAAACATTTAAATATTTAATTTTTTTATGCATCACATCTGTATGGTCATTTTTACTTTTCATTGTAGTGCTAGTTAGGCAAATGTATAGATGCAATAACTAACTTGTGCTATCACTATTTCATGCATAGTTTTTAATAAAAAATAAAATCTATATTTCCATGAATTAATTTGACCCATACACAATATTTTAAAGTCTGCAAGGTAGGCTTTTATTATGATAAATCTGTCTGATTTTGGAATTCTTATATCTGCAATAGGCGGTATAATCGTTATTTATGATAAGTTGTTTGAGAGGAAGGATAGATTTGTAGTTAAATATGGCTCCTACCGTTCTGAAATGGATGATAGAGATGCTATGTTTATCGTTAGCAAAAGCTTTCGACCTATTTCCATACGAGACTATGGATTTATTAAAGAGGATGGACAATTGGAGTCAATCCCTTGGATTGGTGAATGCGCGTCAGAATGCGACAGATATGACATTGAAAAGAGAGGTAAACTAGAGAATATGGAGTATAATCAACATTGCGAAATTAAATGCCGTACTGGGGAGCGGCTTGTGGGTGCTTTTGCAATAGGGTCTACTCAAAATTTTCCGAAACTAGCATTTGGGTGGGAGGTTAATCCTGTTAAAAGGTTATGGATTCGCTTAAAAATATATGGAGCTGCATTTGAATAACGGCTCCTCGCCACCAACGAAAAAAGGGAATTCATGTTTCCATGAATTCCCCCAAATTCTGGTCGGGATGAAAGGATTTGAACCTTCGACCCCTTGAACCCCATTCAAGTGCGCTCCCAGGCTGCGCTACATCCCGACGCGAAAGGTGTATCTACGCGGAACCGCCGGCTCTGTCAACTTATATAATCATTCCAGGATTTTTCCTTTAAGCGCGGCGCTACAAGGCGCAAATCCAAAGACACCGCTATTCTTCCAAACATATCTCCCAATGCGGGCCGCATTGCTCAAGGCTTTGCCCATTCCTCGGTGCGCTTCTGCCGCAGAGCAAGCAGATATGTAACGGGGATTACGACCTAGCGCGAATTGTGGCTTTGCCACCCCAATACTGGTCAACTCAATACTCAGGTAAACTTCAATTTTTCTGCTTTTGCTTAGCTTCTTCTGCCCAACGCTGCATCTTTTCATTGCTCTCTCTTATGCTGCGTTGTCGATCTTCTTCTAACTTCCGTTGTTGGTCCCGTACCCAATTGCCTTGCTCTTTATTTGTTTTATCCATTGATCTTTCAAAGTCTGTTTTTTCAGAATCCGGTTTTTGTGTCCCCGGTCTTCCTGTCGCAAGGCATGCAATATCAATAATCAAGCCGCAGCCGGATATGAGCAAAAACAGTATCAAAAATGCGCTGTTCTGTACGAATTTCAAGCAATGCCTCCAGTCAAATTTTCAGCAAATCAACTAGTAGATAAATTTTAACCAGGAATCTACCAACTAAGTTACTAGCTATTTTACTTGCATTGCCCCCTGCGCTGCGCAATCTTAGCAATGTCGCCACACCCAGACAGGGTTAATGCCATGAATATTATTTTGCGCCGCGTATATGCACACGATGCCGAGCCAGCAGGAATACGGGTTCTTGTGGACAGGCTGTGGCCCCGGGGGATTTCCAAAAGCGCTGCCCCGTGGGATGTGTGGCTTAAAGATATCGCCCCCTCAGACAACCTGCGGAAGTGGTTCGCACACGATGAAACCAAATGGCCAGAATTCAAGAAGCGCTATTTCGCCGAGCTTGATGCTGCCTCATCTGCTGTTGCGCAGATGCTGACCATTCTCCGCCAGAATCCGACCGTGATACTGCTCTACGCCGCAAAAGCTACAGAAATAAATAATGCTGTGGCGCTAAAAGATTATTTTGAGGAGAAGGCAAGAGAGAATTAACCCTTTTTGGCTTTGCTCCCAAGAGTATGGCGCTCTTTTGCCGCCAACAAGGACACTTTTGTTGGAGCATCTCTACCATCTGAACGCCATCGTTTAGGGTAATTTCTATAAAAATAGAGAGAGCACTAGCTATCTACTAAAGACACACTAGTTTTATAGCAATCATTTGCGTTCAGTACCCTTAGTACTGCCCTCATTTTCTGAATCCGATTCCGCTACGCACGCCAGGGCACTAGTACTTGCAGAACATATACAACTTGGGATAAAAGAATTCAGCAAGTTTATATACAATTTGCCACTCCAGAGCTCCTCCCCCCGGAGTTGGGTGAACTTTATTGGACCTGATGCGGCGGTGTGCACAATTATACGTGTTACAGTGCGCCAGAGCGTTTGTGCCAATAAGTCGTTCTCTGCTCCTCCCCCCTTTCAGGGCAGATTAAAGAACAGTTCAAAAAATGCTGCGCAACAAGATACGTACGTGCTCAATGTACGATTCTGCCTGTTCCGCGTTTTTTGAACTTGATGCCCAACTGTTCTGCCAGTGCTTATCCACAGGCAGAACGGTGTGGTTACTTTACTCTGGAGCACCGTTATCATGGCCTTAAGAAACATCAAACTTTCCGGCAAGTTGACGTCTATTGGAATAGCCTTTGTATTGCCTCTGGGCGTTTTGCTTTACATCTCTGTATCCAACATCAATTCGCAAATCTCTTTCAGCAGTCTGGAAACCCAGGGTAACTCTTTTCAACGACCACTGGAAAATCTGCTGGAGTATCTGCCAAAAACAACACAGCCAGATGGCCAGCGCAAGGTTGATCAGGCATTTGCCGAACTTGAGGCGGCAAACAGGCTGCATGGATCTGACCTGCAATTCACCGCTGATGGCCTGAAAATTCGTGGTCGCTCCCACCTTTTTCCAGGCGACGTTGCAGATCGGTGGGCGCAGCTGAAAAGCAGGAAGAATGATGCCGCCGCGTTCAAAGAGGGGCTTGCCCAATTGATGGAAGATGTTTCGGGCATGATTACTCACTGCGGCGACACCTCAAATCTGATTCTTGATCCGGACCTGGACAGCTACTACACAATGGATATGACCCTGCTCACGCTGCCCCAGACCCAGCGCAGAATCGCGTCAATCCTTGATTTTGGCAACGCGACCCTGCTCGGATCCCAACTTGGAGAAAACGAACGGCGCCAGTTCCACACGCTGGCTGCAATGCTTCAGGAGTCCGACTATTCCCGCATTCTGGCTGACACTCAGACGGCCCTGAACGAAGACCCCAATTTTTATGGGGTCAGTCCTTCGCTTGCGCCCAAGCTTAAAACGGCGCTTGAAAGCTACAAGGCGGCCACAGAACCTTTTATTACCATGCTCAACAGCATTTCGGCTGGGGCAGCAATACCTCAGAATGAATTTATGGCCGCAGGCGAAAAGGCATTTAATGCAGCATTTCGCTACTGGGAGGTGTGCGCCGCTGAGTTGGATGTGTTACTTGCTGTGCGCATCGATGATTATAAAGCAAAACGCGCAACCATGCTGTTGGCAACGGGCGTTGCGCTGGTACTGGCCTCGCTGCTGGCATATCTGGTGGGTCGCGGCATTACGCGCACCATCAGGGGCATGGTGCTGTATAGCAACGCGGTTGCGGCGGGCAACCTCCATGCAATTCTTAAGGCTGACGGCAGTACAGCCGAACTTAATCAACTGAAACAAGACCTCGAAGCAATGGTTACGGCTCTCAAGGAAAAACTTGGATTTGTGCAGGGGATACTCGGCGGCGTTGCTACTCCCTGCCTGGTGGTTAATCAGGAAGGCCGCATCACATATCTGAATCAGCTCTTGTGTGATTTTCTGGCTATGGAACAAAGGGCCGACACGCACTTTGGAACTCATGTAACAAATTTTTTCCTCCACAATTCAGAAATATCAGGTGACATACTTACAGCGCTCAAAGAAAAACAGGCAAACCCTGGCCGCACACTTGAAGGTCACGATACAAAAGGCAAAGCATTTTTTATAAAACTTGATGCCACCCCCATATATGATCCGGCAGCAACTTTTATTGGTTGTTTTGTCCAGTTCACGGTCCTCACGGAACTCCGGGAGCAGGAGGAAAAACTGCTTACCTCAAACAGGATTATTTGCGAGACAGCTGAACAGGCCGGATCCATTGCCGGGGAGGTTTCAACGGCAGCAGCAGAACTTTCAACGGTTGTAGAGCAAACGAGCAAGGGCATGAACACCTTGCACGTCCGTACGGCTGAGGCCGCTGTGGCCATCAGCCAGATGAACGCCACAGCTGTGGAGATTGCCCAAAATGCCTCCGACGCAAGCCAGCAGGCAGACAAAACCATGCAGCAGGCCAAGAAAGGTGCCGCCACGGTGCAGCAGTCGGTTGCTGCAATTAGCCGCGTGAAAGGACAAACAGACATTTTAAAGAAAGATATCAGCGGCCTGGGCGATCAGGTTGCCGATATCGGGCAGATCATGGATGTCATCACAGATATTGCCGATCAGACCAACCTTCTGGCTTTGAACGCCGCTATCGAGGCAGCCCGTGCTGGTGAAGCTGGACGTGGATTTGCTGTGGTTGCCGATGAGGTCAGAAAGCTTGCAGAAAAAACGATGCGAGCAACTGCGGAAGTAAGCTCTGCCATAACCGCCATTCAATCTGGCGCTGGCAAGACCGCTGAAGGCATGGGAGATGCCGCTCTAGCCGTGCAAGAAGCAACGCAACTAGCGGATCAATCCGGCATAGCATTGTATGAAATTTTGGAACTGGCTGGATTAACCACTGATCAGGTGCGCTCCATTGCGACCGCAGTTGAAGAACAGTCGGCAACCAGTGAAGAAATCCATCAGGTATTGAATGAAGTCAGCGGTGTGGCAGATCAAACAACCAGCGGAATGGAACGGTCTGTAACAGCTGTGGAACAGCTCGCATTACAGGCGGGCGCGCTCAACAAGCTTATTCAAAAAATCAGCGGCAAAACCTGCCTGCCATCCGGCGCTTAATCTGTATAAAACGCAGGATGCTGATTAACAAAAGGGCTGGCCTGATTCGCGCAGCGTTCCCAACGCATATCTTATGGTTGCCGTCTTAGCCTGAAACCACCACGGCATCACGCCCAGCTTCCTTGGCAGCGTACAGGGCTTTATCCGCCCGGATCAGCATGACGGCCAGCGCCGCCTCGGCGGATTTTGGCGATTCCACCGTGTCTGCCATATCTGCGCATACCGCCACACCAATACTTATTGTTAACGTGTGGTTGTTGCCTTCGTGCGACAAGGGGTTCGCTGCCACTGCATGCCGTATGCGATGGGCAAGTTCTTCACCTTGCCGGGCATCCGTACAGGCAACAAGAACCACAAACTCCTCGCCTCCATAGCGCACAAGGAGGTCTGCACTGCGTACGCCGGCATTGATTATCCGCGCTGTGTGCTGCAAAACCAGATCGCCCACATTGTGCCCAAAGGTGTCATTGATACTTTTAAAGTGGTCGATATCAAGCATCAGGCAAGCGCACTGCTGGCCTGCTGAATGCGTTTTTTTAAGAAATTCTGTGCCCATTTCCTGCAAAAAACGGCGGTTGTGCAGGCCTGTGAGCGCATCTTTCAGGCTCACGGCCTCGGCCTTTTTAATCTGCCTGGCGACCCTGAAACTCATTACAGTAAATGCATCAAACAGGATTCTGAGCTCGCTGGGCATATTTTTCTGGTCACGCAATTGCCCTGTTGCCTCGTAATTATTTTTACGCAGCTCAAGGGCATAGGCTGTTAGCTCCTCAAGAGGAGCTTCAATGCTGCGGCTAAAACGCAGCATCAATGGCATCATGAACAATATGGCGCAGAGCGATCCAAGACCGACAAAAATCGTAAGCCATTTGTATCCTGCAACAATTTCGTCTACTGACCGAAAATACACCAGCCGCCAGCCACCGCTCCCTACAGTAACGGAAGCGCCGAGCATGCGCACGCCCTGATCATTCACAAAAATCTGAACAGTTTTGCCAAGCTGCATGAGCTGCAAGGGAACCTGTTTTGCAGCATCGTCTGAGTTGCTTGCAACCACAGTGTGGGGTGCGAGTATGTTTCCCTGCGCATCACACAGTATCAGCCCTTGTTTATCTGGAACAAAAGATCCGTGCAGCCAAGCGTCCAGCTCGCCAACGAGAATGGACAAAAATACGACCCCGTCAAATTCTCCAGCCTGATTAGTCACTGGCATTGAAAACATGCACACGGGCTTGCCGGAAACACGCCCCTTGATTCCTGTTGTAATTGCACGGCGGCCCATCATTGCTTGTTTAAAGTAATACCTGTCACCGCCGTACAAACCGGGTTTGCCCATGGAGTCAATTTCTGAAATCCCCTGTGCATTGACAAATACGGCTGCCGCAATGCCTGTGTGGCTTTCATCGTAATCGCTAAATTCTTTTGCAGCAGTCTCCATATCTGATCTGTGCGCTTGAATAATTTTTGTCAAAAATAAAACATCCTGAAAGCACACGTCCACATACGCTTCAATTGTATTTTTATTTTGACTGAGAATTTCAGAAAGTTGATTTTTTTCATGCTCGATAAGGCGTTCTTGCTGAAAAAAAATAAAAAATAGAGCCGCAATGATAATTGGAATGCAGACAATGGCAATGGTATAGGCGCGAATGCGTCCCCTGATCGTGTCAAACCGAAAAATACTCATAAGCCTATGTGTGTTCATGGCCATCTCGTTAACTGCCAGATTTTACTTTTTTTGCCTGCCTGGGATCATTAGCAATATCTGTTCCAACACTTTTTAACTTTATGCACAACTATCTGCAATAAATCATATATTCTGCAAATACTGTCACCAACAAACAAATAAAAATGAATTTTTAAGATACAAATACAGCTACAAGCAGCAATATTTATGTGAAATAAAACTATAGAAATTATCCTGAAATAGAATATGCGTCTATCAAGCTGGATAATCTCAATGATATTCACTTATCGGATAAATTTTTTTCATATTTATACCGAGTTGTACATTTTAAAAAAAAGTAAGCTTAAAAAAATTGTTACGTGATATCTGCGCAATAAATATTATAAAAAATGAATCATGATTTTATTTGCAGTTTTTAAAGCATCATATCCTATACACTTAATCAATGTTTCAACAATCAGGTCAAAAACAAGATAGTTCAGTTTTGATAATATCACACGCTCTTGTCCGAACAATACCTCAACATTACTATAGTAAGTCATAACAATATTTCTAAAGCAAAAATTATCGAATGTTATATTTTTTAACATTTGTTTTTCGCATGAATCTTTGCATGTGAAAAAAATATTTATATTTATGAAATATAAACATTGTAACATAAATTCCGAAAATAAAATTACAGCAACACTACTATTGATACCATCACTTGTAACTGAATGATAAACACAAATCATTTGTTGCAACCGTGTCTTGTCAACATATTGCGCTGTGATCAGCCCTGTTATGTCACTACTGTTCCGGAGGAGTCATTTTGATCAGTCAGATACTGCATACGTTACGTGGAAAATTTATCCTCACTATTTCAGTTGGGGCCATTGCCATGGCCGGGCTATTTTGCTTTTCGTTGCAGGCAATTAACAATATTGAAATTAAATTCGCCAGCACCCGCGATACCGCCATCGCAGGCAGGATCATGGCCCTGGAAATAACTAAAAATATAAATTATTTTAGCAGATTAACCAGAAATATCATGCTTGGCAGCGATATTGACAAAGACCTCAAGCAAATAGACACAGCCATTGCTGCCGTTAAAAAGCACTTTGCCACACTCTCCTCCCTCAAGCTGCCTGCAAACTCCAGAGCCTTGACTGACAAGGCCCATGAGGCGGCAATTGCATTTATGAACAACGGCCAGAGCCTTGTTGCTCCCTTAAAGGATATCCCCGCAGACCAGCGTTACCTCACCTACAAGACCTATGAAAAGGAAGCCACGCCCTATGCCGTGGCTTTTCGCGAACATTTTGAAAAATTTGACGCAAATATTACCGCCCTTGCTGAAACAGCCATGGCTGAAATGAATGAGGACATCGCATCGCGGCGCACCCTGATGTGGATTGAATTTATTTTTGCCATATGTCTGGTGTATTGCGCAGGATATTTCCTGACCAACAGGGATCTGCGCGCCATGCGCCAGTGTGTGTCTTTTGCCTCCACCCTTGGCACCCAGCAGTCAGATGAACGCCTCGCTGCCGGAAGCTTTGCCAGTCTGAGCACTCTGGCTCTGGCGCTGAACAGCACGGCAGACAATCTGGCAAACTACCGCAAGGCTTCTTCTACCGCTCAGGCCGAAGCGGAACATGACCGCGAAGAAGCCAGAAAGGCCCTTGTGGAAGCCCAAAAGGCACAAGCTCTTGCAGAGAACGCCAAAAGCGAAGGGATGCTCCACGCTGCCAGCCAACTGGAACATGTGGTTGAAATTGTCTCCAGCGCTTCGCAGGATCTTGCGGTTAAGATAGACCAATCCCGCAGCGGAGCTGACGATCAGTCTGGCCGCGTGCGCGAAACCGCAACGGCCATGGAGCAAATGAATGCCACCGTGCGCGAAGTTGCCCAAAATGCGCAGCAGGCCGCCGGCATCGCAGACCAGACCCGGCAGCAGGCTCTGGAAGGCGCGCAGATTGTCAACGATGCGGTCAAGGGCATTGAGTCTGTGCACACGCAATCCCTTGCCATCCGGCAGGATATGGACGTACTGGGCAAGCAGGCCGAAAGCATCGGGCAGGTTATGAGCGTTATTGCCGACATTGCAGACCAGACCAACCTGCTTGCGCTCAACGCTGCTATAGAAGCTGCCCGGGCGGGCGATGCCGGGCGCGGCTTTGCCGTTGTTGCTGATGAGGTGCGCAAACTGGCGGAAAAAACCATGTCTGCCACCCAGGAGGTGGGTCGGGCCATTGGCGATATTCAGGCCGGAACGCGAAAAAATATCGTGAATGTGGAACAGAGCGCGAGCGCCATTGAAGAAGCGACCAAACTTTCAATCCGCTCCGGCGATTCGCTCAAACAGATTCTTGAGCTTGTGCACCTTGTCAATGATCAGGTTCAGGCTATTGCAGCGGCAAGCGAGCAGCAATCTGCCGCCAGCGAGGAAATTAATAAGTCTGTTGAGCAGGTTGCAACCATTTCTGCCGAAACGGCTCAAACAATGGAAAATGCCGCGCATGCCGTTGACGGCCTTGCGCAGCAGGCGCAGGTGCTGCAAGGGCTTATCCGCGACATGAAAAATCAAGGCTGAAGCTCCTGAGTGCAATCGTCCTTTGTGAAAGGCCGTCCATCACCGGGCGGCCTTTTGCGTTGGTGCAGCAATTTTTGCGCGCGCATCCCACCATTGGTGAAACCAATAAGCAATATTTTTACGCCGTGGCGTATGGACACAGTCCGCAAGGCGCATTAGGGTGATTATAACCAAAATGCTTGGAATGGCTCCATCTGCATTCCAAGCAGCTTTGCAGGAGAGCCAGACTCCGTGGGCTATGAGCTGCTAGAATCATTCCCACGTTTAACATATCAATTTCAATATGTATAATTGTGCAATACTTATATCCGCACTTGCGGCCATTCAACCTCATACTTTTGGGGGAGGCGCGACATGCAGTTGAAAGTAGCGACTCGGCTTTGGCTGGGCTTTGGTTCCATTTTTTTTCTGATACTGCTCAGCGCCTTGATTATGCGCCACAACCTGAGCCAGGCCGACCTTCTTGCCGATACAACGGCTGATGAAAGCATGCCCTTGGCCATGCTGGCAGCGGATATGAAGCTGCAAACAGTGCAGGTGCAGCAATTTCTGTCTGACGTTTCCGCAACGCACAGCCCAGATGGCTATAAAGAGGCGCAGGAAGCCGCAGATACCTTTCATGAGCATGCGCAGAAATTCAAAAACAAATTCGCTCTTGAGAACAACAAAAAATCGCAGGAAAAACTTGCCGCACTGGTCACGTCATTTGACGCCATGTACGCGCTGGGCCGCAAGATGGCCGATACTTACATCAACCAGGGCATAGAGGCCGGCAACGAACTCATGGAAGATTTCGACAATGCCACAGAAGCCCTCACAACCGCTTTGGAACCATTTATTGAAGAACAGACCGGCGTGGCAAGCCACAACTTGGGCACGTTAAAGAACGAGCTTGCCACAAGCCTGATGCTGCAATGGGTTCTGACCGGAATTTCAATTATCACGGGCTCGCTTGGGGCATTTTTTACAATCCGGTCATTCATGGCGCAGCTTGGTGCGGAACCTGCCGATGTCGCAGACGTGGCGCGCAAAATCGCCCACGGCGACCTCGAAGTGGATATGAGCCTGCACGGCAGCCGTAAAAACTGCGGTCTGTTTGCCGCCATGCGCGAAATGCGCGACAAGCTCAGCGAAAGTTTCACCCAGGCCTCAACGCGGCAGGCAGAGGCAGAACTGCAAGCCGAAGCCGCCCGCAAGGCAACTGCTGAAGCCCAGCAATCAAAGCTGATGGCTGAAAGAGCCAAGGCAGAAGGCATGTTGCAGGCAGCTCAACAACTTGAAGAAGTGGTTGGAGTAATCTCTGGCGCTGCGGAGCAGCTTTCTACGCAGATAACTCAATCCAGCCGTGGAGCGGACGAACAGTCAAACCGCGTGCACGAAACAGCCACCGCCATGGAAGAAATGAATGCGACAGTGCTTGAAGTCGCCAAAAATGCCCAACTCGCAGCAGGTGTTTCTGACAACGCCCAAAAACAGACCATTGAGGGCGTACAGATTGTCACCACTGCGGTTGAGAACATTAAGTCCATTCATGCAAAATCATTAGCAATCAAGCAGGATATGGGAGCATTGGGCAAACAGGCCGAAGCCATCGGGCAAATCATGAACGTTATTGCGGATATTGCCGACCAGACAAACCTTCTTGCGCTCAACGCTGCCATTGAAGCTGCCCGGGCTGGCGATGCGGGCCGTGGTTTTGCCGTGGTTGCTGATGAAGTGCGCAAACTTGCAGAGAAAACCATGACAGCCACCCGTGAAGTTGGCGACGCCATCACCGGTATTCAGCAAGGCACAAGAAAAAATATTGATAATGTGGAAGACGTGGGCGCAGCTATTGAAGAAGCAACCACGCTCTCTGCCCGCTCTGGCGATGCACTACGGCAAATACTTGAGTATGTAGAGCATGTTAACGATCAAATCCAGGCAATTGCCGCTGCGAGTGAGCAGCAATCGGCAACCAGCGAAGAAATCAACAGATCAGTCGAGCAAGTCGCAACCATTTCTGCCGAAACTGCGCAGGCTATGGATCACGCAAGCAAGGCAGTGGATGCCCTCTCCCGGCAAACGGCTGCACTGCAAGGGCTAATACGCGACATGAAAACTCACGGGTGACGCACGTTTTGTTCCCACTATACATGGCCGCCTTCGGGCGGCTTTTTTACTTTTCGGGCAGATTTATAATATGGCAATCGGAATAACTCATTTTGGAGTAATGATAATTCTTACTGTTTGTAACAATTGCAATGTACTTGCAATCTTTTTTCCATCTCATTATATATCAAATTATAGGATTAGTATTCCTTATAAACATATAACCAGTTGTGATGCTCCGGCTCAATATCTGCATCAGACACGCACGTTTTGTAAAACGACATTCAAATATCAAAGAGCCTTCGGCATCCAAGCAGAAAGGAAAATTGCGCCAAGCAGTCCCCCCATTTTTACCAGCAAGCTATTGGAACAGGAGATGGCAAGTCGAAAGACTCGCACAATATCAACAACTTGTGAAGGATATGCCCATGACCAACCTTCTTGGTGAATTTTTTGGAACGATGATACTGATTACCTTTGGTGCTGGCGTTGTTGCCTGCGTTCTGCTTAAAGACTCCAAGGGCAACGGCGGCGGCTGGATTGTTATCACGGCGGGCTGGGCTTTTGGCGTCATGCTCGGCGTATTTACCTCGGTGGCGCTTGGCGCGCCTCAGGCTGACCTCAACCCCGCAGTGACCCTGGCTAAAACCATGCTTGGCGTTTACGGCGCAAGCCAGGCGTTCGCAACCATGCTGGCGCAGATTGCTGGCGGTTTCACTGGCGCGGCCATTGTCTGGCTTGCCTACCTGCCCCACTGGGCTCCCACTGAAGACCCCGGCCTCAAACTGGCTGTCTTCAGCACCGCGCCTGCCATCCGCAGCTACGGACAGAACTTTTTGTGCGAAGTTATCGGTACCTTCATGCTGCTTTTTGGCATCTTCGCCATTTTCCACACCAACAATGGTACCCTGCCTTCTGGTTACGGCCCCTACATGGTGGGCATCCTTGTGTGGGCTCTGGGCCTTAGCCTTGGCGGCCCCACCGGTTACGCCATCAACCCCGCCCGTGACCTTGGCCCCCGCATTGCGCATGCTGTGCTGCCCATTGCCGGCAAGGGCTCTTCTGACTGGGCCTATGCCTGGATTCCGGTGTGCGCTCCCATGGTCGGCGCTGTGCTTGCCTATGTTGTGGGCAAGGCCATAGGCCTGCTTTAGACCGTTTTGAGCAACTCCGTGCTGCCTGCGGCGTACAGATTTCCCCTGTGCGCTGCGGCAACAAACACCAACAATGCTTTCGGAGGATTATATGGCTCATAAATACATTCTGTCTCTTGATCAGGGCACAACCAGCTCACGCGCTATTCTTTTTGACCGCGACGCCAACATTGTTCAGGTTGCGCAGCGGGAATTCACCCAAATATTCCCCCAGCCCGGCTGGGTTGAACATAACCCCAATGAAATCTTTGACACGCAGTCGCATGTTGCCAAGGAATGCCTGAAACACGCCAACGTGCAGAGCAACGAACTGGCCGCCGTTGGCATCACCAACCAGCGCGAAACCACGGTTGTGTGGGACAAGGCCACTGGCGCCCCCGTATACAATGCCATTGTGTGGCAAGACCGACGTACGGCAGGTTTTTGCGACCAGCTGCGCGCTGCGGGCAAGGCTGAGGTCATTCGTGCGAAAACCGGCCTTGTGCTTGATGCCTATTTTTCCGGCACCAAGGTACGCTGGATACTCGACAACGTGCCCGGTGCGCGCGCCAAGGCCGAAGCAGGTGAACTGCTTTTCGGCACCATTGATACATGGCTTATCTGGAACTTCAGCAAGCGCGGCGCGCATGTGACCGACCCTTCCAATGCCAGCCGCACCCTGCTCTTCAACATCCACACCGGCCAGTGGGATGACGAACTGCTTGAAATCATCGGCGTGCCGCGCGCCATGCTGCCTGAAGTGGCACCTTCCTCCAGCGTTATGGCTCAGACCCACCCCGAATTTTTCGGTCAGGCTGTGCCCATTGCGGGCGTGGCTGGCGACCAGCAGGCCGCTACCTACGGCAATGCCTGCATGACCGAAGGCATGGCCAAAAACACCTATGGCACTGGCTGCTTCCTGCTGCTCAACACGGGCACCAAGGCCCGCGAAAGCAAAAACAACATGCTGACCACCGTGGCATGGGAAACGCCCAAGGGCCGTTATTACGCCCTTGAAGGCAGCGTTTTTGTGGGCGGCGCAGTGGTGCAGTGGTTGCGCGATGGTCTTGGCTTTATCCGCGATTCTTCCGAAATGGAAAGCCTTGCCATCACCGTGCCGGACAACGGCGGCGTGTACCTTGTGCCAGCCTTTGTGGGCATGGGCGCTCCCTACTGGGATCAGTACGCCCGAGGCACCATGGTGGGCATCACGCGCGGCACCAATCGCGGACACATTGCCAGGGCGGCGATAGAATCCATTGCCCTGCAAACCCTCGACATCATGGAGGCCATGCAGAAAGACGCTGGCGTTCCCCTGACCACCCTGCGCGTGGACGGCGGCGCAAGCCGTAACAACATGCTCATGCAGTGCCAGGCCAACCTCACCGGCGTTGTTGTTGAGCGTCCCATGGTTACGGAAACAACCGCGCTTGGCGCGGCCTACCTTGCCGGTCTGGCTGTAGGCTTCTGGGAAAGCGAAGAACAGCTCTGCGCCCAGTGGAAACTTGACCGCCGCTTTGAACCCAACATGCCAGAAGACCGTCGGCAGGAACTGCTGCACCAGTGGCACCGCGCTGTGGAGCGGGCCAGAAGCTGGATTGAAGAATAAACTTGGCCCCGGCTAGAACCGGACGCACAATACAGAATAACAGGGCTGCTCCATTGGGGCGGCCCTGTTTTGCGTACTAATCAGCTTCGCAGGTTATGTTATTATATACTTATAACATACTATTATTAAATGATATTTATTATTATCATGTGCATTATCTAACTTGCAAATTTTTACGAATACCGCTAATTTGACATTGAAATTAGATTTCAAAACTGCTAATCCGTGTCCTCATCTGAAAAGTGTTTTCAATCCTGCCCGCACGTCTGAACGTGAACGGCGCATTTCGCCGACCATAAGGATACGTAATGTTGTGTCATTCCCGCCTTAACCTTGCCGAAAGCGCCACCCGCCACGAGAAACTCGTTCCTTGCAGCGCTGCTGTGACAGAAATCATCCACCAACTTGCGGAATCACTCGGCAAAGCCATAGATGCCAAAGATACCTATACCCTCGCCCATTCAGAAGAAGTTGCCATCATCTCGCAGTCTTTGGCCCTTGCAATGGGGCTGGGACACCAGGTTGCCGACATAATCCATGTGGCTGGTCACCTGCATGACCTTGGAAAAATTGGCGTTCCTGACGACATTCTGGCCAAAACATCCGCTCTTACTCCCAAGGAATGGCTGGCGATCCGCAAGCATCCAGACATGGGGGCCGACATTCTTGCTCCCATAGCCTGCCTGCGGGATTGCGGCATTGTGGATATGGTACGCGCCCACCACGAACGCTTTGACGGCAACGGATACCCGCAGGGACTTAAAAGCGGGCACATTCCGCTGGGCGCACGCATCATCACCGTGGCAGATAGTCTTTCAGCCATGCTGCAATCACGCCCATACCGCCAGGCCAAGAGCTTCGACGAGGCCTGCCGAGAAATCATCAAAGGCACTGGCAGCCAGTTTGACCCGGATGTGGTCAAAGCCTTTATGAGCATCAGGGACAGACTGCGTGACCTTGTTGCCATGCTGCGTGTGGAGTGAACATCCATCAAAATGCGCCAGAAAATCCAGCATGCGGTGTTGTGCGAAGCATCCTTAACGGTTTGTAACCAGCTGGAACTGCGGCTCATGTTGCTTTCGGGCATCTGCAATTCAAGCAGTCACCCCCATGCAAACTGTTTGACTGCCTTAACATAAGTGGTTAAATTGCCGTTTTGGCAAATGCACGGCCCACGCTGTGTTTCGTGAGGTTTTGTCCTCGCGGTGTGGATGCTGATCGTTGCAGCGCAGCGCAAACGCACGGCAGATGCCGTGCTGCTTTTTTGCCAGGCCCGCGCAATCAGCCAGCAATCTTATTATGCGGCAGGCCTTTGCGCCGCTATGCAGCCGGATTCCGACCCACCGGCACACTCCTGACCTCTGAATTCCAGGCAGATTTATGCAAACAAACATATCATCGGCCATGAGTCGCGAAGCGCTCAGACGCCGCACTTTTGGCATTATTTCCCACCCTGACGCAGGCAAGACAACCCTCACGGAAAAGCTGCTGCTGTTTGGTGGAGCCATCCAGATGGCGGGCGCGGTTAAAGCCAAGAAGGCCCAGCGCCATGCCACTTCTGACTGGATGGAAGTTGAACGCGAGCGCGGTATTTCCGTTTCATCCTCGGTGATGAAGTTCACCTACGCCGACCATATCATAAATCTGCTTGATACGCCTGGTCACCAGGACTTTTCAGAAGACACCTACCGCGTGCTCACGGCTGTGGACTCCGCCCTCATGGTCATTGACTCGGTCAAGGGCGTTGAAACGCAGACCCGCAAGCTCATGGAAGTGTGCCGCATGCGCGACACGCCCATTTTGACCTTTATCAACAAGCTTGACCGCGAAGGCCGCGATGCCTTTGACCTCTTGAGCGATATTGAGCAGACCCTGGGCATTCAGGCCGCGCCCATGACCTGGCCCATTGGCATGGGCAAGAGCTTTCAGGGCGTGTATGACATCGAGCGGCAGGCTATCCGCTTTTTTGCGGAGGACGGAAAAAAGACCTCCCGCCCCAAGGAAGCTCTGGTCATCAACGGACTGAACGATCCGCAACTCGTCGAACTGATTGGTGAAGACGCCGCCGAGCAGCTGCGCACCGAGATTGACCTGCTGGAAGGCGCGGGCTTTCCTTTTGACAAGGAACTGTACCTCAAGGGCAAGCAGACCCCGGTGTTTTTTGGCAGTGCGGTCAACAATTTCGGCGTTCAGGAACTGCTCGACACTCTTGTGCGTCTTGCCCCCGGCCCCATCCCCCGCGTGGCGGAATGCGCCACGGGCGAACGCGTGGTCAATCCGCTTGAAGAAGATTTTTCTGGCGTTGTTTTCAAGATTCAGGCAAACATGGACCCCGCCCACCGTGACAGAATTGCCTTTATGCGCATATGTTCCGGCAGGTTTGAGCGCGGCATGAAGGTCAAGCACCACCGCATCGGCAAAGAGGTGCAGCTTTCGCGGGCAATCACCTTTATGGCGCAAGACCGTGAAGGCGTTGAAGATGCCTGGCCCGGCGACATTATCGGTTTGCATAACCACGGTACCCTGAAAATCGGCGACACGCTCACAACTTCAGAGGTGCTCAAGTTTACGGGTATTCCCAACTTCTCGCCCGAGCATTTTCGCCGCGTGCAGCTGGCAGACCCCCTGCGCTCCAAGCAGCTTGCCAAAGGCCTGAAACAGCTTGCGGAAGAAGGGGCCATCCAGGTTTTTCGCCCGATCACAGACAGCTCGCACATTCTTGGCGCAGTGGGTGTGCTGCAGTTTGACGTTATCATTGCCCGGCTCAAGGCCGAATACGGCGTTATTGCCGTGTACGAGCCCTGCCCCATTTCTGCCGCGCGCTGGATAACCTCCAATGACAGGGCGGCGCTGGAGTCCTTTAAATCCGACCAGCAGTCAAACCTCGCCTACGACGGCGACGACTGCCTTGCCATCCTTTCCAGCAGCGAATGGCGGCTCTCAAGGGTTATTGAAGAATGGCCGCAGATAACCTTTCACACCACACGTGAAATCAGATAGCCGGGCAAAAACTTCATCTGTTCGCATCTGCATAAAATTGAATAACCGCACAAAATCCTGCAAAAACGGATTTTTGTGCGGTTATTTTCAATTCTGATTACATAGTGAGGTGCCGCAGCCCGCGCCATAAGGGGATATAGAGTTTCTACCCCCACAAAGCCATGCTTGAAAAGTTGGCAAAGCAGGCATATATGCTCTACTTGATTATGTCCGCGCTTTGCCCTTTTTGTTCAGGTGCCGCCTCCGGTGAGGAAGCCAACACGTCTGAACCCCGAAACTTTCTTTCAACCACTCCTTTATGCTAAAAAGATTCCTGATTTTTCTGTTTATGCTGGTAGCCATGCTTGAGGTGGCATCCTATTTTTACATCAAGTATATAAACACAAATATTCAGATGCCGTCTTACAGTCTGGTGAACGTTAACAGCAAGTTCTGGACGTTCAGCGACGAGCATTTTGGCGTATGGCACCACCCTTCTTCCACATATTTTCACAAAAAGCCCTGCTTTACGGCCCAGTATGCTTCTAACGCCTTTGGCATGCGCGACAAGGAGCGCACCAAGGATGCAGACCAGCCGCGCGTGGTTATACTGGGCGATTCTTTTATTGAAGGATGGGGCAACAGCTCGGAAGCTAGGCTCTCCAACCTGCTTGAGGCGTCGACCGACAAGGAAGTGCTCAATTTTGGCACTTCCGGCGGTTTTGGTACCATTCAGGAATGGCTGCAATACAAGCATCTGGTTAAACAGTTCAAGCATGATGTTGTTCTGCTGGGCATTCTGCCCCGCAATGATTTTGAAGATAACAGCCTGGATTTCTACTACACTCAGGACACGGACGATTACCGCCCATATCTGGTTGGCGATTATCCTGACTACAAGCTGTTTTACCCGGTTAAAAAACTGCCCCAGCCGACTAAGGTTCAGGCCTTGGCCAAAAGCTTTAAGCTCACCCTGCTGGAATGGAGCTGCCTGTACCGGGTTGCTATTTATCTGAATGATTTCAAAATCGAAAACATGAAGCTTGTCCCCCGCTGGACACCTGAAAATATAGGTGATCCTTCGGGCGGATCCATGTACTATTCCGTGCCCGAGAACGAATGGAACATCATGCGCTATTCCATTGAACAGCTTGTGGCCGAAGCGGGAAACCGCAAGGTTATTCTGTTCACCATCCCTGCCTATCAGGATTTTGAGCACTATGACGGCAAGGAACCGCCCCTTGCCCGCAAGCTGCGCGAACTGGCCGGGCGCACCGGCGCGACCTATGTGGACTTGATGCCTGCCATGCTTGCACGCGGCGTCAAATACCCCGACCTGTATTTCAGTTGCGACAAGCACTGGAACGCCTTTGGCAACGCTGTTGCCGCAGACATTCTTGAGCCATACGTGCGCGCCGTCCTGCAATCATCCCCTGCTGCAAGAGGAAACTGATGCAAACCCGCAAACTACATTTCGGCTTTTTACCTGCTGCCGTGAGCAACAAGGAATGCGCCGATACCGCTATGGCCATGACATTGATATGTCTGTTGGCCGTCATGTTTACCAAGTCGCTCACCCTGCTGCCCCTTGCTCTGGGGCTGCTGCTGGCGGGCATGATCTGGCCCCGCATGTATTCGCCCGTGGCAAAGCTCTGGCTGGGGCTTTCCCTGCTGCTTGGCTCCGTCATGTCGCGTCTGCTGTTGAGCGTCATATTTTTTGTTGTTGTGACCCCGCTGGCGCTTGTCATGCGCCTTTTCGGCCATGACCCCATGCGTCGCAAAGGTTGGAAAAAAAGCTCGGATTCCACCTTTGTCTCGCGCGATCACACCTTTGAAGCAAAAGATCTGGAACATCCTTTTTAGGATTTGTTCCTTCAGGAGATATCAATGGATTTTCTTAAAGACCTGCTGCAATTTTTTATGCAGCGCAAAAAATTCTGGCTGCTTCCCCTTGTGCTCGTTCTGCTGCTGTTTGGCGTGCTTGTGGTGATGACCAGCGGCTCGGCCATAGCGCCCTTTATTTACTCTGTTTTTTAACAGCATCGGATCAGGCGCACCCAGCGCCAACGACATATGGGAGCCTTCATGCCCAGAGCCATTCTTGGCATTTCTGCCTATTACCACGACTCCGCAGCCGTGCTGCTGGTGGACGGCAAAATTGTGGCAGCCGCTCACGAAGAGCGCTTTTCACGTATCAAGCACGATTCCGGATTTCCCAGTCACGCTGCGGCCTACGTGCTGCGCGAGGGCGGTCTGAATATTGCCGATCTGGAGGCTGTGGCTTTTTACGACAAGCCCTACCTCAAGTTCGAGCGCCTGCTTGAAACCTACAACGGCTTTGCCCCGGCTGGCCTGCGCAGCTTTCTTTCCGCCATTCCCGTCTGGATCAAGGAAAAGCTGTTCATGCGCTCCATGCTGCGCGAGGCCATAGCCAAACTCGGCCCCGGCTCGCCCAAGATGCTTTTTCCAGAGCACCATCTTTCGCACGCTGCCAGCGCCTTTTATCCTTCGCCCTTTGACAAGGCCGCCATCCTGACCATTGATGGCGTTGGCGAATGGGCGACCACCACCATTGGCCTTGGCGAAAACGCCAGTATTCGCATTCTCAAAGAGCAGCAGTTCCCCCACTCGCTGGGTCTGCTCTACACGGCTTTTACCGCGTACTGCGGCTTCAAGGTCAATTCGGGCGAATACAAGCTCATGGGGCTTGCGCCGTACGGCGATGGCGACATGGAGCTTGTGGGCAGGCTCAAAAAAGCCATCTGCGACAGCCTTGTGGATATTCGCGAAGACGGCTCCCTGCTGCTGAACATGGAATACTTTGACTATGCCACCGGCCTGCGCATGTACAAGCGCGACAAGTGGGAAAAGCTGCTGGGTATTCCTCCTCGCGATGCGGAGAGCGAAATCGGTCAGGAGTATATGGCCCTGGCGCTGGCTATCCAGCAGGTGACGGAAGACATCGTGCTCAAGCTGGCCCGCACAGCCCGCGAGCTGACCGGCTGCGACAATCTTGTCATGGCGGGCGGCGTGGCCCTGAACTGCGTTGCCAACGGTCTGCTGATACGCAGCGGCATTTTCAAGAATGTATGGATCCAGCCCGCCTCCGGCGACTCTGGCGGCGCGCTTGGGGCTGCACAGGCTGCCTGGCACATCTGGGGCGGCAACGAGCGCCCATCCCCCAACGGTATTGATGCCATGCAAGGCTCCTACCTTGGGCCGGAGTTTTCGCGCAACGACGTTCTGCGGGTCGCGCGCCGTTTTGACGCGCCCTATACCGAATACACCAACATTGAAGAACTGTATTCCACGGTGGCCCAGCACCTAGCGGACGGCGCTGTGGTCGGCTGGTTTCAGGGCCGCATGGAATATGGCCCCCGTGCTCTGGGCGACAGGTCGATTCTGGGTGACCCCAGAAGACCTGAAATGCAAAAAAAGCTGAACCTCAAGATCAAGTTTCGCGAGGGGTTCCGCCCCTTTGCGCCCTCTGTGCTTGAAGAATACTGCGCCGAATGGTTTGATCTTGACGCCAAGTCGCCCTACATGCTTGTGTGCGCCCCAGTGGCGCAGAAGCACCGCACGGCGCTGCCGGAAAACGTGCGTGAGCTGCCGCTCTACGACAGGCTGTATCTGCAACGCTCTTCTGTCCCGGCCATCACGCATGTGGACTGGTCTGCCCGCATCCAGAGCGTTTCGCGCAGCACCAATCCCCGTTACTGGGGGCTGATAGACACATTCCGGCGGGAGCAGGGCTGCCCCATGGTCGTTAACACCAGCTTTAACGTGCGTGGCGAACCCATTGTCTGCACGCCCCTGGATGCCTATACCTGCTTTATGCGTACAGAGATGGACTTTCTTGTGCTTGGCGACATGATTTTTGACAAGCGCAATCAGCCAGAGTGGCAGGAAAATGTAGACTTCAAGTCCATTTTCACCCTCGATTGACGTGCTGCTGCATTGCAAAAAAGCATAAACTACGAGCGGAACTCCTAGATGGAGTTCCGCTCGTAGTTTATACGCTGCAAATGGTGCGCGGCCAGCATCGCCTTGGCATGTCCACAAGGATTAACAAATGCTATTAATAACTGCTCATGTAAACAGGTAATCTTGTTGCCGTTTTAGAAAATATTATATAATTTGACTGTTGATATATTTTTATTACTATAATGTACTAGACCCTTACCACATCACTTGAACGAGAGATGGTAAATTTGGAGCTAAAGTGGAATTTCATATTCCAACAATGTTCGTGATGCTGGTCGCCGGTTGTATTACGCTTGCGGCATCTGCGCTTGCGGCTTCTGAACGTCATGCAGGCGATGGTTTACGCGAATGGGGTTTGGCGCTCTGCATTCACGCCACAAGCTATATTCTCTTTGCTCTGCGCGGAACTATTCCTGATTTTTTATCTATTGTCTGCGCAAACACTTTTTTCTCTCTTTCATACGCAATTTTTTACCACGCTGTTCATATTTTCCTTGGAGTTCATCCGAAGCACAAAGTTCTGTTCTGGGGGCCACCCCTGGTAACAACTATTGGTGTGCTTGCTTTCTTTGACGCTGTCATCTTTCGCGTTCTGCTGATCAATGCCTTGCTGGCATTTCAGGGTTTTCTCGTGCAAAAGGCACTGCTAAGCTACAGGTTTGATTTTTCTGTGCGCGGGCGGAACCTGATGGTATTTGGCATTGGGTTATCAATTATTGCGCTTGCATGGAAGTTTTGCACAGCCATTATTGCCCCAGACCAGATAATGAGCATTTTTCTGAACACACCGGTTCAGGTAACACTCTATGTTGTCACCTTTATTTCCTTGATCATGGTATCAACTGGCTTTGCGCTCATGGCAAAGGAGCGTTCGGATGCGGCCTTGCGCAAGGCTGCCCTGCTGGACAGACTGACAGGCTGCTGGAACCGTGTACGCATTGAAGAAATATTGCAGCAGGAAATGGCGCGCATGCACCGCTATGGGCATCCGGTTACGTTGTTGATGCTGGATCTGGACAACTTCAAGCGCATCAATGACCAGTTCGGGCACCTTGCTGGCGATGAAGTGCTGCGAGGTTTTGGCAGATTGCTGCGCACAGACATACGCGCAACTGATGTGCCTGGACGGTGGGGCGGAGAAGAATTTGTTGTGGTTTTACCTTCATCAACTTTTTTTGACGCCGTAACCCTGGCGGAGCACATCCGCCATCACCTTGAAAAACTACATTTTTCTTTTGATGCAAGGGTTACAGTAAGTATTGGCGTGGCTGCCTGCCGGGCAACCGACACTGTGGACGAATGGATGCAACGCGCAGATCTGGCCCTGTACAGAGCTAAACTTGCCGGGCGCAATCAGGTCAGGCTGGAGGATCTGGACGGCAGCATCAGCAATTTTATTTGCAGCCCTTCAAGCGCATTGCGCCTTCAGTGGAGCGAAACTTACGAATGCGGGCATGAGGAGATTGATCAGCAGCACCGCAATCTGTTTGCGACAGTCAACAACCTGCTGCAACTGGATAGCTCCGGCGCTGACAAAAAAGCAATCGGCACTGCTGTTGAAAGCCTGCTGGCAGACACTGTAGAGCATTTTCAGTTTGAGGAGCACATCCTGAATCAGATCGAATACCCGGATGCACCCGCGCACATACAGGCCCACCAGCGCCTGCTGGACAGAGCCAACATTCTGCTGGCGCAGTTCCAGCGCGATGGCGCAGACCTCGCGGCCTTGCTGCACTTTATGATTTACGAGCTGACAGCCCAGCACATCATGATTGACGACAGATGCTTTGGCAAAATCGACACAGCACCCCATGGAGCGCCGGCTCCGTCGCATTCTGCCGATCATGGCTAACCAGCACAGATCTTGTTTCTGCAAAAAATATGCGCGGCGCAAAGCGCCAGTCAGCAATAGCTCCTGAAACTACGCCCTGCCCCTCTCCTGACGCACAAAAAAGCCCGCAATGCCAAAAATCAGGGAGGGCAATATCCAGCCAAGCCCCACCGATTCAAAAGGCAGCAAGGCTGTCAGTTTGATGGGCAGCCCAAAATCTTCAAGCACGCTCAGGCCGCTGCTCAGCAAAGCGCCTACGGTGGCAAAACGGAAGATGTTGTCATTCTTGATGAACTTGTCAAACAGTGAAAGCACGATAACAGCAAGAGTGCCGGGGTACAGAAAAATCAGTACCGGGGCCGCAAGGGAAATGATGCTGTCGAGCCCCACGTTGGAGATCACCATGCTGAACAAGCCGGTGGTAACGGCCACAGCCCGGTAACTGAAGCGCCCCTTGCTGAACTGCGAAATAAAGGTGCCCGTGGTGCCGATCAGCCCCACAGCCGTTGCCATGCACGAAACAGTCATGATCACAGCCAGCAGCACATTGCTGGCACGGCCAAAAAGCCCGCCCACAAGGCCGGATACCAGCGCGCCTTTTTCCGTATCAGCAGGATACAGGCCGGAGCCTGTCGCGCCAAGGTAGCACAGCCCGCCATAGATTATGAACAGCAGCACGCCTGCCACAAGGCTCGACAAGCCAACAGAGAGCGCCTTCTGGCTGCCGGATGTATAGCCCTTGCCCTTAAGCGCATTCACAATGATATATCCGAACACCAGCGAGGCCATGACATCAAGCGTCTGGTATCCGGCGAGGATGCTGTTCCAGGCGACCCTCGCATCGCGCACGTTGGGATTGATTTCTCCCAGCGGCCACACAACGGCGGCGCACACAATCAGGAAAAAACCGCCGATCTTGATGGGCGAAAGGTAACGGGCGATGGCGTCAACCATATTGGATTCGCGGTATGCCAGCAAGGTCGAAATACCAAAAAAAGCAGCAGAATAAAGCACTTTTGCAAGGCTGAACCCCTTGGAAGAGTAGCCAAGCGGCGCAAAAGAAATGGCAAAGGCGGTGGCCCCGGTACGTGGAATAGCCAGCAACGGCCCAATACACAGAATGATTGCCAGCATCATGAGCATGGCAGGAGTTCCGCCAAGCCTGTGGAAAAGCCCTTCCTTTCTGTCAATGCAAGAAGAAGCCAGCAAGGCGTATATGGTCAACAGGGCAAGGCCCACATCTGCCGCGTAATAGCACAAAAAACCCGTGAACCACTGCGTTCCTGCCGTCAGGCCGATGTAAGGGGGAAACACAACGTTTCCCGCGCCAAAAAACATGGCGAACAAGGCCGCCCCAACCACAAAGGAATCGCGCACGAGTTTTTTGTTCATAAAATTCCAGTAGTACGAGTATTACGGGGGCCTGTCCTTTGCCATGGCACGGCGCAAGCCACCCGCGCCGCCTCAAATATCAGAAGGCGAGGCCGCAGGCTATATGGTCAGGTCATATTTTTTTGGCTCAGGCGCGGCAATAGTTCAAAAATAATAACCTTTCAGCACGTTATATACGCAGGCCAGAGCAAAAAATTCGGCTCTGCCGTTTATTGCAAACAGCAGAGCCGCTACAGATCAAGGCCTGTAAAAATGGCCCTAACCTAAACTTGATGAATCGATCTATTTGGCTACAGCAAGAATAACCTGCGAGGCCTTAACAATGGCGGTAACCTTTTTGCCGGGTTCCAGGCCAAGGTTCTTGATGCTGCCCATGGTCACAATGGAGGCGATGGAAGCGCCGCCGGGCAGTTCAACAATAACCTCGGCATTGACCGCGCCGGGGGTGACCTTGCTCACAGTACCGGCAAACTGGTTGCGGGTAGAGAGCAGGTAGTTTTCTGCATCGTTCATCAGCAGCACAAAGCTGGCCTTGATGAGAGCCATTGCGCTGGCGCCGGGCTTAAGACCAAGATTCTTGGTGCTCACCTTGGTAATGGAAGCAACGATGTTGATGCCGCCTTCAACGGACAATTCTACTTCATCGTTGACTGCGCCAGAATTAACGGCAACAACTTTACCACAAAAAACGTTTCTTGCGCTGGTTTCCATATGGTTCTCCTTCAGTTTGCGGAGTGACTGGAATATTCGGGGGGAGGACAACCTCCGCTTTGTATGGAGCAAGACTACAGGTTTCGCAGTAAAATAGCCAACCACTCGCAGCGTTACACAGATAAATATTAATATGCTGTTATTTCATGCAATTAAATCATCACGTTTTTTATTAAATGCGTGATTATAAAAAATTATTTTTAAGATGTTCCGGCAAAAGCACAACGCCACCTCGATACACAGAACATGCAGTCTATCGCCGCCGCCAGAGCGCGCATGGTGACAACATGCTCAAGACACCGTACTATGCTCAGCCACAAGCCGAGTTCTACTGCGCCTGGCGCGGAGCCAGCGGCCTTTCCCTACAACAGCAGCCTTCAGTGGGGCCATGACAGCCACGCCGTGATTAACCGTGCGTGTGGGCACATACCCAACTGCCAATATCTGGAGAAGATCATGAATACGTTTGATGTTGTCATTATCGGCGGCGGGCCTGGCGGAGCCAAGGCGGCAGGCATACTTGCCCGTGGCGGAAAATCTGTTGCGCTGATTGAAAGCACCCATATGGGCGGCGTATGCCTTAACTGCGGCTGCATCCCTACCAAGCTGCTGCTGGGCGCAACCGCTCCCAAGGGATTGCTGCGTGGTCTTGAGCGCCAACGCGTTGCCAAGGGCAGCATTGAGGTGGACTACGATGCTCTGCAAAAACGCATTCAGCGTTTTGTCAAAGCCTCGTCCCAGACCCTGAGCAAGGGCCTGGAGCAGCTTGGCGTAACGCTTATTGAAGGCCGCGCCGCTTGCGCCAGCCCCTCGGAAGTTGTGGTGACAGCCGCAGACGGCACCGTGCAGAATCTGCGGGCAGAGCACATCATCCTTGCTGGCGGTTCCCGCTCCGCCGCATTCCCCGGCATGACGCCCGACCATGATGCCGTTCTGGACAGCACAGACATGCTGTGCGTGCCTGCTGTGCCGGAAAGCCTGATTGTTGTGGGCGCGGGGGCCATCGGCCTTGAAATGGCCGACTTTTTCAACGCCATGGGCAGCAAGGTCACTATAGTGGAAGCCGCACCCCACCTTGCGCCCACTGAAGATGCCGATCTTGGTCAGGAAATGGCAAAGCTTCTTGGCAAAACCGGCATAACCTGCATCACGGGCGTTAAGGCTGCATCGCTCACAACGCGTGAGGGCGCTGCTGTGCTTGTGCTTGAGGACGGCAGAGAACTGACCGCCGCCAAGGCCCTTGTGGCTGTGGGCAGAACGCCCAACACCGATGATCTTGGAGCGGAAAAAGCCGGATGCACGCTTAAATCGCGCGGATTCATCGCAGTTGATGAGCATCTGATGGCTGCCCCCAATGTTTACGCCATTGGCGACATCAACGGGCAAACCCTGCTGGCGCACGCTGCGGAGCATCAGGGCGCGTATGTGGCGCAGCGCATTGTTGGCGCGCAAAGCGGCCCTTACGCTTCCGGGCCGGTGCCTTCCTGCGTTTACGGCAGCCTGGAAATCATGCGTGTGGGCCTTACCGCCAGGCAGGCTTTGGCCCAGAGCGGCCCGGTGGCTGTTTCCAGGGCGCAACTCATGGGCAATGCCATTGCTCAGGCCGGGGGCGATGCGTCGGGCTTTATCAAGATTGTGTGGCAGAACGGCTGCATTGTGGGCATTGCGGCTCTGGGGCACGGGGTTTCGCACCTTGTCACAGCGGCGCAGTTGCTGCTCATAGGGCAATACCACGGCTCTGCGCTTGATGCCTTCATGTTTGCGCACCCGACACTAGACGAAGCGTTGCACGCTGCCCTGGAAGCGACACCAGAACCTTTTGCTGGCTGATCCAGAAATTTCCGCTTTTCCGGCCATTCAGCCCCGGTCAGCTTGTTAGCCGACCGGGGCTTTTTGTCGCAAGTGCCATATCCCCCATATCGGATTACGTATTTTTTTAAATTCTTGTCAAACTGCATCATCTTGTCTAAAAAAAACCTGCTTGAATCAATGTTATGCGGAAGTTTTTTCATGCAATCCTTATCCCCCCTATCAGGAGAGCAACATGCCTTATGTTGAGCGAGTGTTAAATAACCTTAAAGAAACCTATCCCCATGAACCTGTTTTTTTGCAGGCAGTGCAAGAGGTGTTGCAAAGTCTGCAACCCATCTTGGACAAGCAAACTGAATACGCAAAAATGAAAATCCTTGAGCGGATTGTGGAGCCGGAACGTTGCGTCTCCTTCCGCGTGCAATGGATGGACGATGCAGGGCAGGTTCAGGTCAACCGGGGTTATCGGGTTCAGTACAACTCGGCTCTCGGCCCGTTCAAGGGCGGCCTGCGCTTTCACCCCAGCGTGAATCAGGGCGTGCTGAAATTTCTTGGTTTTGAGCAGATTTTCAAAAATTCGCTCTCGGGCCTTGCCATCGGCGGCGCCAAGGGCGGCTCTGATTTCAACCCCAAGGGTAAATCCAAGACGGAGATCATGCGCTTCTGCCAGGCATTCATGACGGAACTCTGGACGCATATTGGCGCAACCGTTGACGTGCCTGCTGGCGATATTGGCGTGGGAAGTCAGGAAATCAGCTTTCTTTTTGGGCAGTACAAGCGCCTGACCCGGCGCTACGAAGGCGTACTCACCGGCAAAAACCTGCTCTTTGGCGGTTCGCTGGCGCGGCCTGAAGCCACCGGCTATGGCGCTGTGTATTTTGCCCAGGCCATGCTCGATGCGCGCGGCCAAAGCCTTGAAGGTAAGGTCTGCACGGTTTCCGGCGCGGGCAACGTAGCTATCCATTGCTGCCAGAAGCTTATTCAGGTGGGCGCAAAGCCCGTGACCGTTTCCGACTCGCGCGGCATGATCTATGACCCTGAGGGCATCAGGCTGGACGTGCTCAAGCAGGTGAAAGAAATTGAACGCGGCCCCCTCACCCGCTATGCGGAGCTGGTTTCTTCCGCCAAGTACGCACCTGTGGCGTCCTATCCCGCCGGGCGCAATGCCGTGTGGAACGTGCCCTGCTTTGCGGCTTTTCCCTGCGCGACGCAGAACGAACTGAACCTCGCGGACGCGGAAACCCTGCTTGCCAACGGCTGCGGTTGCGTGGCGGAAGGTGCAAACATGCCCTCTACGCTTGACGCGGTGCATGCCTTTATTTCTTCCGGCATCGCCTACGGCCCCGCCAAGGCAGCCAACGCTGGCGGCGTGTCTGTCAGCCAGCTTGAAATGGCGCAGAATGCCAGCATGCAGCGCTGGACGTTTGAAGCGGTGGACAACCAGCTCAAGCACATCATGTATGACATTCACCAGCGTGCCGCAGCCACTGCCGCAGAATTCGGCCACAAGGGCAACCTTGTGGTGGGCGCTAACATTGCGGGCTTCCGCAAGGTTGCTGACGCCATGATCGCCTTGGGCGTGTAACACTACGGTTGGCAGTCATGCCTAAGCGTGCCTGCCCGCAAGAATAACAAAAAGCCTGTTGCAGTTTGGAATATTCCAGAGAAGGACACATTCCGTACCGCAACAGGCTTTTTTGTAATACGCTATGCTGCCGCAATTTTTTGACACAGCAGCCCCGCGATTACAGAGCCTTGGCGGTGTCTCCAAGCCCCAGTGGCCGCTGCATCAGCACAACATCTACCCATTGGCCGAGCTTGTAGCCCGCAGACTGGAGCACTCCCTTGTGCCTGAAGCCATGCGCCGCATGCAGGGCAATGGAACCAGCGTTGCCGCTGTGGCCGATAACAGCCACCATCTGCCGCCAGGGACCGCGCTCGCACCGCGCAATGAGCGCTTGCAGCAGCGCATGCCCAAGCCCTTGCCCCATTGCCTGTTGGGCAACATAGATGGAATCTTCCAGACAGAATCTGAAAGCAGACCGCGTGCCGTACAGCCCGGCGTAACAATAGCCCACAACAGTATTGTCCTGCCGGGCCACCAGATAGGGCAAACCAAGAGCAAGCACGGCCTGACGGCGGCGCTCCATTTCTTCCGCAGCGGGTGGCAGTTCTTCAAATGTTGCCAGCCCGTGCAGCACATGCCAGGCGTAAATGCCCTGCACTGCCGCCATATCATCCGGTTGCGCGTCATCCACAACAATGTGCGGCGCACAGCCCGCGCCGGAGCGCAAAGGTTGTGAATCCATGAGTTGAGGCCTCGATGTTGCGGAGTAAGGCTGTTTACCAGCCGTTCAGGTGAACCTTGCTTTCGTTGAATCTGTCCGCCTCGGCAAAGGGTTGCGCAGGGTGCCCCATGACCACAAGACCGAGCATGTTGATCTGGGCCGGAACATTGAGCAGTTCGCGGATGGGTTCAACGCGGTCTTCGAAGGGGTACATGCCGCACCACACGGTGCCAAGGTTCAGGCCGCGCGCGGCAATGAGCATGTTTTCCAGAGCGGCCGTGCAATCCTGCTGCCAGTAGCCGGGGGCTTTGGCTTCTTCCGGATTGGCGCAAACCACAATCACCACAGGCGCTTCAGCGGCCATCTTAGCATAGGGGTGCCGCTCGGCAATGGAGGCCAGCAGGGCTTTGTCGCGCACAACCACAAAGTGCCAGGGCTGCTTGTTGTGTGCGCTGGGCGCGCACATGGCGGCCTTGAGTACGAGCTGCAAGTCTTCATCGCTCACAGGCTCAGCCGTGAATTTACGTATGCTGCGGCGGGTAAACAGCGCTTCAAAAACATCCATTGAAATTCTCCTGAAAATGCTGGCAGTGAAACCGCATACTGCGATTGCGCGCAAAGCACGGCGAATGCAGCGCGGACTGAATACAGATAAACTGTGCCTTCCGCCAGTATGCAATAATTTTGCTTTAAGCAAAAGTGCAGGATGCCGGGCATCCGAGCGCAGAAAAGCCCCCTCTCTTGCCCGTGTTGCGGGAGAAAGGGGGCTTTGCGTTCATTCAGGGCAGGCAAAAGCCCGCCAGAGGCCTAGCTCATGTCCCAGTTGGGATACATGGTCCAGATGCCGCAGGGGCAGATGCCGGAGCAGATGCCGCAACCGATGCAACGGGTAGGATCAGAAACGTATTCAAATCCACCGCCAGCGGTTTCCTTGCGGTCAATGGCCTTTTCCGGGCAGGATTTAAGGCACATTTTGCAGTCGCGGCAGGTGCCGCAGCTCACGCAACGGGAGAATTCATCCTGCGGCGTGGGCAGCTCACGGTCATGACACTTGGCAAAATAGGCCGTATGCAGACGCGTGGAAGGCACGAGCTTTTTCTTTTCCGGCGTGTAAGTTTCGCCGCGCACAAAGGCATCTGCGGCAAAGGCGGCATCGCGGCCCGTGCCGATGGCATGCACCAGCAGGCCGGGCTTGATAACGTCGCCCACTGCAAAAACGCCATCCATGATGCTGAGGTCGGGCTTGGGCACGATCCATTCGCGGAACTTTTCCAAACCTTCCGGCAGGAAGGAGAGGTCGGGCGATTCGCCAATGGTGATAATGACCATCTTGCCGGGAATGAGCGTTCCTTCCTGGCTGATGATGCCGTTATCAGTGACTTCCTTGGTCTGCACGGGCCACACAAGCTTGCCGCCCAGCCCTTCGACATGCTCAATTTCGTGAGCAAAGGCGGCGGGCTTCTGCACGTCGATGCAGGTCACCTGTTTGGCGCCCATGGCGTATGCGCCCACAGCGGCGTCCATACCAGCGTTGCCGCAACCGATAACAATCACGCTGTCGGGCACGGCGGGCTTTTCGCCCTTGTTGATGGCTTTCAGAAAGTCGATGCCAGCCACGATCTTTTCGTGACCGGGCCAGGGGAAGATGCGCGGCACATGCCCGCCGGTGGCGACCACCAGAGCAGAGTGCTTTTTGCGCAGTTCCTCGAACTTTTTGGCGTCAACAGGGCAATTGTTCACAAAGGCCACACCCATGTCCTCAATACGCTTGAGTTCCTTGCGCAGCAGGTCATGGTTCAGACGTGCACGGGGAATCACCTGCTCAAGCTTGCCGCCCATGACGGAGTCGGCTTCGTACACGGTGACGTCGTGTCCCAGACGGGCGAGCTGCCAGGCAGCCGTGAGGCCGCCAACACCGCCGCCGATCACGCCAATGTGTTTGCCGGTGCGTTTTTTGGGCTTATCAACCGTGATATCAGCAGAACAGGAACCGAGCTTTCCGATCTGCACGGGGCTGTCCAGATCAGTGCGCGTGCAGCTCTGCATGCAGGGGTTGGGGCACACGCTGCCGCAGACGGAACCGGGGAACGGCGTGTAATCCAGCACCATGCGGTAGGCTTCTTCCACATTACCTTCACGCAGAAGGTTAAGTCTGCGCTGGGTGGGGATGGACGCCGGGCAGTTGAATTCGCAAGGGGCGGCATACTCGGCGTTTTGCCACATGGGCACACGCAGGCGGTAATCACCGCGCGCCACCAGCCCGTTGACCATAAAGTCATCGGGGGCCACGTCGCTGAAAATGCCGCTGGGTATCCATTCCTTGCTGCGGAACTGCCCAAGGCTCAAGACTTCCTTCTGACCGCGCTCCTCAAACGGCAGCGGCGTGATCTTCTGCCACTGGCTCCAGTCGCACAGTTCGCTGCGCAGGCTGGGCTGGTCAATGGCCATCAGAAAATCGTCAAGACCAGCATCAAGCCAGGCGATGTCTTCATCGTCCAGGGGGTTGAGGCGCACGTCCTTGGGCAGCTGTCCAACAGGCCCACGGAAGTAAACAGCACCGCCAACCATGCCGACGCAGGAGCGTTCGCCCATAACCGAGGCAATGCCCTGGCTGTCATGGCCGCACACAACGGCCTTGCCGCCGCCCATGAATTCAAAAGAGAAGCTGCCCACGCTCTTGAGCACCCAGAGTTCCGGGGCTTCATACAGGGGGTCGTGCTTCATGAGTGAGCCAGAACGGGTACCCGCGCGGCCACCAATGTAAACAGTACCGGCTGCCGCGCAGTGGGCCGCAGTGTCGCCCGCGTCGCCGCGCACCACAATACGCCCGCCCGCGTTCAACCAGCCTACGTCCGCCGAAGCGGAGCCTTCAACCAGAATCTCGGTGTTGGGCAGGCACATGGAGCCTACCCGCTGACCGGGGTTGCTGACCTTGAAGGTCAGCTTTTTTCCTTCCTTGTTCCACAGGGGGCCGCCGATGTCGTGCTGGCCCGAGGCCTCAATATAAAAGTCAGTCTCACCCTTCTCTACCGCCGCCTCAATGGCCAGCAGCAAATCCTGGGTGGACATGCGCTTGTGTTCGTCTACCGTGCTAACGCGCAGCATGTTCTGCTCCTCGCCAAAGTCTAACAGGCGTACTGGATATCCAGCTTGTCGGCCACAGCCTTGTCCGTGGTAACCAGGGCGTCGGAGCGCCCAACCGGCAGCGAACTGTTGCCCACAGGGGCCAGCAGCTTGCGCAGTTCGGAGTCAAAGGCCAGCATGTAGTCCACAATGTTCTGCGCGCCCCTGTCCACATCCAGCCTTTTGACCAGACGGGGATCCTGGGTGCATATGCCCGTGGGACATTTGCCGGTATTACAGGCATTGCAGCGGCCGTGCTCATTGCCGACGCAGCCCAGCAACTGGATGAGGATCTTGCCAATGATAACGCCGTTGGCGCCAAGGCAGATCATCTTGAAGGCATCCGCAGCCGCGTTGCCGGTCAGGCCTATGCCGCCGCCAGCCCACAGGGGAATCTGCCCCTGAAGACCCTGGGCAACGGCAGCCATGTAGCAGTCGCGCAGCTTGGAAACAATGGGATGCCCGGTATGCTCCAGCGAAACCTCGTTGGCAGCGCCGGTGCCGCCCTGAATACCGTCGATGAAGAACCCGCCGCAAATCTTGTAGGGATCGCGCAGCAGGTTGTTGTATACGGAAACAGACGTGGCAGATGCCGCGCACTTGATGGCCACCGGCACGCGGAAGCCAAAGGCCGCATTGAGCGAAAGGTGCATTTTCTGCACGGATTCTTCAATGGAATACAGGCCCTGATGGTTCGGCGGCGAATGCAGGGTCGCCTTGGGTACACCACGGATGGCCTGAATGTGCGGAGCCACCTTGGCTGCGGGCAAGAGGCCGCCGTCGCCGGGTTTTGCACCCTGACCAATTTTGATGAGCACGCCCGCCGGGTCTGTTTTCATGCGGGGCATGGCCTTGATGATGCGGTTCCAGCCAAAGTGACCGGAGGCGATCTGCAAGATCATGTACTTGAGCTGGTCGGATTCCAGCAACTTGATGGGCATGCCGCCCTCGCCCGAGCACATGCGCACAGGCATCCCGCAGTGTTCGTTAAGATAGGCTGCGGCAAGGGCAATGGCTTCCCACGCGCGGGTGGAGAGCGCGCCGATGCTCATGTCACTGAAGATGGCGGGGTAAATCCAGTGCACCGGGGGGGTGCGCTCGGTCAGCACAAGGCTGTCGCCGTCAACGCGCAGGGGCAGTTCCTTGGCAAGCATGACGCGGCCAAGGGGCGAGCGGATATCAAAGGTATGACGCTCGGAATCCAGCGCGGGGTCGGTCATCTGGCTGATGCGGCCCACAAAGATGGAATCGAGCGTGCGCGGCGGGTTCAGGTTGGTGCGCCCGCCCCGTTTGACGGGGCCATGGTGACGCGCCAGCACGGGGAACCTATTATCCTGGTTGCGCACGGGTTTGATGGCCGCGTTGGGGCAGATTTTTTCGCACATGCCGCAACCCACGCAGGCGTTGGGGATGCTGGCCTTTTGCATGATGACCGGGCGCGCGGAATGTTCCTGCGTCGGGTCGGGAAAGGCCTTGCGCGAAAGCGTGATGCTGCGGCGCATCATGCCCACTTCAATGGCGTTGAAAGTACAGGCCGCCACGCACGAGCCGCACATGGTGCACAAATCGGGGCGGTATTCTATCTTCCAGCGCAGGTCGTTAACACTTACGTCCTGAGTTCTTACTGATTCCATCGCTGCACCGCCAGATCGTTGTCAATAACCACCATTTCCCGTTCATTGGGATAGATGTCGTTGGAGATGTCGCGGTCGGGCATGATGGCGTTCAGACCGCAAACCTCGGAGGCGATAGCCACCATGTCCGAGTTTACGCCCACAACAACGGGCCGCAGCTTTTTGGAGTCGCAGCAGGTAATCATCTTGCCGTCGGGCAGAAGGCCGATGATGGTGTTGGGGCCGTTGATCTCCAGATGCGCGAGGGATTCGCGAATAAGATTCAGAACCTTGCGGTCAGCGCGCTGTTCGGCCTCCACAAAAGGCAGGGGCGTGATAACGTGCTTGTAATACTTGATGGGCCAACGCAGCTCATGCAAGACATAGTGCAAGGTGTACAGAAAGTTCTGCGAGTCGGATTCAAAACCCACATAGCCCCTGTGCAGCGACTTCTGGAACTCTTTGTTCTTGGTGAAAAACGTGTTCTCGCCGTTGGCGCACACAGTGTAGCCCTGCAAAAAGAAGGGATGCGCTGCGTAACGCACGATGGCGTAGTTGGTATTCTGGCGGCACTGGGTCACGATATTGCGCGCGGTCAGGCGGCCATCGTCTTTCCATAGTCGAAAATAGACAGCTATGTCGGCAGGATCACCGATTTCTTTAAGGGTCAGCACATCGGGCCAGAACGAATAGACAAAGCCATTCTTTTTCTCGGCCAATAAGTCCCGCAGCTCAAGGCGCGTGTCCAGCAGCAGGTTTTCGCGTTCTTCCTGGCTACGGGAGCGGTATTCCTCCGGGTAGTCATAGTTGCGGAAGACGTAACGGGGCATGGCCTCAATCTTGAGACCGGGGCGTTTGTCCACTTCAGGCACCCACTGGGCAACCTGCACAAAACCCTTTTCTTCCATGTAATCGTTGACCAGTTGCACTCCCTCGGGGGTGCAGGCCAATGAAAGCAGGGGTTTGTCTTTGTAGTGGCTGAACACGCCCTCCAGGTCTTGCATAACCATAGCAAAACCGGAGTTGTCATGCCCTTCCTGCTGCGGCAGCATTAGATTGAGCGCCATTGAGGGGGGTACAGGCGTCTTGCTCTTGATGGAACCAATTCTGCACATAGCTGTTAACCTCGGGAAAATGCGTCACTTGAAGACCAGCCCGCAAAACTGGGCTACAGGGACGCGAATGAACCCTCTCGTAGGGTGCAATGTTGACTGACCTTTTGGTATAGTCTGAAGACATGACCAAAACGCACCACGAGTTGAAGCATGGGACTGTCAAAAGACAGCCTCTGCGCTCCAACCGGCGGATCCACACTGGCGGTTGCGTTCGGCCTCTGGCGCAGGGGGGAAATTGAGTTTGCTACAAACCTTTTCGATGGGCAAGAATAAATTGATGCCCTGCATCAAAAAAAGTCACAGCGATTAAGTTTTGATACCACTCATAAAAACTGGTGTTTGTATGTGAAAAATCACGTAAAGTTCTGCAAATATCTCATGGTGTGCAATTTTTTTTGCAAATTTGACATATTGCCATAACATAATATTGGCATTGTCCGATATTTTTTTTAGAATCAGTCGTAGCTGTTCTGAATTTATGCCCTTTTAAAAGGCATCTGATAACGCATTTCATAAAATATGGTTATTCGCCCCTGCGAGGTAAAAGATGAATGTGAGAATGTGGCTTGTTACCCTTTGCTGTGGGTTTGTCGTAGGCATGGCGACCCTTTTTTTCACCAGCACGCACATGTCCACACTTGTTTTTACGGAAGTAACCATTCCCCAGCTTTCGTCAGCATTGCAGTCAAAGTATGAGTACGGCCTGAAAAGTGTTATCGATGTCGCTGCGCAAGACCTTGCGGACAGGCTCAAGGGCGTCACCGATCCCAAGGAGCAGTACGCGCTGATTGAAAAATACACTGATTATCAGCGTTTCTTTCCCAACGATGAGGGCTATCTGTTTACCTACAAAACAGACGGCACCCGCATTAATGTACCCACCAACAAAGCGCAGAACGGTAAAAACCTTATTGATCTCAAAGACAGCGATGGCGTCTACATGGTGCGGGAGCTGATCGAGGCTGGCAAAAAGGGCGGCGCTTTTGTGGCCTACCGCTTTGACAAACCAGGTGCTGGCATACAGCCCAAGCTGGCCTATGCCCGCATGATACCGGGAACAGACGTTGTTATCGGCACCGGCGTATATATTGACAGCGTTGAGGCCGAGCGCACCCGTGTTGCCAATCTGGTTTCTGAACGAAACGACCACTATGATAATCTTGAACTGCTCATTTGCGGTGGCATCCTTGTTGTCATTCTCGGCTTTGCATGGCTGATTACGCGCATTATCTGTCTGCCCCTGCGGCAAATCACCGGCGAAGCGGAAAAGGTCGCTCAGGGTCAGGAAGCTGCTCTGCCCACTCTCAAGGCATCCTGTCCGCTCGAAATCCGGCGGCTTAACAGCTCGTTGACCATGATGATCGAAAATCTGCACGGTCGTATTGAGGAAGCAGCAGACAAAACCCGTCAGGCCGCCGAAGCTCTGGATCATGCAAAAGTGGCGCAGGCCGCTGCCGAAGAAGCCAAGCTCCGCGCAGAATCTGCCCGCAGAGAAGGCATGCTTGCCGCCGCCCATCAGCTTGAATCCATTGCCGAGGCGCTCTCCTCCGCTTCATCTGATCTCTCGCACCAGATCAAACGCTCTGATGAAGGTGCGGAAGAATCTTCCAAGATGCTTTCTGGCGCTGCCACTGCCATGAATGAAATGAACGCCACGGTTCAGGACGTTGCCAGAAACGCAGGTCTGGCATCGGGCGCATCGCTCGAAACCCGCGACAAGGCTCTTTCTGGCGCTAAGATCGTGCAAAACGCCGTGGAAAGCATCACAGAAGTGCAGACCCACTCGCTTTCGCTCAAGGAAGACATGAACCGCCTGAACGAGCACGCGCAGGCCATTAACCAGATTATGGGCGTTATTTCCGACATCGCCGACCAGACCAACCTGCTGGCGCTGAACGCGGCCATTGAGGCCGCCCGAGCTGGCGATGCCGGCAGGGGCTTTGCCGTTGTGGCGGACGAAGTGCGCAAGCTGGCAGAAAAAACCATGGTTTCCACAAGCGATGTGGCCAAGGCCATTCAGGCCATTCAGGACAGCACCGCCAAGAGCATGCAGGGCGTTGAAAACGCGGTTGGCTCCATCGGCGTGGCCACGAATCTGGCCGGGCAATCCGGCGAAGCCCTGCAAGGCATTGTGGAAGTGGTTACGGCCACGGCCGATCAGGTCAATGCCATTGCCGCCGCCAGCGAAGAACAGTCGGCAGCAAGCGAAGAAATCAACCGCAGCATTGTTGAGGTCAACGAGGTTTCACAGCTCACGGCTGAAGCTATGAAACAGGCTTCCACTGCCGTTGCCGACCTCACCGAGCAGGCCAAAAAGCTCGCCGCTCTTATTCAGGAGATGAAGCAGGGCTAGGCTGCTCTCCCTCGCCATTCAGGTTCCCGGTTTGCGCTTGCACGGCGCAGGCCGGGAACCTTTGTTTTGCAGGTGGAACGGCATGCGGCGGCATGCAAGTTCGATAACGCGCGCAATGGCAAACGCTTCTTGCGTTTTTGTTCGCAACACGCCACATTTGCAAAACGTTCGGCAACAGGCGGCCTGTTGCAATAAGCCTGTTCGAGGCAAGCCCTGTACAGGCTCGTGACCCTGTGAAGCGTCCCAACGTCCTTTTTCAGGAACATTCATGAAAAACCGCATCCTCATCCTGGTGGTGTTGCTCTTGTGTGCCTGTGCCCGTCCAGTATCCCGGCATGAAACGTCCGCCGACACTCTTGCAGTCACGCAGTATGGCGAGGTGCAAGGTTTTGCGGCGGCTGACGTCAAAACATGGCTTGGCATTCCTTATGCCGCGCCGCCTGTGGGCGAACTGCGCTTTCGGCGCAATCAGCCGCCTACGCCCTGGCAGGGCGTTAAAAAGTGCGTGGCCTTTGGCAACAAACCCATCCAGTACATGAACATGTTCGGGCTTGAGCGTTCGCGGGTTCCCGCCAGCGAGGATTGCCTGTACCTCAACGTATGGGCCCCGCTTAGCGCCGCCAAAGACGCCAAGCTGCCAGTATTCGTATGGATATACGGCGGCGCGTACCACATGGGCGAAGGCAGCGACCCCATGTATGACGGCGCATCCTTTGCCAGGGACGGCGTGGTATTTGTCAATTTCAACTACCGCGTCGGCCCCTTGGGTTTTTATGATTTTTCCATGTATGACAAGCGGTTTGAATCCAACTGCGGCGTTTCAGACCAGATTGCCGCCCTGCGCTGGGTGCGCGACAACATAGCCGCATTTGGCGGCGACCCGAACAACGTGACCATCGCGGGCGAATCCGCAGGCGGCACAGGCGTTTACAACATGCTGGCATCGCCCGCCGCAAAGGGGCTGTTCCAGAAGGCCATCGCGGAAAGCGGCGTCACCGGAAATACCGAATCCCGCCGCATGGTCGAGATGAACAATGCCATCTTTTTTGAAAAGCTGGACCTCAATCCGCGCACAGACATAGCCAAACTGCTGGATATGCCCGCGCAGGACATGCTTGCGGCGGCCACGTTCACGCTCAAGGAAGGCCCGCGCCGCCACCCTGGTATCTTTATGCCTGGCCCGGTCAAGGACGATCTGCTGCCCCTGCACCCGTGGGAAGCCATGGCCCAGGGCAATGCCCGCGACGTTAAAGTCATTCTTGGCACCAACCGCAACGAAGGCACGCTGTTTGCCCTGCTGGGCCTGCTGCCCAAGGACTGGCAACAGGTGGAAAAGATGTTGCGCGACAATGGCGCGGCTGCCAGTATCCCTGCGGTCTCGGAGCTGTACGCCAGCGAAAAGGGCATGAAAAAACTGACGACCCTCGCGGGCGACCGGGCCTTTGTGGTGGACATGGTCAAAAGCGCCGATGCCCAAAGCGCCTTTAGCAGCACCTACGTCTATCGTTTTGACTACGCCCCCTTGCTGCCGGAACTGTTTTTGCTGGGCGCTGCGCATTCAACGGAAATCTCCACCGCGCTTGCCACCAATGATCATCCCTTCTGGCTGCTCACGCCCGCATCGCGCCGGAAGGAGCTTACGCAGTCCATGCACGGGGCGTGGCTGAACTTTGTAAAAACGGGCAATCCCAACGGCCCCGGCGTTACGCCCCTGTGGCCGCAATACGAAGCAGGGCGGCGGCTCACCTACATTTTTGACCAGACCAACACCGTGGAATCGAATCCCCACGGCGCAGTCTATGAAGTGTGGAAAGATATTCAACTGTACCAGTAAGTTGCGTGTCGGCTTCATTGACATGAAGCGCTTGGCTTCTTACCCTCCACACGACAACAACTTTTTCACTGCTTTCACCTGCTGAAAGTTCAGGAGGCACACATGACCGAAGCCAATACCCAGACCGGCGCCGATTTTTCGCCGGATGTGGACAATATACCTGAAGATTGCGTTCTTGAGCCGCTTCACGAGCGCCGCTATCTTGTGGGCAAGCGCTTGCTTGAGTGGAATGGCCCCGTGCATACCGTGCATTCGCCCCTGTATGTGAACGGTGAGCAACGCGTCATCGGCTCCTGCCCGGAACTGACCGAGGCGGAATCTCTGGAGGCTGTGGAAGCCGTAACCAAGGCGTGGGACAATGGACGAGGCGCGTGGCCCACCATGCGCGTGGAAGACCGCATTGCCCGCGTGGAAGAATTTGCCCGCCGCATGCTGGCTGTGCGCGATCAGGTGGTGCGCCTGATGGTGTGGGAAATCTGCAAGCCGCTCAACGATTGCCGGGCGGAATTTGACCGCACCATCGACTACATCCGCGCCACTGTGGATGCCCTTAAAGACCTCGACCGGGCGTCCTCCCGATTTGTGATCGAGAGTGGCATTTACGCCCAGATCCGCCGCGCGCCTCTGGGGCCGGTGCTGTGCATGGGGCCGTTCAACTATCCGCTCAATGAAACCTTTACGACACTTATTCCGGCCCTGATCATGGGCAACCCGGTCATCGTCAAAACGCCCCGCATCGGCAAGCTGCTTTATGCGCCCCTGCTTGAGGCCTTTGCCGACTGCTTCCCCGCCGGGGTGGTGAACATCCTCTTTGGCGACAGGCGCGTGGCCATTCCCGCGCTGGAATCGGGCCGCATCAGCGTACTGGCCTTTATTGGTTCAAGCCGTGCTGCCGATGCCCTGCGCCGTCACCATCCCTCGCCCCACAGGCTGCGTTGCGTGCTGGGGCTGGACGCCAAGAATGCCGCCATTGTGCTGCCCTGCGCCGACATGGATTTAACTGTATCCGAGGCCGTGACCGGGGCGCTGAGCTTTAACGGGCAACGCTGCACGGCCCTGAAGATCTTTTACGTCCACGCCTCGCGCACCGAGGAATTTCTGGCAAAATTCAGCGAGGCCATTGCCGCCCTGCCCATGGGCCTGCCCTGGAAGCCGGGGGTCAAAATCACCCCACTGCCCGTGCCCGGCAAGATAGACGCCCTCCGTGAACTGGTGGACGAAGCTGTTGCCAAGGGCGCGCGCATTGCCAACCCGCGCGGCGGCACCTTTAACCGCACCCTGTATCATCCTACGCTGGTTGCGGGCGTCACCGCAGGCATGCGCCTGCACACGGAAGAACAGTTTGCCCCTGTGGTGCCAGTAGTTTCGTACAACGACGTGTCGGAAGCCGCAGAGGCGGTGATAGCCTCGCCCTTCGGTCAGCAGGCCAGCATATTCGGCACTGATCCCGATGCCGTGGCCGCGCTCATCGACCCCATGGTCAATCAGGTATGCCGCGTCAACATCAACAGCCAATGCCAGCGCGGGCCGGATACCTTCCCCTTCACAGGCCGCAAGGACTCTGCGGAGGGCACGCTCTCTGTCAGCGACGCGCTGCGCGCCTTCTCCATCCGCACACTGGTGGCTGCCAAGGGTTCCGCACCCAACAAGGAACTGATTTCCGACATCGTGCGCAACAGAAAATCCAACTTCCTGTCCACGGATTTTCTGTTCTAGATGCTGGAATTGCTGGAGAACCACCCCTTGAAGTAATACATGAAAGGCCGTTTGCGACCGGCTCCGACAAGTGGACAGGTCAATAAACGGCATGCGCCTACTCAAGCGGCCAGCTTTTTCCAAAATTTTATCGGGGAGAGCTGGCCGCGCCTTTTTTGAAATCTCTCTGTGTTGTAAAGCAGCAGAGCAGTAAAGCCGCATAATACCCCTTGTGGTCTGCTGGCCTTGGAGCATATGCTCAACGTGACCCAAAAGCCTAGCTGCTGTGCGGTCTGGCTGGCTTTTCAAACAGAGTAACCCACAGGAGGGTTCCATGACCTTTTCTGCTAACTCATTGAAAATTCTTTTGGCTACCGGGCTTCTGCTGGTCGGCACTGCGGTTGCGGCTCAGGATAGCGCTGGTGCGGGGCAGGAGATGTACAACAAGCTGTGCTCGGGCTGTCATTCGGCCACCCCTGCCGCAATGAAGGGTAAACCTGTAGATGCGCTGGTGGCGGGCATGGAAAGGGTCAAGAACCTGAGCAATGCCGCAGGCGCCGCAGCCCGTATGCAACAGACGGTGCAGGGCTTGAGTCCCGCGCAGATGAAGGATATTGCATCGTATCTTAACCAGATGAATTAACAGTAATCGCAGCAAAGCATCAGGCTGATATTCTGACAGCCCGGCATAGTGACCGGGGCTGCTCTGGTGTATCGGCAAAATTGCGCTTGCAATGTGCTGAATAACAGGGCATATTGCTGGCTGTGCTGCGCTGTTTCGGGCAGTTAGCTCAGTTGGTTGAGCACCGCCCTTACAAGGCGGGGGCCACAGGTTCAAGTCCTGTACTGCCCACCAAATATGAAAGGGGTTATCCTTAATGGATAGCCCCTTTTTTATTTCAGGCAAGAATATCCACATAACACATTAAATTAACTATAAATCACTTCAAATTAAGCATTGTTGCGCATACGTTTGATTTATTATCGACTGCCCATCAAGCATTGCACTTCAAATAGTTTGCATGCACTGCGTAATAGCCCTTCGCAACGCCAATCCATCTTCTCCAGTTCAAAAAAATTGTAACGTGTGCTGCAAGAACGACAATTGCTTCCGATCATCTTTTTTTAACACTCTGTTTTTATTATTTTTTTACACCATTACTATTCGAAATATTTATAAGTACAGCAAATAAAAACAACTAAAACAATTGACCAATATTTATTTATTATTTATTAAAATATATATTTTTTAGTCATTAAATATAATATTTGATTAAGCCCAAACAAATGTTCCACCAAAGGGCGCAGGCAACAACGCTGAGCGGCGCGCGAATAAGCCGGTGCGTTGCCCCACGCTGGGCCAATGACGGCCCCCGTGCAGATTTCACCAGCAAGCAGGAGGTGCGTCATGGCATTATCACCGCTCAACAGTCTGGTTCCGATAACTGGCTCCTTACTCTCATCTCTGAAAGAATCCTCCCGCACAGAAGTGGAACAAAACGCGGCGCTGACTGCTGGTGATTCTGTGGAGTTTTCCATGCGGGCGGAGCAGGTATTGGGCCAACGCAATAACGCAACAAAGACTGCAACTGACACCCCTGCCCCAACGCTCACGTCAGAAAAAACAACGGTTCAGGGCGACAGCGTGACAATCTCGCAAATGGGTAAGGAAGCCCTGAAAGCTTCTCAGGCGGGAAGTCCTGCCTCAGAACAAGTGGCAACAACGGCCACAGGCCAGACCGCAGACTCATCAGCCAAATCGGCTAAAAATGTTCTTGCCACCGCTACGCTTAATTCCGGCGCAACAGTTTCCATCACTGCCAGCGCCTATGCCAATGGCGAAGAAAAACCCTTTTATCTTGCGCCAGATCAAAAAATTACCGCCGAAATCACCAAGGCAGACGGCAGCACACAAACCTTGGCTATCAAGGCCAACACGGTCATCAGCGAAGATGATCAGGGGAACCTGCTTGTGTGGTCCGGGGCAGAAAAAAAAGGCAATGATTACTTTGATGATAACTTTATGAGAATAGAGCCCACCGAGATTTTGCAGGGAACCAACGGCAACGATGTGATTATCAATCTCAATGGGGTTGATGAAATCCATGCAGGCACGGGCAATGACACGGTCATTTCTTTTGATTATGCAAATAAGGTTGATCTGGGTGAAGGCGATAATACCCTGAAAGCGCAGGGCGGAGGCATCAGCCTCATATCGGCGGGAAACGGCAATAACAAGCTTGTTGATGTTGGTGCAGGGAAGATTTCTTTCGGTGATGGCAACAATTCTATTTCTGGTGGAGGAGCAAACTTCATCAATCTAGGTGATGGCAACAATTCTATTTCTGGTGGAGGAGCAAACTTCATCAATCTAGGTGATGGCAACAATTCTGTTGATGTTGCATTTGGTCATCACATAGAAGCCGGAAACGGCAATAATAATATTGTAACTGGCACAACGAAATCTATCACTGCTGGCAATGGCGATAACACTGTTAGGGTCACAAAAGTTACACAAGATGATTTTTCCCCTTTGATAGCACAAAGCGAGTACCAACCTGTTATCCAGCTTGGCGACGGCAATAACAAGGTTGAATCTGAAGCTGTAAATATTCTTAGCACTGGCAATGGTAATAACACGGTCAAACTCAACAGCCATGCTGCCACTTTTCATGGCGATTATTTGACTGGTGTGCGACAAAAAATTCAGCTTGGCGATGGCAATAATACTCTGATTGCAAACTACGCCTCAGACGTTACTCTTGGCAATGGTGACAACCGCATATCTGGAAATACCATTCAAAACCTGACCGCAGGGAATGGAAACAACAGTTTTGATGTGGGCTTTCTTATGGATGCTGGCGAATGGAAGATGGGCGATGGGAAAAACAATATCCATATTGCCTTGCAAAATGGCTCTATCAAAACGGGAGATGGAGATAACACCATTGTTATTGACGAAATCCTCAGCGCAAACCGCATCATTACGGGGGCAGGAAACGACAGTGTCCATATCCACAGTGATGCCATCGGCTTGTATATCAATCTCGGCAACGGCGACAACCAGTTTACCGTTGACGGCAACGCAGCTCTTCTTGAGTATATAGGCGGCAACGGCAAGGACGATGTGACCATTGAGGGCTTTCTTGCCCGTAGTTCAATTTCGGCTGGTAGTGGCGATAACACACTGGTTATCAAGGGCTTCATACTCGACAGTCAGATATTTACCGGACAAGGCAACAATACCTTGAACTTGAACAAGCTTGTGATTGACAGCACGGTCAACGGTGATACTGACGCCAATGTTTCTGAAGAGGAAAAGAATGCTGCGCGGGATACCGTGGCCCGATTCCTGGCTCGCTGGAAAGGCACTGCCACAATTCAATCTACCAGAGTGTAATATAGTTACCTCAAAAAGTCGCGAATAAGCTTTGCCACGCCATCTGCAAGGCCAGGGGAAAGCATGCTTTGATGTGTGCCCCCAGTCCAGCGGAGGGTGATGTTTTTTTCAGGCAAACAGCGGCTCCAACCCTGATATTGGTCATTAAAATCAATGTAAGGATTACTGGCAAAATCCAGCGCGCGAATATACAGAATACGCAGATCAGACGGCGTTGGGTTGTCATAACGTGCTGCGGCAATGGCATTGAGCCTGTAAGTCTGCAACAGGTTTTCCATATGCGCGGGGCTGAAATTGGGCGGCAGTAATCCGGCTTTTTCGCCGCATTCCACCAGATACGCCATTCTTTCAGCCCGGTTCATGGCCCGCAGCTTTTCCACATCAAAGGCCAGCGCTTCCGCGAGCTGGTTTTTCAGCAGTTCCACATCGTCCTTGGCTGCAAGCTGCTTGTCCCTTGTGTTGTCGAGCACTGTGTCCAAAATCAAAATCGGGCCTGGTTCGCCCCCGCGCGCTGCATACAGGCAGGCCGCCTCATAGGCCAGGAGGCCGCCGAAACTCCAGCCTCCAAAAACAATGTTCTCCGTGGCTACCTTAAGGATTTCATCAAGATAAATCGCGGCCAAATCCTGAACCCTGTACAGCTCTGTATTCAGAGCAGTTTTTTCAGCCTGAAAGCCCGCAGGCTCCACAGCATAGAGGGTGTAGCGACCATCCAGCAGTCGGGCCAGATCGCTGTAGCAAAACACGCTGCCCCCCACAGGATGAAACAGGAAGAGATTTTTTCCACCTTCACTATGACAAAGTTTGATGATGGGGCTAGTGCGGGTGCCGGTTTTGCCTTCTACAAGTTCAGCCAACCGCGCAATGCTGGAATGGGCCATCAGCTCGTTGACGGCAATATGGACGCGCAACTCTTTTTCAATCATGGCAACAAGACGCACGGCCATGATGCTGTGCCCGCCAATGCTGAAAAAGCTGGCCTCCGCATCACATACATCCATGCCCAGCAGCCGCTTCCAGATGGCGGCAAGCGTCTGCTCCACAGCCCCTTGCGGGCAGCGCCCTGCAACGGCCTCGGCCCTGCCCAGCGGGGACGGCAGCGCCCTTTTATCCACCTTGCGGTTGGGCGAGAGGGGCAGCTCCACCATCGGCACAATATAATCCGGCACGCAAAAGGGCGGCAACTGCTGCTCAAGATAGCTGCGCAAATCCGCTGGATTCACAGCACCCACCACATAGGCAGCGAGACTTTTGTCGTTGCCAGCCTGATAAAAGTCCGCCGCCACGGCCACCTGCCGCACACCAGGGAAACTCCCCACGGCCTTTTCCACCTCGCCGATCTCGACCCGGTTGCCCCTGATCTTGACCTGCTGATCCTCCCGGCCCCGGTAATAGACAAGTCCGTTCTGGATAAAGCCATTGTCGCCAGTGCGATAGCAGCGCCGCCCGGCATATTCGGTAAAAGCACCGGCACTCTCGCCATTCAGATACCCGCGCGAAACGCCCGCTCCCGCGATCCATAGTTCACCGGCAACTGAGTCCGGCACCGGGCGCTGATGTTTATCCAGCACAAAAATACTCACGCCTTCAAGCGGCCTGCCAATGGGAAAGGCAGTAAAATCAGCATAATTGGCGCGGTCAATGCGAAAGGCGCTGCTGTCTACCGTGCACTCTGTGGGGCCGTACACATTGAACAGCACCACATCTTCATTGCCGGGTATGGCATAAAAGTTCTGAATGACATCTGGCCGCAGCACCTCGCCCGCCAGCAGCAGGCGTTTGAGCGGCAGGGGCTGGCAGTGCTCCTGCAAATAGTCCACCAGCACATTAAAAAAGGCCGGGGTCATGTCGCACAGGTCAATACCCCTCTTGCGGGCAGCGGCGCAGAATGCCGCAGGATTTTTGCGTTCCTCGTCTGCCATGACATACAGAGGTTTGCCGCAAAACAGCGAAACCGCCAGTTGCTGGATGGACGCATCAAACGAGAGCGGCGCAACCAGGCCCACAGTGCCGCACCCATCTGAAAATTCCCACAGGGCATGGATTATGTGCAGGAGGTGACGGTGATCCACCACAACGCCCTTGGGCTGCCCTGTGGAACCGCTGGTGTAGACAATATAGGCGGCTGCGTCCGGCCTGACCGCTGCAAGCGGGGCTACGGGGCAGGCCTCCAGATCCTTCAAGCCAAAGCTCTCACGCAGGGCTTTGGTACCGTGTGCTTTGGTATCGTGGGCGATCCTGAAAATCTGCAGGTCATAGCGAAAGGCATCCGCCTGACCATTGCCAGAGGGCGCAGAGGCCGCAATGGGTGAAAATTTCACTTCAACAGGATATGGGCATTCTGCCGCCCAGGCACTAAAGAAACGCCGTGGCACAAACAGCTCTGCCGAGCCCTCAAAACGCAGCAAGGCCGATTGATCGCCTGTGGCAAGAGCATGTTCCCTGATGGTTGCCCGCAGGTCGTCCTTGCGGTCCATATCACGCACAGCGCCCACAAAAATGCTGCCGCCCGCCGTGAGGCGTTCTACAGCGTGGTCAAGCACCCTGCGCAGATAATTGTAACCGGGAAAGCAATCCACAACGCCGTTGAGCACCACAAGGTCAAAACGCTCGTCTTCAAAAAAGCAGATGTCTATGGCTTCCATGCGGTGGATGCTCACGGAAGCGCCGCAGGGCAAGGCCTGCATCCTGTCCAGTTCATTTCGGGCTATGTCTACCGCTACGTACCGACTGGCGGCAGAGGCCAGCGCCTGCGCCATCACGCCCGAGCCGCTGCCGATATCAAGCACGCTTTTACCCCTGCCCTGTGTATTTCCTGGGGGGCTGCCGGGGGCGCGATTGGAGGCAAGACCCGTTTTTTGCAGCAGGCTGTCTGCCATCCTGCAAAGTTGCGCCAGATCAAGGGGGCGGGCGTCCACATCGTCCAGCCACCCCCGGTCGCTGCCCGGCTCTGCAAGGTGCTCCCAGTATTCCGTGCTGCTCAGACCGCCACTTTCCAGAGCATCCGCAAAGGATGGCGCATCCAGACAAAGCACGTGGGCAATGTTGGGGTTACGGTAGCGATGGTATTCTGCCTGGGGCAGTGAAGCTCTGTCCGTCACCAGCAACCGCACGGGCCTGAGCATGGCTTCCTGCCGGGGGCGCGGCAGTTCGCGCTCCACGGGAACATACACCGCACCGGCCCGCATGATGCCAATGGCGGCGGCAAGATACATGGCCCCCCGCTCGCACAGCACCCCTACTGCCGCTTCCGGCCCATAGTTTTGCGCCAGTACAAAGGCGGCTATGCGCGCGGAAAAATCCTTCAGTTCCCTGAAGTTCAGGCTTTTGCCGCCACCAGAAATGGCGATATAATCCGGATTCTCTTCCGCGACAGAGCAAAACAGGGCTTCAAAGCTGGCCCATCTGCCAGGCAAGCCAGACAAACTGGATGAACACGGTATGGCATGGCCAGCAGCGGAGAGGTTCGAAGGCAACGCGGCTGGTTGTCCTTCGGCAGCAGCTCCCGCCGGATTCTGCGCCGCCGCCTTGCTTCTGGGCATCCCAAAGGTGATGTCGGCAATCTTCATTGTGCGTTTTCCTCAATACCTTCCAGAAAGCTTATCTGTTACTTAAGCTAGTCCTGCGCCATCGCAAAAGCCACTTTCGGGGGGAATTGTGGTTACAACGCAGTATGATTGCGCTATCTTTATTATGCACAAAACAAAACAGTGCCGCCCCAGTTGATCGGGGGCGATGACCGACTTTATTCCTTTTTTTCTCTAAGACAGGAACAGTATTTTTTCAATGGATTAGCTCGTGGAGCGGATAATCAAAAGCACATATAACGTAAATCGGTAGAGGAGAACGACAAGTCCAATGGCATGGATGAATCATGCAAACAGCCGCTAAAATTCCAGGCCACAACTGAAGCCGCCGAAGCAGGAAGAACTCTGAGATCGAAATAACTCCGCTCCAAGCTCAACCTGAGCAAAAAAACCACTGGTATGGCTCGCCCGCACACTGCTATGAATCAGCATGGCATCCCGGCCCGGCATATCTGACCGGCTTTCAAAACCAGGACTGTATCCCTTGAATCTGGCGCTGCTGCTGAACGTTCCCTCAAGCCAGTCATGCCGCCAGCCTGCCAGAGTATCCCATGCGAGCGTTGTGCCATTATCCAGGGTGCGGGCAAGATTTGCATGCGCCCCCAAGACTGACGAGAGATTGTTGTAAGTGGCGGCATCAACCCTGAGTGCTGAGGCCCCGGAGCCGCCCTCGGTAAATCCCGGCCTGGAACTCAGGCTATATTCCAGCCATGTCAGAGGGCCAGCTTCCACGCCGCCCCAGGAGGTTGCCCAGTTCCAGTCCTTGCCGCCGCCAGCAAGCGTATCTGCTGTCAGGCCCGTCCATCTGCTGCTGTGATTGCGCGCATAGCCATTGAAGTTGACGGCCCGCTGCATCTGCACATCCTCAAAGCCCACGCGGGCCATGCCCATCACATAGGCACCATCCCACCAGCGAGGCTTGAACAGCGCGTGCCCGCCAACAGATGCGGCCAGAGTTTCCGCCCTTGCCTCGCCCGCACTATGGATTTCCGTGCGGCGGCCTGCGAGCGCCACATCAAATCCTGCTGTCAGTCCGCTCTCCCACAGGCGGTCAACACCAAGGGCCGACCCCGCACCAGACGCCGTAAAGCCCGCTGAGCCGCCATTGGCGTTCATGTTGCTGTAGCTGCCAAAGGGCAGCGCCCATGCCTGCCAGCCAGCAGCTTCATCACCGCTGGACACGCCAGTGCCGTTCACGCCTTGCGGGCCGCTGGCCCCCAAGAAGCGCCGCACCATAAGCAGGTTAAGTTGCCGCTGCGCTTCAAGCCCGGCCCGAGCCACGGCATCATAGCTGTTGGGGCTCAACTGCTCCATTGCCGGAGCAATGCCGCTGCCGGATGCATCGCTCCAGTCCAGAGCCTGAAACAGGTTTTGCATGTCGCCTGTTGCCTGCCCTGCTATCTGGTAAAGAGCGCGTCCAACACGGCTTGTGGTGGTACTGTCGGCATAGCGGCTGTACGCGTTTGATGCACGTTGCTGGCCCAATAATGCCGCCCCGAGGCCATTGCTTGACGCGACGCTGAAATTCAATGTTGGCGAAGAAGAACTAACCCCAACGCTGTTAAATGCGCCTGTGGAGCTTGTTGCCTGCACACTGTTCATACTTATTGAATAGTTTTCTGCATAAAATCCCGGCGAAGGAGAAAACCGCAGGGCTCCGTCAAGAGTTGCAGAGTTTGCACTGAGCACAGAATATTGATTATTGGAATTGAAACCGATTTGCAGCGTGCCCTGACCTGACTGGGTGTAATTATTTACCGTGAGCGTCAGGCCGCGATAGCCCGGAGCAACAGTGCCGTAATTGACGACTTTCTTCTGTATTACCCCATCACCCAGCAATACACCGCCCTGACGCACGAGCACATCGCTGTTTTGCAGTACGCCGCCAGTGCCGTCTGCCCTTTTGCTCACGGCCAGGCCTCCGCCGTCAACCACGGTAGCCCCGGAATAGCTATTGATGCCGCTGAGAACCAATAGGCCCGCACCCGTTTTACGCAAGCCCACGTCCTTGCCGCGCAGGGCCGTGGCGTCCGCCCCGGCCAGAAAACTGGCATGATGGTAGGCATCACTCCACTGGCGCTGGCTGATATCATTGCTGAATTCGGCGAAGTAGCCCTTGGTGTCAAACGTTTCAAGCGCGTAATTGCCAGGGCCCAATTCAGGCAACGCCACCACATCCGAGGCCGACATACGGTTGGCATCCAGCCGGGCGATGCCGCGCACGGCCTTGCCCGCATCCAGCAATCCCTGCCCAAATACTTCTTCTCTGGTCAGGTTGTTCACTGCTTTATCGCCCTGATCAACAAGATATTTTAAAGCAACTGCCGTTGCGCCTTGATAAACTTCTCCAATCCACTGCTTGATTGTCACATCATTCGGAGCAGGAACACTGTTATCTATAATAGTAATAACAACCTTATTGGGATTGCCATAACTATCAACTGAGTATTGAACAAGGTGCGTTGGCGCTACAAAAGTATTATCCGCCGTGGTCAATACAGCATCAGCCAGCTGTTTACCGGTCATCCAGGGAAAAGCCTGCGCCACCAGACCCACAGTGCCGCTCACATAGGGCGCTGCCATGCTGGTGCCGCTGGCCAGCATATAGCCGTTGGTAGTGGCATTGAGCGAATTGATATAGCTGCCGGGAGCCGCAACGGTCCAAAGAGAGGCTTTGCTCCCCAGGTTACTGAAATAACTGACCCCAGACGGACCAATGGTGCGTGTTCCGTCCGTCGCTGTAGTGATTCCGGCAATATTAAGGGAAACCACGCTGATCCAGCCTTTCAGATCCGGCACATAACGCGGCATCATGCCCTCGACACTGGGAGCTATCATGGTGCTGTTGCCAGCGGCAAACACAACGACCTTGTCGTACTCCTCACTGAGCTTGCAGAGCGCTTTGATCGCATTATCCTGGGCAGATATGATATCTGCGGGAATATCTTTGGCAGGGTCAAGCGAGGGGTAAAAATCCGCACCCCAACTGTTGTTGATGACGCGAATTTCTGGATACGCAGCAAAGAGGCTCAACAAATCAGGCGTCACAAGATTTTCGGTGCTCCCGTACGCTCCCCCAAGCATGGCTGCCGAAACAAGGTTGGCGTCAAAAGCCACACCGTGCATGCCAACACCATTTCGCATGGCTGCCATGATGCCCGCCACATGACTGCCATGCTTATCGTATGCCCAGTTTGGCACGTATTCCTGCCCCGTGGTCTCATCAAGCGGCAAGTCCATCATTATGACTTTTCCAGCCAGCTCAGGGTGGTCGCCGCGTACGGAAGAGTCAATTATACCCAGCGTGGTGCCAGCCCCGGTATATCCCAGAGCGTATGCATCGGCAGCGTGAATGAAATCCAACCCTGTGCTTTTCCAGTATTCATTGGTTTTAAAACTGTCAGCGCTCGCTGCATTGATATGAACGGGTATACTTAACGTACACAGAAACAGAAGGAGAATCTGAAACAACGCAGGACAAAAACGCATCCAATATCCGCAGAAATAATGACCCATGAATGCTCCGGCAAGGCTAAGTGAAATTTTTTGTCCTTTTAGGTGTTGCGAGAATTCGCACCTTACTTCAGGTTCATGCCGTTGACTGATTGGTTTTCAGATGGGGCGGCAGAATACTTGCCCCATCGTCGATGACACTTACTATCAAAAATATCTTTTTATTTAAATAGATTATTTTTTACAATTTTTTTTCTGCTTCCTGTTTGAAACGAGACGACTTTTTGCGGATGATCACTCTGCCCTGAAAACAACACTGTTCAATTTTTGCACTGCCTTCAAACTAACCGAGGGGTTCCGGACCATTCCGCAACCCCTCTTTCATATCCTGCCCCGCGCACAAATAACTGTGGCAAAACAGCAGGATTATCCCTCATACGCGCCGTCGAGCGCGTCAGGGACGCACAAGTATCTTGATGTTTTCGTCCTTGTTGTTGATCAGCTCAAGAAAGCCCTTTTCCATGATGTCCTTCAGCTCGATCTTACCGGTAATCAGGTTTTCCGCCTTGATGACGCCCTTGGCCATGAGCGCAGCAAGGCCCTTGAAATCCTCAATGGTGTAGGCCAGCGTACCCATGACCTTTTTGTCCGTGCCGCTGAGGCTGAAAAAGTTGAAAGAGCTGGGTTCTTCAAAAATACCCACAATAATGGCCGTTCCGGTGTTGCGCAGCACATCTATGGCCAGCGGCCCTGTGTGCTTGTTGCCGATGCACTCAAAGGAAACATCGGCCCCGGAGCCGCCTGTCAGTTCTTTCACCTTTGCAACAGGGTCGCATTCCTTGGGGTTCACCACAATGTCCGCCCCGCACTCCATTGCTTTGGCAATGCGCGCACGGGACATTTCAAGCACAATAATCTTGCCCGCGCCAGCGGCTTTGGCAGCCATAATGGTGCCTAGGCCTATGGTTCCCGCGCCAAGCACCACCACATTGAGTCCCAAAATGCTACCAGCCATCCGCACGGCCTTAAAGCCGGTGGCCAAGGGTTCCATGACTGCTCCGGCCTCGGACGAAACACCCTCTGGCATGATAAAACACAATTCCGCAGGCACATTCACATAGGGAGCGAATGCGCCGTCATTGTGCAAACCCGTAAAGGCAAGCTTTTCACAAACATTGTAACGCCCTTCGCGGCAAGGTTGACACTCGCCGCAGTGCTGGCAGGCATCTGGTGCAACCATGTCGCCTACCTTCACATTGGCAACGCCGCTGCCTACCGCCACAACCTTGCCGCTGAACTCGTGCCCGAGAATGACGCTCCCCTGCTTGCCCGTAAGCGGATGCGGGGCCTCGGTGGGAATAAATATGGGGCCAGCCAGGTACTCGTGCAGATCCGAGCCGCAGATGCCGCACCAATCGACCTTGACCTGAACCCAACCGGGAGCCGGAGCGGGGGGAACGGGTACAGTTTCAACGCGGATGTCTTTTTTGCCGTGCCAAACTGCCGCCTGCATGGTTTCCGCCATAACTGCCTCGCTTGTTAGATGTTGAATCCGAATGCTTTCTTCTTTGCACAGGTCATGCCGCAAAATCCGCGCCAGTAGCGGATGAGCGGACATACCCGGCAGACCGTGGCCTTGCTCAATCGAGAAAATTTGCACATGCAGACAGGTATACCGGAGCCACTGACAGTGTTCTGAAGTGGAACAAGGAAAGACTATGGTGGACGGAAGTGGAACAGAGAGATCAACAGGTCGCGAGGCGGTAAACGCAATTGGCTGCCACACAAAAGACCGCCCATTTCTGGGCGGTCTTCAGAAGGAACGGGATTGAGAGGGTTATCCGTTCTTCATTTCAACTATGAGCCGCTGTAGTGCCTGGGACTGCTGCGCAAGGTCAGCTACCGCTGTAGATGCCTGCTCCATTGCCTGAGCTGTTTCAGCAGAAATAGTAGCTACCTGCTCCACAGAATGGTTAATTTCCTCACTAGCAGCGGATTGTTGTTCACTGGCGGTTGCAATAGATTGCACCTGGTCATTTACCATGTGAACAAATTCCAGAATCTGCTTGAGCGATTCGCCGGACTTGGCCGATAGCTTTGCGGCTTCTTCAATGGACACGCCAGCCTGCTCTACGTTGTGGATATTCTTGCGCGTCCCCTCCTGAATACCCAATATTGTTTGTCCCACTTCCTGGGTAGCGGTCATGGTCTTTTCAGCAAGCTTGCGTACTTCATCGGCAACCACAGCAAAACCGCGTCCGGCATCACCAGCCCGAGCGGCTTCAATGGCAGCATTGAGAGCCAGCAAATTGGTCTGATCAGCGATATCGGCTATTATTCCCATAACTTGCCCAATTCCCTCAGCCTGCCGACCTAGAGCGTTCATATCCTCTTTAATTGCAAGTGATTGCGTTTCAACTGTTTCGATACTGCGCACCGCATTATTTACTATTTGAGAGCAATCTTGAGCTTTTTGGCGTGCTTGGTGAGAAATATTGGCTGCCTCCTGCGCATTGCGCGCGACTTCAAGGATAGTGGCATTCATCTCTTCCATAGCTGCAGCTGTTTCTCGTACTCGACCTGACTGCTCATCTGCCCCCCGGCTGGACTGCCCAATCCGAGAGGAGAGTTCTTCGGATGCGGAGGATACCACCTGAACAACACCCTCAAGTTGCCGCGCAGCCTGAAGCATACCTTCTGCCTTGGCGCGTTCAGCTTTTCGCGTAGCTTCTTCTGCCAGCCCTGTAGCTTCTTGCGCAGCCTTCGCCAGATGGTAAGCGTCCTGACTTTTTTCTTCTGCCTCGCGGATCTTGTCCTTCATTGCTTGCACCATTTGCTGCAAGACCTTGTAAACCCCGCCAGCTTTCCTTTGTGCCCGAAAGGTAACGTTAAGGTCGCCATTAGCGATGGATCCCGCTACTTGCGCGAGATAGCCAGGATCTTCGCCGAGCTGATTCATGATGCTACGGGTCAATAGCACACCAAGGCCAATGGAAAAAAACAGGCAGGCAGCCAGTATGCCATAAATATACATGCTGGTTGTTGCTGCCAGCTCCTTGTTGCTGTCGGCCAGTATTTTTGCATAGTGGATTTTTGTAGTCACAAGATTGTCCATGATCTTCTGGTAGTTGCCAGCAGCAGGAACGACCTCGTTGATAAGTAATGCTCTAGCCTCTAGATACTTATTGTCCAGAACCTTGCTGATCATTTTATTCGCAGTCTGTTCATAGGTGGCAGAAGCCTGCTTGAATTCGTTGATAATTGCTACACCTTCGGCAGAGATGAGCGAGTTCTCAACAAAAGCTATCCTTTCATGGAGATACGAACGAATTCTATTTATCTCCTCTATCTGTTGCGGAATATCTTTAAGATGTTCATTATTGGCAAGTTCACGCACAATAATACGCATCTTATAATAATTCTCCACAATGGAAATAAGGTCTTTCATTGGGGCAGTAGCTTTTTCATAAAGCCTTGAATCGGCAGATTCCAAGATTACTATTTTTGAAATTGCCAACATTCCAACTGCAAGGGTAATAAGTGAAGTAACAAGAAATCCTGAAAGAAGCTTCTGTTGAAGGGTAAGATGCCTAATCATGATAGTTCCTTAAGCCAGAAAAGGATGTTAGGACATACAATAGGCAGCTAACAATAACTACCTGCATGATGAAAGCCATACAGAAATTTTGTAGCAACCTTCACACCTAGTAAAAAAGAGCAACATTGGAGCTTATTTTTACCTTACATTTACAATCAAGACTTGAAAAATATTATTTTTTGATGCAATATACATATATTGTATATGTATATATTTTTAGATAGTTAGACAAAAACAAGCAGCACTGGACAACACAAAATATCGTTTCATGCAATAATTTAAGTAGAATATTAAAATAAAATTCATATAAGCAATATTAGTGATAAAAATACTGCATATAAAATCATTAACACAATATAAACAGGTATATCACAATGGAATTGAAACACCTTCGATACTTTCTTGTCACTGCTACAGAAAAAAATATTTCAAGATCTGCAAAACTACTTCACACTTCTCAGCCTTCAGTAAGCAGAATCATTCAAGAGGCAGAAAATGAGATTGGCACACCACTGTTCATTCGCACTGCTAATGGCGTAGAGGTAACACTTGCAGGAGAAAGACTATTCAAGCATGCTAGTCATGTAGTTTCAATTATGGACAAGGGACTAATAGATATCCGTCGAAGCGTTGAGCCTCTTCAAAAAATAAAACTAGGGTTTATTGCCAGCACCCTTTTATTTGATTTACTTGAATTATTGCGAAGCAGGCAGTACGATGTAAGCATGCTCGAATGTCATGAAAACAATTTTCACAACCAAGTACAGTCCGTACTTAACAATACAATTGATATTGGTATAATTGGAACAGAAGATGACACCCAGATTGATGGTCTTTGCATTGAAAAATTTAAAACTCTCAAACTATTTGCGGTGATGGCCTCAACCCACCGCCTCTCTGGACGAAAATCCGTATGTTTGAACGACCTGCAGAATGAAAAATTTATTGCCCTGTCTGATCCTTTTTTCAAAAATTTCACAAGAACAGACTACAACATTACCACTCAGGCAGGCTTCACTCCCGAAATAGCCTACGAGGCTTCTGGCTTAATTTCTGCTTTGGCTACGGTTTCTACCGGAGCCTGCATTGGGCTGCTCCCTCGGGGCATCTTGCCCTCAACCACCCCCGGCTTTATTTATGTCCCCTTACAAGGCGAGGAACTCTACATACACGCATCCTGCATTTACCGTAAAGGTGACAGCAGAAAGGCAATTACTGATCTTATCAGCATCGTCAAAAGAAATTATACAAGCACTCCACTATAAGGAAACAATACCTGCAATTAATATTGACCAATTTACACTAATCGATAATCAAACAGAAATTAGATGCAGTCCAATTTCTGCAACTTGAATAAAAACATTCCCGACTAGTAGTCTGCACCCCATCACGTAGACAGTTAATAATGCTCCAGTGGCAATGATTAAAGCGGCTAGTTTTCCCGGTATTCTACTGGGGAAAGCTAACGGGGACTCCATACAAAAAAAGGCCTGCTCCAAACCGCATGCCCCATAAATGGGACTCAGGTTAAGAGCAGGCCGGATTGTGGCAATCTGGCAATACTATGAAGGGTTAACCATCGGGAACAATCTTGCGCAACTTGGCGTACAGGGTGTTGCGGCCAATGCCCAGCGCCTTGGCGGCCTGAAGCATGTTGCCATTATAATGCTTCAAAGCGCAGCGGATAACCTTGGCCTCCTGATTGTCCAGGTTAAAATCTGTCATTCCGGGCAGGGCCGCCACGGCTTGCCCATCTGGTTGCCCGCTGGCTGCATTGGTTCCACCAGCACAGGACTGCAAATGCGCAGGCAGGTGTGCGGGCAAAATACAGCCGCCCTGCGCCATGTTGACGGCAAATTCCACGCTGTGCACAAGCTGACGCACATTTCCGGGCCAATCGTAATCTTCCATCACGCGCAAAGCCTCGGCAGAAAATCCGCCAAAGGGGTGCCCATAGGTGCGGCACAGGCGTTTGCAATGGTATTCCGCAATAACGGCTATATCTTCCCTGCGCTCGCGCAAAGGGGGAATCTCCAGCGCGAGCACGTGGATACGATAAAAGAGATCTTCACGAAACGCACCCGAAGCCATCAGCTCGTCAAGATTGCGGTTGGTGGCCGTGACCAGCCTGAAATCGACCATTCTGGTTTGCTTGCCGCCAACCCTTGTTACACAGCGGTCTTCCAGGGGCCGCAGCAGGTTGACCTGCATTTCCAGGGGCATTTCAGAAATTTCATCCAGAAACAGAGTTCCCTTGTCGGCCAGTTCAAACTTGCCGGGGCGGCCCTTTTCCACTGCTCCGGTAAAGGCCCCCCGTTCGTAGCCAAAAAGTTCGCTCTGGATAAGCTCACGCGGTAAAGCCCCGCAGTTTACCGCCACAAAAGGCCCTTCGGAACATCGGCTGGCCTTGTGGATGGCCTGGGCAAACAGTTCCTTGCCCGTGCCCGTTTCGCCCAGCAACAAAACCGCCGCAGGGCTTTTGGCCATATGTCGCGCCTGCTCCACCGTGCGGGACATTTTTTCGCTGCGGTAAACAATCTCGCCAAACGGACGTGTGCCTTCTCGGCGCGGTATATGCGGCACGGGGGCAATAGGCGCGGGACGGGCTTCCACTCCGGCCTGAAGGGTCACAAGGGTGTAGCGCGCTTCTGACTGGCCTGTCATGAAGGGCATGGCGCAGGCCGTAATGGCCGGGTTGGTCAGGCAGCGCAGGGGAACTCCCTCGGGCTGACTGCTCTTTTCCGTCTGCTGGAGCGCATACAGAGTGTAGTCAAAAAACGCCTCGGCGCGTCCGCCGCGCACATCGCCGCTAAAGCCCAACAGACGCTCTGCCTGGGCATTGGCATAGGTGATGATCCCACCCTCATCCACCATCAACACGCCAATGGGCATGGAACTGAAGAGCGTGCTGAGCAGTGTGCGGGATTTGTTCTCCATGCTGCTGAGAGAGGCATTGAGCAACAGACGTTCAATCTCGCGGGCCGCACCAACAGCCAGCCACAATGCCTGACGGTGGTCGGCGCTGGTTGGCCCAGAAATATCAAAACAACCCCACAGTTGCCCAAAGGGCGTGAAAATGGGCGCGGCAGAACACCCCCAGGCCTGATGACTGCTGCAAAAATGTTCCTCGCCCATAACCTGCGCGGGCATGCCGTCAGAAAGGGCCAGGCTTATGGCGTTGGTGCCCACGCTTTTTTCTGACCATACAGCACCGGGCCCAAAGTAAAGCTGGTCTGCCTGAAGCAATACATCTTTGTTGCCGCAGGTGCGCAGCAACCGGCCATTGGCCTCGGATACAGTCATGAGCAGGCCTTTTTCCTTGATCTGCTCATACACCTGACGTTCCACGCCAGCCGCCAGTTCCGCGTATACTTCGGCCTGCGCGTTGATCTGGCTCATGGGCGTAAATTCCGCGCACTTGGGCAGCAGCGGGTCCACCCCAAGATCGCGGCAACGCATCCACGAGGCCGCTATGGGCCTGGGCAGGCTGTCGTCAACAATCTTACCGGTTCTTATAAAGGATTCCCAGGTTTCCCGCCGATTCGCTCTTGGTGCGCCGCTATAGCTGTTGAACAAAAACCCCGAGCGGTTGACGCCTTCCGCCATCAGGGGTTCCTGCCGCATTTCAAAGACATCGCCATTTCTTTGCAGAACATACATGACTTATCTCCCGGACGCGCACGCCCTTTCAACAAGCATGCCGGTTCGCTGGCCTTTCCACTTCAAAAAGGCCATCTGCCCCACTTCTGAATAATGCGACCCCGCAGCTTTGTTTTAAGCAATAGCACCGTCCGTGAAAAAATGGAATAGCTCTTTGCGCATGGCTACATTCATATTATATCCTAAAAACAACTCCATGAATTTTTTATATATTGTAGTGTATCATAACTGGCCTGACAGAACATTACTATGTTCGATTTTGGAACACTATCAAATACAGGCATAAAGTATTTTTTAAATTATTCATTGATTATTACCTGTTATAAAGTGGTATCAGAGTTGCAATCCAGTAGGCATAAACGCGTGCGCCACATCGGCGCAAGGAGGTAGCGGATGGCCTACGAAGTGCAGATGCCCAAATGGGGCCTCACCATGAAAACAGGCAAGATTGCGCGCTGGCTTGTGGCCGAAGGCGGTGCGGTGGCAGTGGGGCAACCCCTGCTGGAAGTGGAAACAGACAAAATCACCAACGTGGTTGAGTCTCCGGCTGGCGGCGTTCTTTTGCAGATTGTCAGCCCGCAGGGCGAGGTTGTTCCGGTCATGCAGGTTATCGGCATTATCGGCGAATCGGGCGAGGCTGTGGCCGCCCCGGTCTCGCAAAGTGCTGATGCGCCCGCCAGCCACGCCGCCTCTGCGGCTTCCGGGGCCAAAAGCCAGATATCGGCAGCTCAGGCCAGTACGGCGCAAGGAGAAGTCCGCGCCATGCCCGCAGCCCGCAAGGCCGCCAAGGAGCTTGGCGTTGATCTGGCAACGGTTACAGGCACAGGCCGAGATGGCGTTATTACAGAAAAGGATGTTCGCGCCGCTCACGAAGCAGCCGCAAATGCTCCCGCTCCGACCAGCGCCGCCCTGGCGCAACCCTGCTCCGCCCCTGATGCTGATGCGGACGAAGTCATCCCCATGGACGGCCTGCGCAAGCTCATAGCCGACAACATGCAGGCCAGCCTGCAAAACGCGGCGCAACTGACCGTTTTTGTGGAAGCCGACGTTACTGAAATGGTTGCCCTGCGTGACACCATGCTGGGCCGCAACAAAAAAGATCCGGAATACCGCCTCTCGTTCAACGACATCATCGCCTTTGCCGTGTGCCGCGCACTCAGACAGCACCCCGTCATGAACACCACCCTGCAGGCAGACGGCGTCCACATGCACAAACATGTGAACCTTGGCATCGCCGTTTCGCTCGATACGGGCCTCATTGTTCCCAACGTCAAGAATGCGGACACCTACAGCCTTGAAGAACTCAAGGCCAAGGTGCGCGACGCAGCCAGCCGCGCCCGCAAGGGCGGCCTCTCCATGGACGAGATTTCCGGCGGCACCTTTACCATTTCCAACGTGAGCATGCTTGGCGTGGACGGCTTCACCCCCATTCTCAACCCGCCGGAGACAGGCATCCTCGGTGTTGGCCGCGTGGTGGAAAAACCGGGAGTTTTTGAGGGCCAGGTGTGCGTACGCAAGATGATGACCCTTTCCCTCACCTTCAACCACATGGTCACCGATGGCGGCCCGGCCATGAGTTTCCTGCGCACCCTTGCGGACATGCTTGAACAGCCCGTGCGCATGCTGGGCTAGTCAGCGGAGGAATCCAATGCTGCAACGTTACGTGGTTGAACTGGGCACCGGGGCCGACCTGCACGGCGCAAACATGACCAAGGCCGCCACCCGCGCGGTTAAGGACGCCATTTCGCGCAGTTGTTTGTGCGGTCTGGTGGAGATACTTGGACGCGGTTCGTTTCAGGGCGTGCATGTGCACGCGCGCATTGCCGCGCCCGAACCTGATCTCGTGGACAAAGAGGCCGTGCTTGCCGCCATCCCCATCGGGGAAAAGAGCATTGAGGTCGTTACGGGCGGCTTGCGCACCCCTGGCCTTGAAGTTGCCTGCTTCAGCCCCGGTTGCAGCGACATCGTGTTGGCCTGCGCGGCCCTGACCGTGTCGGTAGATATTGACTGAGTCGGCACCACAATCAGCAATCTGAGGAGAGTACCATGAAACATCCCGACAAAAAGGTTCTGCTGGAAATGTTCAGCACCATGACTAAGATCCGCCTTTTTGAAAACGAGCTGCAAAAATTTTTTGCAGCTGGCAAAATACCCGGATTCGTTCACCTCTACCTTGGTGAAGAAGCCGTTGCCACAGGCGCGTGCGCCGCGCTGAAGCAGACGGACATGATCACCAGCACCCACCGTGGCCACGGTCACTGCCTGGCCAAGGGCGGCGACCTCAAGCTCATGATGGCCGAAATCTATGGCCGCTCCACCGGTTACTGCAAGGGCAAGGGCGGCTCCATGCACATTGCCGATTTCAACATCGGCATTCTTGGCGCTAACGGTATTGTGGGCGGCGGCGGCCCCTTGGCCGTGGGCGCGGCCTTCAGCTGCCAGTACAAAGACACCAAGGGCGTGTGCGCATGCTTTTTCGGCGACGGCGCGTCCAACCAGGGCACCACGCAGGAATCGCTGAACATGGCCAGCGCATGGAAGCTCCCCGTCATCTTTATCAATGAAAACAACGGCTACGGCATTTCCTGCCCGCAGAGCAAATCCATGGCCATCACCGACATTGCCGACCGCGCCGCCGGATACGACATGCCCGGCGTTGTCATTGACGGCAACGACGTACTCGCCGTGTACGAAGCCGTGACAATGGCTGTGGAACGCGCGCGCAAGGGCCAAGGCCCCTCGCTCATCGAATGCAAGACCTACCGCTGGCGCGGCCACTTCGAGGGCGATGCCTGCGTGTACCGCAGCGAAAAGGAACTGGAAGAATGGAAGGCCAAGGATCCCATTCCGCGTTTTGCCAAAAAGTTGGTGGAAACCGGCACTGCCACTCAGGCGGAACTGGACGCCATCACCGTATCTGTGGCCGCCGAAATTGAAGCAGCCGTCAAGTTTGCGGAAGACAGCCCCTTCCCCAAGCCGGAAGACCTGCTGGAAGACGTGTACGCATAAAGCGTTTGCCTGAAACTGCGGAAACCACCTTCAGATTTTCAGAATGGAGAAAAATATGGCGATCAAAACCTACCTGCAAGCGCTTAACGATGCCATGCGTCAGGAGATGGAGCGGGACGAAAACGTGTTCATCATCGGTGAAGACGTGGGCAAGTTTGGCGGCTGCTTTGGCGTGACTCAGGGCCTTTTTGACCAGTTTGGCGAACGCCGCGTGCGCGACACACCCATTACGGAAAGCGCCATTGTGGGCGCTGCTGCCGGCGCTGCCGCAGCCGGTCTGCGCCCCGTGGCTGAACTGATGTTTGTGGACTTCATCGGCGTTGCCCTTGACCAGCTCTTCAATCAGGCCGCCAAGATGCACTACATGTTCGGCGGCAAGGCCAAGGTGCCCATGGTGCTGCGCATGCCGCAGGGAGCTGGCGTGGGCGCTGCGGCCCAGCACTCCCAGAGCCTTGAAGCATGGTTCATGCACATTCCCGGCATCAAGGTATGCATCCCCTCCACCCCGGCAGACGCCAAGGGCCTGCTCATCAGCGCCATCCGCGACGACAACCCCGTGGTCTTTCTCGAACACAAGATTCTGTATGGCGTGGAAGGCGAAGTGGGCGACGAGGCGACCCCCATTGAGCTTGGCAAGGGCGACGTGAAGCGCGAAGGCACGGATGTGACCATTGTGGCCACGTCACTCATGGTTCACTCCGCCCTTCAGGCCGCAGAAACCCTGGCTGCTCAGGGCATCAGCGCCGAAGTGGTGGACCCCCGCTGTCTGGTGCCGCTCGACAAGGACATCATCCTTAATTCCGTCAAGAAAACCCACGCCCTTGTGGTTGCGCACGAAGCCGTCAAAACCGCCGGAGCAGGAGCGGAAATCGCCGCCATGGTGGCCGAGGAAGCCCTGGACTATCTGGACGCGCCCATCCTGCGCGTGGGCGCTCCCTACTGCCCCGTCCCCTTCAGCCCGCCGCTGGAAAAGGCCTACATTCCCGGCGCGGATCAGATCGTCGCTGCGGTCAAGTCGCTGCGATAATTAAGCCGCGTTCAAGGGGCAGGCACAGGCACAAGGCCTGCCCCGTCGCGGCGCAAAGACACAAAAACTCTTACAGGCCCTGCCGGCAACCTACATCCACCGGAGCCACCGTGAAAGCAGCCATTATCGCCAATCCCGCATCAGGCAAGGACATACGCCGCATCGTCGCGCACGGCAGTGTTTTTGACAATCAGGAAAAGGTGCGCATGGTGCGCCGTATTCTGGTTGGTCTGGCCGCCGCCGGGGTACGTGATGTTCTGTATATGCCCGAGGGCTACGGCATCGTGCCGCGCGCCCTGAGCGATCTGGAAGCTCTGGAAACGCCTGTGAACGTGGCTCCGGTGGATATTTACCTGCACAATACGCAGGAGGACACCATCAACGCCGCCGCCCTCATGCAGCAGGAGGGGGTTGCGGTCATCATCGTCATGGGGGGCGACGGCACAAGCCGCGCCGCCTGCAAGGGCGCGCGCAAAACGCCTATTCTGCCGCTCTCCACCGGCACCAACAACGTTTTTCCGGTCATGGCCGAAGCCACGGTGGCTGGGCTTGCTGCGGGCGTACTGGCCTGCGGCGGCGTAACGCATGACGAAGGTTGCCGCGAAGTCAGCCTGCTTGAAGTGCACGTGGACGGTCAGTTCCGAGATATCGCTCTGGTGGATGTGGCTGTGTACGACGACCTTTTTCTCGGCTCCCGCGCCATATGGGACATCACCAGAGTCAGCCAGATTGTTGTTTCCCGCTGTCGGCCAGACAGCATCGGCCTCTCCACTGTAGCCGGGCAGCTCATGAGCATCTCGCCCGAAGAACCGCGCGGTCTGGCCCTTGATCTTGATCCCGATTTTGCCTGCCGCGTGCGGGCCGCCATCGGCCCCGGTCTGTTTGCCGATGTGGGCGTTTCCCGTGTGCGCCAGCTGCTGCCGGGCGATGATGTGCCGGTGGGGCTTACTCCCTGCGTGCTGGCGCTGGACGGCGAGCGCGAGGTGGAGGTTCGGCGCGGGCAGCGCGCGAGCATACGATTGTCAGAAGACACCATGCGCGTGGTGGATGTGGCCCGCGTCATGGAATACGCCCGGCAACGAGGGCTGTTTTTGCGCGGCGCGCAGGTCTGCTACGCCAACTAGGCGGCATATCTGCATCAAGCCTGAATCCCCAACACCAGGAGCATGTTTATGAAACTCAAGGCTGCATTCATCTTTCTGAGCCCCCGTGGCGAAGGCAACGGCGTCAAGGCCGAGCACCGCAGCTGGACGCGCACCCCCGGCGTGGAACTGCTGACCATCGGCGTGACATCCTACAGGGAGGCCGTTGAAGCGGCGCAAAAGGCCGTGGATGAAGACGGTTGCGTTGCCATCGAGCTGTGCGGCGGCTTTGGCTACGAGGGCGCGGCCATGGTCGCACGGGCGGTCAAGGTGCCTGTGGGCGTTGTGCGCTTCGATATTCATCCCGGCCTTGGCAATGTCAGCGGCGACGGAATTTTTGCCTGATGCAACAAGCAGTTTGCGGCCCGCAGGGTGCTGCCATCCACGACATGCCCGCTTTGCGCCAATTTACGCCGGGCATACGGCAACACGGAGGATACGATCATGACTATTAACGGCAAAGTTGTTCTGGTTACGGGCTCCGCTCAGGGAATAGGACGCGGTATTGCCCTGCGTTTGGCAAAGGATGGCGCGGATATCTGCCTTGTGGACATGAACGCGGACAAACTGGCTGCCACAGCGGGTGAAGTACGTGCCCTCGGCCGCAAGGCCACCACCTTTATTGCCGACGTAAGCGACCGCGCGCAGGTTTTTGCCGCCGTGGATCACGCGGAAAAGGAACTGGGCGGGTTTGACGTCATGATCAACAACGCGGGCATCGCTCAGGTCAAGGCTCTGCTGGACGTCACCCCCGAAGAGCTTGAACGCATCTTCAGAATCAACGTCAACGGCGTACTTTGGGGTATTCAGGCAGCAGCCACCAAATTCATGGCCCGCAAGCAGAAGGGCAAGATCATCAGCGCTTCTTCCATTGCCGGGCACGATGGCTTTGCCCTTATCGGCGCATACAGCGCCACCAAGTTCGCCGTGCGCGGCCTTACCCAGGCAGCGGCGCGGGAGCTTGCCTCAAGCGGTATCACCGTAAACGCCTACTGCCCCGGCGTGGTCGGCACCGACATGTGGGTAGCCATTGACGAGGGCTTTTCAAAGATCACAGGCGCCCCCAAGGGCGAAACCTACAAGAAATACTGCGAAGGCATAGCCCTTGGCCGCCCCGAAACACCGGAAGACGTGGCAGCCTTTGTTTCCTATCTGGCAGGGCCGGACTCCGACTACATGACAGGGCAGGCCGTGCTTATTGACGGCGGCATGGTTTACCGCTGACGGCAAAAAGGCAGCCTTCCGCCCTAACACACAACATCGCAGGAGAACAGCAGTGAGCATAGAACTGGCCATGCCGAAACTTGGTCTGACCATGAAGACCGGCAAGGTTTCCAAATGGTTTGTGGCCGAAGGCGCCGCAGTCAAGCAGGGCGATGATCTGTTTGAAGTGGAAACCGACAAAATCACCAACAAGGTGGAAAGCCCCGCCGATGGCGTGCTCTTCCAGATTATGGTGCAGCCCAAACAGGAAGTGGCCGTGGGCGCCGTGCTTGGCATCCTGGCCGAACCTGGTGAAACAATCGCCCGGGTTGAAGGCGCGTCTGACTCCCCCGCTTCCGCCACTGCGGAAGCGGGCGCGCCCAAGCCCGCAAAAACCAACGCGTCAGCCGCCGTGCAACCCTCTAGCACTGGCGGGATAGCGTCTCCCGCCGCTCGGCGGCTGGCGCGTGAACTTGGCATTGACCTTGCCTGCATCGCAGGCTCCGGCCCTGGAGGCCGCATCGTTGAGCACGATGTGCAGGCCCGCCAGGAAGTTATCGGAAAAATCAGGATCACGCCCCTTGCCGCTGCCGTTGCCGCCAAGGCAGGGCTGGATATCTCCACCCTCACAGGCACTGGCGAAGGCGGCAAGATCTTGCGCGAAGATGTTGACCGCGTCCTGCACCCTGAAAAGTTCGCTGCGGCGCAGAACGCGGGCCAAGGTGCGTCTCAGTCAACCTGCGCCAGCGCCGTTTGCAGCAGCGAGCCAAGCTCCGTGCCCATGGAAGGCATGCGCAAGATCATTGCCGACAACATGCTGGGCAGCCTGCAAAACTCCGCCCAGCTCACCCTTGTGAGCGAGGCGGATGTAACCCCCTGCGTGCATATCATCAGCGACTTCAAGGCCCGCAACAAAAAGAACAAAGACTTCCGCCTTTCCATGAACGACATGCTTATTCTGGCCGTTTCCAAGGCCTTGAAAAAGCACCCGCGCATGAACGCCACCTTTGACGGGCAAACCATCACCCGTCACGGCGAGGTGCATATGGGCGTGGCCGTTGCCCTGCCCGAGGGCCTGATAGTGCCCGTGCTGCACCATGCGGACAGGCTGACCCTGCTTGAAATAGCCAGGGAAGCCCGCCTGCTTGCTGGTCGCGCCCGCAAAGGCGATCTGACGCCCGACGACATGAGCGGCGGCACCTTCACCATCACCAACATGGCGCATTCCGTGGTGGATTTCTTCACGCCCATTCTCAAGCCCGGTGAAACGGGAATCCTGGGCGTGGGGCGCGTGGTGGAAAAGCCCGTTATCCGCGAGGGGGCCGTGGTGGCCCGCTCCATGATGGGCTTGAGCCTCACCTTTGACCACCGTGTTGAAGACGGCGCGCCCGCAGCAGAATTTTTGAAGACACTTGTGGAATATCTGGCGGAACCGGCCCTGCTGCTTTTTTAGGGCATTCCCGGCAGGGCTGCGGCAATGCCGCGCCCATACAGCAACCAGCACAGATCAGGAGAACACAATGTACGATGTAGTTGTCATAGGTGGCGGCCCCGGCGGCTATGCTGCGGCCATTCGCGCTTCGCAGCTCAAGGGCAAGGTGGCCTTGGTGGAAGGCGGCAACATGGGCGGCACCTGCGTTATGCGCGGCTGCATTCCCAGCAAGATATGGCTGCGCGCCGCCACCCTGCTGGAACAGTCGCGCAAGGCGGGCGAATTTGGTCTGGAACTCACTGTGGGCAAGCTGGATTTTACCGCTGTTCTGGCCCGCAAACAGGGCGTTTCCAACGATATCCGCATGGGTATGGAAGCGCTGCTCGCCAACAACGGCGTGGACGTGATCCCCGGCATGGCTGTTGTGACCTCGCCCACATCTGTGGATGTGGCGGGCAAAAAGGTTGAGGCCAAGAGTATCATCATCGCCACGGGCAGCACCCTTGCAAAACCCGATGTTCCCGGTCTGGATCAGGCCGCCTTTACCACAGACCAGCTGCTGGACATGACGGAAGCTCCGGCCTCGGTGCTTATTACCGATCCCACCTATATCGGCGTTGAAATGGCTACCCTGCTGAGCATCCTTGGCAGCAAGGTCATCTATGCCGTGCCCGGCCCGCGCATTCTGCCCGATGAAGATCAGGATTCCAGCCAGCGCATGTCCCAGTCCCTGCGTGAGCGCGGCGTGCAGATCATTGCCCGACACACCCTCGTCAAGGTTGCGGGCAAAACCTGCACCATCAAAAGCGGCGACAAGGAACAGACCGTTGAGGCCGACAGGGTGCTGGTATCTGGCCGCAAGCCCGTTGCCTCCAATCTGGGCCTGGAAGCTCTGGGCGTTAAATTCAATGAAGACGGCAGTATAGGCGTTGACCAGCAGTGCCGCACAGCCTGCCCGAGCATTTTTGCCATTGGCGACTGCACGGGCGGATGGATGCTCAGCCATGCGGCCTCGGCCATGGGCATCTGCGCGGCGGAAAACAGCATGGGCGTGTCCGCAAAGTTCCCCTGCCACCTTGTTTCCCGCGCCATCTGGGGCAGCCCGGAAATGGGTTCCGTGGGCCTTTCTGAAGAACAGGCCGAGCGCAAGGGCTACGAGGTTGAAGTGGGTGGTTTTCCATATTCCATCAACGGCTATGCCATGTTGCGCGGCGAAGTGGACGGCGCAGTAAAAATGGTTGCCGATGCCGACACGGGCGAAATCCTGGGCGTGCACATCGTGGGCAGCAATGCTTCCGAGCTGATCGGCGAGGCGGTACTTGCCATGCAGCTTGAATGCACGGTGCGCGAGTTCGCCAAGGGCTTCCGCGTGCATCCGGCCTTTTGCGAAACCGTTGTCGATGCCGCACGCGATGCCGCCGGGTGGGCCTTGTACCTGCCCAAGCGGGGCTGACGCCGTTGAAGGAACCGGCGGGGGGCCGTTGGGCCCGGGGTACAGGCCTCCCCGGCCCCCCGCCGTAAACAAGCCGAATCTGTTCAGCATTACAAGGAAGCAGCCATGTCCGCCTTATCCCTTTGCCAACAAGATACCGATACCAGCTCCGCGCCCGTCCAGCCTGTTCCGCTGGAGGTGCTGGATCTTGGGCGCATCGAATACGGCGAAGCCCTGAACTTTCAGAAGCGCCGCGTGGAGTCGCGCGTCAGCGATACCGTGGACGATACCCTTCTGCTGCTTGAGCACGATCCCGTCATCACCATGGGGCGCGGCGGCACGGCGGCCCATCTGCACGTGACCGAGGAGCAGTTGCAGCGTCAGGGAGTCGGGCTCTACTGGGTGGAACGCGGCGGCATGGCGACCTTTCACGGCCCCGGCCAGCTTGTGGCCTATCCCGTTATCCGCCTGCGGCAAAAAGACCTGCACCTGTATATGGAAAAGCTGCTGGCAGCCATCGCCTCGGTGGTGCGCTCCTTCGGTCTTGAGCCTCAACTGGGTGTCCACGGCCCCGGAGTGTGGGTAAACGGCGGCAAAGTCGCCAGCGTGGGCGTAGCCGTGCGCAAATGGGTGACCTTTCACGGCATGGCCCTGAACGTGAATACCGATGTGAACTGGTTCCGCCTCATTACCCCCTGCGGCAACCCGGCGGAACGCATTACCTCCATGGCAGCCGAGCTTGGAGGTCAGGTTGATTTTGCCGAAGTTTCACGCTGCTTTGTTCAGGCATTTGCCCATGAATTTGATTTTGCGCCCCGCACAGGCCTGGCTGCAAACCGCCCCGGCTGGCTGACCGTCTCACTGCGCCCCGATGCCGGGATACGCCCGGTGGAGAACATGCTGGCCGACCTCAACCTGCACACCGTGTGTCAGGAGGCCCAGTGCCCCAACAAGGGTGAATGCTATTCACGCGGCACTTCAACTTTCATCATCATGGGCGACAGATGCACCCGAGGCTGCCGCTACTGCGCCGTTGCCAAGGGATCGCCCACGCCTCTCGATCCATCCGAGCCGGACAACGTCGCGCAGGCCGTACACAGGCTGGGGCTGCACCATGCTGTCATAACGTCTGTTACGCGGGATGATCTGCCTGACGGCGGCGCGGATCATTTTGTACGCACCATCAGGGCCATACGCCGCACAAGCCCGCAGACAAGCGTTGAAGTGCTGGTGCCGGATTTTCAGGGCGACCGCAACGCTCTTGATGCGGTGTGCGACGCCCGCCCTGATATGTTCAACCATAATCTCGAAACCGTGCGGCGGCTTTTTCCATATGTGCGCCCAGGGGCCAGCTATCAAACGTCACTTGAAGTGCTGCAATTCGCTGCCAATCAAGGTCTGCGCGTAAAATCCGGCATCATGCTGGGCCTTGGCGAAACATGGAGCGAAATTCGCTTGGCCCTGGCCGATCTGCTGGCGCACGGCTGCCGTTTTCTGACCCTTGGGCAATATCTGGCCCCCTCTGGAGCGCACGTGCCTGTGGCGCGGCATCTGGCCCCTGACGAATTTGACCACTGGAAGGCAACAGCCCTTGCCATGGGCTTTACGGGCGTGGCTTCCGCCCCGCTGGTGCGCAGCTCGTACCGCGCGGAGGCCATGCTGACCAGTCTGACAGACGCGGCCCCGCTGGCTGCCAATACTTGCGAAGCGTGCTGAGGAGAATGGTATGAAGCTGAGGATGCGCAAATGCGGCCCAACCAAGGCCGCCCCGATGTTTCCGGCGGCCCGTACGCTGACGGCCCATGCTGTTGCGGCCTGCATGATAACGGCCTGTATCGTGCTGTTGGCGGCTACCCTGCCCGCTCATGCGGGTGACGACCAGCAAAACACCGCCGTCAGACCGGGCAGAACGTGGTTTATAGATGAAACAGGCTTCCACGCCTCTGCCCATGCCAACATGTCGTGCGCAGACTGTCACGCCGAGCAGGCCGACCACCAGCACCCACGGGCAGACAAACTCAACAAGCCCGCCAGTACGGCATTTGACCGGGAAACCTGCCTGCAATGCCACGGCGAAGTTGAAGATAATCTGGCAAAAGGGATGCACGGCGGCAAACCGGTAATGAAAACGCAGGACTATAACAACTGCGTTACCTGTCACAACCCACACTATGTTCTCGCGCCCGAGGCCAGAGCCAAGGGTCTGCGCCCTGCGGGCGACATGAGCCAATCCTGCGGCGTCTGCCACAAGACGCAGACAGACCTGCCCAAGCCCGCGCCAGATGTTGCCGCATGTCTTTCCTGCCATGGACTCAAGACTGGCAAGGGCATAGCTGCTGGCGTATCTGCCTCCAGGCCTCAGGGCGGCTCCACCGCAGCGCCTGTGGCATTTAACAAGGGCAAAGAACCGCAGGGGCCAGCAATGTGCCTCTCTTGTCACGGACCGGAATCAAGCGCTGCCGCGCCTGCTGCGGTCACGCCCAGAATCTCCGCTGAGGGCATGAAATCCATGACCCACGGCGACATGAACTGCCTCACCTGCCACAAGGATGCGGCACGGTACCCTCACAACAGGCAGGAACGCGTCAACTGCCTCACCTGCCACACAAGGCATGACGAAAAGACAATCCATGATGCCCACAGCAATGTGAGCTGCGGGGCGTGCCATCTTTCCGGCGTCACACCAGTGCTCAAGGACGGCAAGGTTGATTATGCCATCAATTCCGGGCCGCTCAACGTGCATTCCATGACCCTTGCCAGCGGCACAGCCTCCTGCGTGCGCTGCCATAGCGCCGCCCCTGTCTCAACCGTGGCGAGGAGCGCAGATTCTGGCGGCTCCACAAGTGGCTTTGCGGGCAACGGCAATGTTGGCGCTGCCAACGCCATACTGCCGCCCAAGAGCGTGCTCTGCATGGGGTGCCACGCTGCCACATTCAGTGTGCAGGACACCTCCGGTCAGATCGGTCTTGGCGTATTTGTGCTGGTCTTTGCTGGCATGGGGCTGTTCTGGTTCTCTTGCGCCAATTTGGGCAAGGGATCGCCGCAAAAGGGCACAGATGGGGATGCCGCAACGGGGCAAAGCCACGCCTGCCCCGCGCCGCACCAGCACGCAACTGGTGAAAACCGATGGGTTGCCCTGTGCTGCGATGTCTTCCTGCAACGGCGGCTCTACCGGGAATCGCCCCTGCGCTGGGCCGTGCATGCGCTCATATTCTTCCCCTTCCTGTTCCGCTTTGTCTGGGGTCTGCTGGGTCTGACTGGTTCGCTCCTGTCGCCCGCGCAGGAATGGCCCTGGCTGCTGCTGGATAAAAACTGGGGTGCTGGAGCCTTCCTCTTTGATCTGAGCGGGCTTGCCCTGTTGCTGGGCCTGTTGCTGGCCGCCGTGCTGTGGCGGCGCGAAAAAAGCGCCGTTGCAAACGCACCGCGCCACGACTGGCTTGCGCTGTATCTGCTGCTGGGCATCACGCTAACGGGCTTTGTGCTTGAAGGCATGCGCATCGCCCTCACGGGCATGCCAGAAGGCAGCGGCTATGCCTTTGCCGGGCATGCGCTGGCGCTGGGCCTTGCTCCTCTGGGGCAGGCAACGCTGGCGCGCATCTACGGCTGGGGCTGGTACGCACATGCGGTGCTCACCGCGCTGACGGTGGCTTACATACCCTTCAGCCAGTTGCGGCACATGTTCACGGCTCCCCTGTTCCTGCTTGTTCAGACCATTCGCGGCCGCCACTAAGGCCTAACCCATCACATTAAGGAGTTAATCATGGAAATTGCCGGATACAACATGCCCGAGGAACTGTACTACGACCAGTACCACTTCTGGACCCGCGTTGACGGCGACGAGCTGGTCATTGGCATGGACGACTTTGCCGAAAAGCTGGCAGGCCAGATCGTGTTTGTGCAGTTGCCCTTTGTGGGCAAGGCCGTCACCGCCGGGAAAAAGTTCGCCAAGGTGGAATCGGGCAAATGGCTTGGCACCGTCTACAGCCCCGCCGACGGCGAAATCACGGCAGTCAACGAAGAGCTGGAGGCCAACCCAACCCTCATCAACGGCGACTGCTACGGCAAGGGCTGGATGTACAGGATCAAGCCCGCCGACATGAGCCAGATCAATACCCTCATTCACGGCGGCAAGGACGTTCTTGAAGCATGGCTGCAAGAGGACATCAAGAAGTTCAAAAAGGATTAAATCATGCGTCACACAGCATTCAGCATACGACAGCGCATGGCGCTCGACGCCTGCACCGAATGCGGGCAGTGCCTGACAGTGTGTCCGGCGGTGGCGGCATCGGGCGACGCGGATCTTTCGGCTCAGGTGCGTATGGACAACCTGAAAAAGCTCCTGCGCGACCGCAGTTTCCTCTGGCGGGCCTTGGGCGAAGTGCTGGGGCGCGAACCTGTGGCCACGCCGGAACGCCTCAAGGAATACGGCACTTCGGTGTTTCGCTGTTCGCTCTGTGGCGATTGCGAGGAAGTATGCCCCGCTGGCCTGCCCCTTAAAGATCTGTGGCTCGCCCTGCGCGAAGAACTTTCGCGCACGGGCGACGCCCCGGAAAAAATCCGCATGATCCGCACCAATCTTGAAGACAGCCACAACGTCTTTGCCGAAGACAACGACGAACGCGGCGACTGGGTGGACGACATGCGCAAGCCCCCCAAGGGCGGCGGGCAGAAAGCCAGGGCTGAAGTGGTCTATTTTACTGGCTGCGTAGGCGCGTACTTTCCGCTGGCGCAAAAAATACCTATGGCCTTTGTGGAAATTCTGGAAGCCGCAGGCGTGGATTTTACCATCATGGCAGGCGATGAATGGTGCTGCGGCTTCCCCCTTGTGGGTTCCGGCCAGAGCGCCGATCTGCCCGCCATCATCAAGCATAATGTGGAGGCTGTGAAGGCGCGGGGCGCGCGCAAGGTCGTGTTTACCTGCCCCTCCTGCTACCAGATCTGGCGCGAATCCTACCCGCCGGAATTCGAGCTGGCGCATGCCTCTGAAATGGTCATGCAGCTCGTGCTTGAAAACAGGCTGCCCCTTGGCGAGCTGCCCATGACAGTGACCTACCACGACCCCTGCGATCTGGGGCGCGGCGGGCGCGTGTTTGACGAGCCGCGCGAGGTCATGGCGCGCATTCCCGGCCTGACGCTTGTGGAAATGGAGCATAACAGGCGGCATTGCCTGTGCTGCGGCGGCGGCGGAAACCTGGAAATGATCGACCCCGATCTTTCGGCGGCCATGTCCAAGCGCAAGGTTGAAGAAGCCGTACGCACCGGGGCGCAGGCCATTGTGACCAACTGCCAGCAGTGCGTGCGCACCATGACCACCTATGCCAAGCGCAACAAGGTGAACATAGAAGTGCTGGACATGAGCCAGCTTGTGGCCCGCTCACTCCAGGCGCACGCCAGTGAGGCAAAAGCCAGGGCAGACAGCACGGCACAAGCAGTTCAGGCGGCGGCATCAGCGCAGGCGTAATGCCCCAACGACATTGTGGCATGCCGGCGGGCAGCGCAGGAACAACAAAACGCAGCACAAACGGGGTGTACAGCGCGGAAAGGGTAATCCGGACTGCAAGAGGCGCGTACACCCGATCAGGAGGCGCATATGCAGTGGCGATTGCTTGATTTGCCGCCGCTTACGGCGGCGGAAAACATGGCCCTTGACGAGGTGCTGCTTGAAATTCGCGGCAGTGGCCGCTCACAGGATACGCTGCGTTTTTTGCAGTTCAAACCGGCAACGGTGCTGGTGGGTTTTCACCAGTCCATACAGGAAGAAATCCGCCTTTCCTACTGCCGCGAGCAGGGAATCGACATCAACCGCCGCATCACGGGCGGTGGCGGCCTGCTCTTTGATGAAAACCAGATCGGCTGGGAGCTTATCTGCGACAAGTCTTTTTTTGGCGTGGGCATTCCCAACGCCAACTTGTTCCGCCGCCTGTGCGAACCTACCGTCACTGCCCTGCGCGGCATGGGCATTGACGCGGCATTTCGCCCCCGCAACGACATAGAAGTTGCTGGCCGCAAGATATCCGGCACAGGCGGTACGGACTGCGACGCGGCCTTTCTGTTCCAGGGTACGCTGCTGGTGGATTTTGACGTGGAAACCATGCTCAAATGCCTGCGCGTGCCTGTGGAAAAGCTGAAAGCCAAGGAAATTGATTCCATCAAAAAGCGCGTCACCTGTCTGGCGTGGGAGCTTGGACACGTGCCTGCCAGCGCTGACATCAAAGCGGCCCTTGCCGATGCCTTTGAGCGGCACATGGGTATAAACCTTGTGCCCGGCGGCCTCACCGCCGAGGAGGAAGACAAGCTTGCCGAGCGGCTGCCCTATTTTCAGTCGCAGGAATGGATAGACATGGTGCGCCCCACCTATGAAAAGACAGAGGTGGTGCAGGGCGCGCGCAAATCGCCTTACGGCCTTGTGCGCGTGACCATGCAGCTGAACATGCCGCGCCGTGTGCTCAAAAACGTTTTTATTACCGGAGACTTCCTGTCTTTCCCCGCGCGTGCCCTCTTTGACCTTGAGGCTGCCCTGCGCGGACAGCCCCTGAATACGGAGCACCTCTGCGGCAGCATCCACGACTTTTTCAACGAAGGGCATATAGCCATACCAGACATGAACGCGGAAGACATCTGCATTCCCCTGCGCATGGCCATGGAAAAAGCCGCCATTGCCCGCCACGGCATCCCAATTGAACACTGCAACCGCATCTTCACCACCAACGGCAACTTTGATCAGGTGCTGGCCGCCGGGCCGCAAGCCCTGCTGCTGCCCTACTGCGCAAAACTCAAGGACTGCGACCTCCGCTTTACCAAGGCCTGCCGCGCCTGCGGCGAATGTTCCGTAGGCGAAGCCTGGGCTCTGGGGCATGAGCGCAAACTGCGCACGGTCTGCATAACCAACTTTGAAGATCTCATGGAAGAACTGGGCAAGCTCAAGGGGCAGGGCGTGTCCGCCTTCATCGGCTGCTGCTGCCAGCCCTTCTACATCAAGCATGCGGAAGATTTTGACCGCATGGGCCTGCCCGGCATTCTCATAGATATAGAAAACACCACCTGCTACGAGCTGGATCAGAGCGAGGCCGCCCATCAGGGGCAGTTCCGCAGCCAGACAAGCCTGAACATGCCCCTGCTGCACTCCATTTTGCGTGTGGCGCAGCAGGCGCAAGGCCACGCCGGGAGGTAGCCCCATGCGCGTACTCAACTGCGATGTTCTTGTGGTGGGCGGCGGCCCTGCCGGATCAAGCGCCGCGCGGGCTGCGGCTCTGGCCGGGGCTTCAGTAATTGTTGCCGAGCGGCGGCGCATTGTGGGCAGGCCCGTTCGCTGCGCGGAATACATCCCGGCCATGCTGGTCGGGCAGGCCAACGTGGGGGACGAATACATCGTGCAGCGCACAACAGGCATGCGCAGCTTTCTGCATGGCCGCTGCATACAGGATATGAGCGCCCCCGGCTGCGTGATCGACAGGGAAATGTTCGATCAGGCTCTTGCCCGTGCCGCCGTGAGCAGCGGCGCGAGGATTCTTCTTGGTCACGCCGCTGTTGGCCGCGAAGGCGGCGCGGGCGGCAAAGTGCTGCTGTCCGCGCCGAACAGCGCCACTGTGGGCGTGTCAGCCAAGGTTGTTATCGGGGCTGACGGCCCTGTTTCGCGCGTGGCGCGCTGGCTTGGCCTGCCCCGCCCGCACTGCCTGCCGTCCATTCAGGTGCGTCTGCCCCTGCTGGAACATCTGGAACACACCCACATCTATTTTGATGAAAGCATCCGCGCTGGCTACGCCTGGGTTTTCCCCAAGGGCAATGTGGCAAACGTGGGCCTTGGCATGCTGTCCACCCCCGGCACGCCGGGCCTGCGCTGGGCGCTCCGGCGCTTTGTGCGCGGCATGGCCGGGCTTGGCCTTGTGGCTGACAGGCCGCTGGGCCTCACAGGCGGCTGGATACCCGCAGGATCGCCCCGCCCCTGTGTATATGGCGACACTGTACTTGCAGGCGATGCCGCAGGGCACACCCATCCCATCACAGGGGCTGGTATTTTTCAGGCCGTGGTGGGGGGAGAAATGGCTGGCCGCTGGGCCGCCAAGGCTGTGCTGGATGGCGATCTGACCCTTCTGCTGGGCTACGAGGAAGAATGGGCCGATTTTTACGGCGACGCTCTGTCGCACGCGCACCAGCGCCGCCTTTTATGGGAGGCGCACACAGGCTCGCTCGACAAAGCCATCAACAGATTCTGGATAGGATTCAGGGAATACTATGCTGCAAGCTGAAGAATCCTGCGGAAATTCCGCCACTGGAACATACGGCGGCTACTATTCCTCGTGGCCAGCGGATATCCCTTCTGAACTGCGCTGGGATAGTGCGCGGCTTAATGAAGCACGTGAACTTTCGTGGAAAATCCACGGCAAAAAAATACTGTTCTATCTGCCCGGCATGTATGTACGCGACGGCGTGCAGGGCCAGTACCCGGCGCTTTCCATCACCGGGGCCAACTGCCGCCAGCAATGCGCCCACTGCGGCGGCAAGCTGCTGCTCAATATGCCTGACGTCAGCTCCCCCCAGCGGCTGTTGCAAAAATGCCGCGATCTGGTGGCGCAGGGCGCGCAAGGGGTGTTGCTTTCCGGCGGCTGCAACGGGCGCGGACAAGTGCCGTGGGAGGATTTTACCGACACGATTGCTGCCATAAAGCAGGAAACCGGACTCTATATTTCCGTGCACTGCGGCATGGTGGACGACCGCGCGGCTCTGGCCCTGCGACGGGCTGGCGTGGATCAGGCCCTGCTTGACGTTATTGGCAGCGAAAAGACCTATGCCAGCGTTTATCATCTGCCGGACGGCCCCCAACTGCTTGAGCAAAGCCTTGAGGCCCTGGCTGCGGCAGAGCTGCCGGTTGTTCCGCACATTGTGGCAGGTCTGCATTTTGGGAGGTTTGCGGGTGAAAACCACGCGCTGGAAATTCTGGCGCGTCATCCGCCAGAGCTGCTGGTGATCGTGGCCTACATGAACCTTGCTGGCACAGCTATGGAAAACGTGCGCCAGCCAGACCCGCGCGGCGTGTGCGGGCTTGTGATCCGCGCGCGTGAGCTTATGCCGCAGAGCCAGCTAAGCCTTGGCTGCGCACGCCCGAGGCGGGATGCCAGCGCTCTGGAAGTTCTTTCGCTGCGGGCGGGCATCAACCGTATGGCCCTGCCCTCGCACGAGGCAGCCGCACTGGCTGCCCGCATGGGATTACAGGCGGAATTTCGCAAAACATGCTGCTCGGTGCTGCTGGGCGAGGGAACAAAGGGCTGGTAGCTCTCACAGCCAGGCCTGACTAAGTATTACTCGCACAACGCTTGCCGCAATAACTTTTGCTGGAGACAACATATGAGCCAAGCCACCCAACTTGAAAACCAATGCCCGCCCTGCTGGCAGCAAACGCAGCCCCAAAGCCCCGAGGTTGCGCGCATGAGCCTTGCCGCCGCCATGACGCTCGATTTCGCCCCCGGCTCTTTCTACCGCAACGCCTGCCTTTCGTGCATCAACCTGCTGCTGACCTACCGCTCGGGCTGCGCTGCCAAGTGCGCCTACTGCGGCCTCTCTGGCGCAAAAGAAAAGAAGGAAAGCTCGAGCAAAAGTTTTATCCGCGTGACCTGGCCAGCATTTACCGTTGATGAAATTGTGGCGGGCATCGTGCGGCGTCAGGAACGCGTCAAGCGCATCTGTATTTCCATGCTCACCAACAGCCGCGCACCGCGCGATGCTGCAGAGATATGCCGCCGTTTGCGGCAGGCCATTGATATTCCCGTTTCCATGCTGGTTTCGCCCACCATCCTTACCCGCAGAAACCTTGAGGAACTGCGCGAAGCCGGGGCGGACAAGATCGGCGTAGCCATTGACCTTGCCACACCGGAACTGTTTGACCATTACCGTGGGGCGGGGGTCGGTGGGCCGCACTCATGGAAACGATATTGGCAGTGTCTGGGCGAGAGTCTGGACATATTTGGCCATGGAATGGCCGGGGCGCACTTTATGGTGGGCATGGGCGAAACCGAGCAGGACATGTGCCGCGCCATGCAGCGAGTGCACGACATGGGCGGCAACACGCATCTGTTTTCGTTTTTTCCCGAAGGGGGATCGCCGCTGGCGCACCGCCTGCCGCCGCCCATTGACCAGTACCGCCGCATTCAGCTTGCGCGCTGGCTCATCGACAATGACCACGCCCACGAGCGGTTCTTCACCTATAACGACCGCCACGCCCTCACAGGATACGGCCTGACCAAGGCTGATCTGGATGCAGTCATTGATGCGGGCGAACCATTCCGCACCTGCGGCTGCACAGGGCGCGACGGCGAGGTGGCCTGCAACCGCCCCTACGCCAACTCACGCCCCGGGCCGGGAATCCGCAACTACCCATTCAAACCTGAAGAAGCGGATGTACGCCACATCCGCCTGCAAATGGGCTTGCCCGCCTGATGCGGGCGCAGGCGGCCCTTGTCAGTACGCCCCTGCTGGCGCGGGCCGCCTGTTGCAAATGTTGCCCGATCTCCCACAAGGGAATACGCTGCAAACATGATTATTGCTTGTCTGGGCGACAGCCTCACATACGGCTACGGCATTCCACGCCCCAAGGTATGGACGACCCTGCTGGCGCGGCGCACGGGAATTGACGTGCGCAACTGCGGCATCAACGGCGATACCACGGGCGGCATGCTGGCCCGCTTTCACCCCCAGGTGGTGCAGGCGGGAGCTGACGCGGTTCTGATCATGGGCGGGTTCAACGATCTGGCGTTGGGAACAGGGCTAGGGACAGTCAAGGCCAATATTTTTGCGCTGGTGCAGCACAGCTTCAGCGCACGGGTGCGCCCGGTGCTGGGGGTGCCCATTCCCGTGCATGCCCCCATAACCTTTCCCCTGCTGGGCAGCGTTGACCTGCCGCGCGCCTGTGCGGACTACGCCGCCGTGCACCAGTGGATGCGCGTACTTGCTGAGGATTTCTCGTTGCAATGCGTGGATTTTTCGCAGGCTTTTGCGGGTTTGCCCGGTCAGGCAGGCCCAACGGATGGCAATGCCTCTGACTGGCTCTCCGCACTCTACACAGACGGCCTGCACCCAAGCGAAGCGGGCCACGAGCTGATGGCGCAGCAGGCGGCCCGCGTACTTGGCTGATTACAGATCGTCGACTGAATCAAAATGGAATTTGGGGGTGTGCACGACACTCCCTCTGCGGCTTACCTTGACCAGCACTTCTGTGACAAAGAGCGAGTCGTTATTGGTGGTCCAGAAGTCGGTGATATAGCGCTCGTGCGCGCCATTGTCGCAGATATAGTTGTTTGAGGCGCACCAGCGCTGTAATTTGCGGTAGGTGCTGCCGATGGTTTCGTGCGAACCTATGTGGTAGCAGCTTGCCGCCAGATACCCGCCATAATCTGCCATTTTATCTTCCCCGCAGGGAAACACGGTTTTTTGCAGCAGTTTGACGGGCTGTTCCTCGTTTTGCACCCTGTTTTCTATGGAAGAAAAATTGATGATGACCGGCCCGGTGATATTATTGCCCACTTCTTCAACATAGTTGGTAAAATCCATGTTGATAATGGCAGACTTGATATCAGAAACAAAGGTCTGATCCATAAAAAGCATGCGTTCCGGCGGAATATACTTCACCGAAACACTCTGTTGGCAGTTTTCCAGCACAATCTCCGCTTCGTGCAGCAGTTCAAGCCAATCGCGTACAGATGTAAGCCGCAGAAACAACAGCTTTTCATCATTCTGCAACGACTCAATCTTGCTCATGAATATTTTCCGCAACGCGGAAAGCGAAGTATTGCTGCCAACTTCAAAAGCGGCGCGGATTTCGCTGAGGTTGAACCCCATCTGCTTGTAGTATTTCAGCGGCGGGATGGCGAGCAGTTCGTCCTGCGTATAGTAGCGGTAGTTGTTGCCCCCATGCCTTTTGGAAGAAATAAGGCCGAGGTCGTCATAAAAGCGCAGAGCCTTTTTGGAGATCTTGGAGATCTCGCTCATCTGGCTGATGGTGTACCCTTGTTTTGTCATGGCGTTGCCCGATTTTTTGAAAGGTGGGCAAAAAGGGATGATTATGCGCCTGCCCGAACCTCGCGATATCCTATCGAGCATTTGCGCCACCAGCCAGACACAAAAAAGAGGCCGGGCACATCCCTTGCGCCGGGGAGAGGTGTTCCCCCTCCCCGGCAGTGGATTCTTAGTTGGAAATGTAGCGGTTTATGGTCGCCGCGCCTTCGGCATGGGCACGAAAGAACATGCGCACCTGGCCTTCATCGTCCAGATCATAGCGCGATTCTTCCAACAGACCGTTGGCTTCTGCGGTCAGGAGGGCGTTGAGCACGTCAGACTTGTTGAAAGCCCGAAACGAACTGTAGCCGTCTTTGAGCGCGCACAGCACATCTTCTGTGCAGGCCTCGTTAACCGTTGTCATATACTTGAGAATGGCGAAGTTAAGCGGCTTTTTCATGGTAAATTATCCCTTCTTTCTGAAAAAATCCAGCGGATTGACGGCAATGATAAAGATGCCGACGATCATCACGACTGCGGCCAGCCAGGCAATGGGGGCAAGGGCGTAACCGTCGATGCCGAACCACAGACCGAGCACCAGCCAGCAGAAGAAAGGTCCCCAGAAAGAGAACGCGCCGTTGCACGACATGCCAAGCGCCGTTCCGCACATGGCGTTGCCCTTGTACCAGAGCATGAAGGCAAAGTACGCGCCAAAACCAGCCACGATAAACCAGGGCATGGCGTCAACATCGGTAAAGACAGTGCGGATCATCCCAAAGGCCGAGTCGCCGCCAATAAAGGCAAACAGGGGCACAAGAATCAGCAGGTTGGTCAGGGCCGAGGTAAGCTGGCGGATGGTGATGCCGATTTCAGGGTCAATCATGGAAGTGGCGTAGCCGCCCACGCAACCTTCAAGCCCCCAGCCAAAGGCGGCCAGAAAACCAAAGGCGATACCCACAAAGAGGTTCGGCGGTGCGTTGTCGGCAAGGCCAGTGCTGCCGATCATGACGCTGGCCATAAAGCAGATAAAGATACCCAGCATGGTGCGCGGGGTCAGGGCCTGCTTGAAGAGAATGCGGCTCAGAATGGCGCCGATGGCCGGGCAAAGCGCGCTGATGGGCACAATGATGGAACCGGCGCTCTGTAGGCCAAGCACGTAGCAGGTACTGGCAAGGGGGCCGCCGATAACTGCGGCTGCCATGAGGATAGCGCCGGGCTTGGAGGCCATGCTGCGAAAAACATCGCCAAACTTGCCCTTGCCAATGGCAATCAGCACAGCCCACACGGCGCTGCACGCGTCAGTGGTGGCCGCGCCAAGCGCGCCAAGCAAAAAGAGCTTGGAAAATTCAGAAAGGGTGGAATCGCCGCCGTACCATACTCCCCACACGCCCAAGGTCATGGCGAGCGTCATGAATGCGGTGTATGTTCCGTAAGCTACCCCAGACATGGTGGCAGTAACCATGCCACGTCTTCTGAAACTTGTGGCAAGCTGCTTTTTGGCTGCCTGCGCCGAGGTTTCCGTACCTGTTGACCCAAATTGTGCTGTTTGCTCCATGGCATTCTCCTTCCCTCGGGAATTGGTGTCGGCTGCGGGCTGACCCAGCCCTCAACGGGAGGCTCGGCCCACTTTGATTCACCGTAAGCATTCTCCGCACTGGAAGATCAAGGCCTTTTACAAAAAAATGCCCCTTGATGGGCATCTTTTTACATAAATTTTGTCCCGGATGTCGATAAATAAAAATAGTAATTATATTTAGCAGGCGTAATTACTGCAATAATAATCCACTTAATGATCTGTTTTAATTTAAAATTCATAATCTGTCATGCTGGTACATTTTTTCACACAAAATGGCATTGGATAGTAAAAAAGTTTGCAAAAACCCTTGACCTTCCCCCTAGGGGTAAAGGTTGACTTAGCATCATGCCCGCATTGCCCTTTTGCAAGCATGCCGTGCAGTGACGGGTTATAACTGAGCTAACAGACTGGTATCTGTAGTAAAAATATACACGCCCCTAAGGCGTGAAGATGGCTGCCCAAGCGCAAGCAAGCGTGAACCGCTGACGATAAAAGAATACGCCGACGCCAAGATATCTTTTCTTTCTTTGCGCCGCCTGTGGAGGACGACGTGACCCAGTTTTACGGAAAAACAAAGATCTGTTACGGCCCTTACGCGCTGGAAACCCTTGAGACCTTTCCAGCCAGCCATGCCTTTGTGGTGACAGACCCCTTTATGGTCAAAAGCGGATTTGCCGATCAGGCCGTGAGCCATCTGAAACGCAAGGGTATTGGGCACACGCTCTTTTCTGGCGTGGAGCCCGACCCATCCCTTCAGGCCGTGGTTGAAGCCACGCGCCTTTTTTTGGGCAGCCAGGCAGACATGATTATCGCCATCGGCGGCGGCTCGGCCATTGATATGGCAAAGGCAATCTCCTACTTCGGGCACAAGGCAGACAGCAACAGAAAAACAACGCTTGTCGCCATCCCCACCACCAGCGGAACAGGTTCGGAAGTGACCTCCATTGCGGTCATCACCGACAAGGTCAATTCGGTGAAAATTCCGCTGAATGACGAAATGCTCATTCCTGACGCCGCCATTCTTGACGCCCGATTTACACGCACCGTGCCCCCGCACGTGACCGCCGCAACCGGCATGGACGTACTGACCCATGCGGTGGAAGCCTACACTTCGCGCTACAGCAACGTGTTTACAGCTATCTACGCGGAGCAGGCCATCCGCAATGTTTTTTCCTACCTCAAGCGCGCCTATGACCACGGCGACGACATGACCGCGCGCGACAACATGCTCATCGGCTCGTGCATGGCCGGGCTGGCATTTACCAACAGCGGCCTTGGCGTTACCCACAGCATGGCCCACAGCTTGGGCGGCCTGTTCCACATTCCGCATGGCCTTGCCAATGCCGTGCTGCTGCCCTTTGTCATAGGCTTCAACAGCTTTGATGCAGGCGTCAAATACACAGAAATTGCGGCCTTTATCGGCCTTGAAAGCACCACGGTGGAAGAAGGCACGCGCAACCTGATAAACGCCGTGCGCGACCTCAACACGTCCATGAAGATCCCCGCACGGGTGCGCGAGCTTAAAGTTGACGAACAGGTCTACCGTCAAAGCCTGGATTCCATGGCCGCCAACGCGCTGGAAGACATCTGCACCAGCAGCAACCCGCGCATGCCCTCGCACGATGATATCGTCACCCTGCTCGAACAGGCTTGGTAGCACAGGCTTAAGAGCTGGTCTGCCGGATTTTCTGCAAACGCCCACAAAAAAGGAGTTACCCAAAAGGTGACTCCTTTTTTTGCGCCTGAGAGCGCTTGATGGCAGCGGATAGTCTTGTTTGCCGTCAGTACAAGCCGATATTGGGCCTCTGCCCTGCCTGCAAAGGCCTGCCCGCATAATCCGTGTTAAATTCTGTCGGCACGCCAGCGCCAATCAGGGGTGAATCCTGCCCAGGCCTGAACGATGTCTCGCCGCCCACAGGGCCAGATTGCGAGGGGCAGCGGTATGTCCACGGCCCTGTTGATTCGCACTGTTCCTTGACTATGGCGGCTATTTCCGCAAGCCCGGCTGTTTTTACAGAACGGTTTTCGCGCAAGACCTCAAAGAGGTCTATCCACTGATTGGCTGTCCATTCGTTGGCTCCGTGGCTGTATAGCCCCATGATGGAACCGTGGTACTTCAGATAATCCAGATACATGCGCAGCATTTCCTTGAGATTGGGCGTTGGCGCGCCGGGCACGATATCTTTCAGAGAAATGCTTTGCAGGGCAGAGAGATCGACGCGTTCAACGGCAGATAGGAAGCGCTGCGCCATATGGCTGCGCGCAACCTGAAAACCCGTAGACTGCATGGCCTGCCGGATATTTGTATTGCTCTCGCTGTAGGGGCACACAAAAGCCGTGCAGTTTTTTTGCGCAGCATGATACTCCCGTAGGCCTTGCTCAATCTTACGGCGCGATTCAGACAGCATGTAGTGCATGTATGCCCTGGTATCCATGACCAGTTCCGCATTGTGCCGCGCAAAAAAGATATCCTGCTCCTGTACCGGGGCCAGCAGATAGGCGGGAATTTTCTCGTGGCTCAGGCTCACAAGCTCCGCCCTGAGGCCTTTCTCCTGCAACTGACGCACCAGCGCCCCCATGGAAAGATAGGGCTGGACTGCAAGGTCAATAGCGCACAGCTCCTTGCCGTCCACGACCACCCGCAGTTGCTCTGCCTGGTCTATGGACAGGGAGGCTGATGTGCCCGCCGGATCAAACCAGCCAACGCGCAATACCTCAGCAGAGGTAATGCTGGCATGTACCGCCCCGTGGGAGGCCACTTCAAATCCCGCGTTCACCTCAGGAATAATCATTTGCCAGTATTGCGGCGAGAGCGCGTCCGTATTCAGCGCAAGGGTGATTTTCAGCCCCAGCTTTGCCGCAGCTGGCGTGAGAGAACGCCATACCGGGGCATTAACAGTGTCGTCCACGCAGAGGTTTATCAAGGCATTGCGCCCGCCCACAAAACGGGGAGAGGCCGTGATGCAGTTCACAGCGGTAACTTCCGGTTGCTGGTCGAGAGGCCTGGCCTGCCATTTCATGAAATCGCCGGGCGCTGGCGCGTACAGGCAGCTTTCAAGGCGCGCTTTGGGAGCGGAGGGCGACTGTAAAAACAGGCTTGGCTCCGGGCTGAGAAAAAATATGCTGTTGACGGCAGAAATTTGCGCTCCTACCCCGGCCTGACGCATGGCGACAAAACGGCAGGCGGCAAAGAGGCAGTTCACAAAATGCACATCCTGCTCACCCCGCAGCAGCACAGCGCCGCCGGGGTTATCGCGGAACAGGCAGTAAGCCAGAGTCACACGGCTCTTGCGCCCTGCCTGCCCATTGAGCGCCAGCATGGCTGTCGGCTCGGCCCCGCCCGAAAAGGTACAGCCCTGAAACACAAAATCGCCGCCATATACTTCAATGCCCGGCACCGGGCTTTCAGAGGTAAAATGGCAAAATTCAAACCGCCCGGTAAAACCACGCAAATTTATTGCGGCGCTGTCCCCGATGCGAAAGGCAATGCCGCGCCATACGGTATCGGCGCTGTCGGCAAGCACATACCCTGATTTGCCAGCCGGAGCCGCGATAACAACCTGAAGCGCATCTTTGCCGGGTGCGCTGCCCAAAATGGTAAGCCCCGCTGTGGAAACCCGTATGGATTCCCGGTATTCTCCCGGCGCAACAACGATGACATCGCCTTTACGGGCTTTTTGCAGCGCGGCGTTGATGCTGCCTAACGGCCTGTCTGCGCTGAGTCCGTCACCACCGCTGAATCCCGCGCCCACATACAGGCTCCGCGAGGGTTGAACCACGGCCGCAAAAACCGTGCAAAAACTGGCGCACAGCAGCAATACCGCCAGGCACACAATGGTTCCAAAGGTGTGCAAACGCACCTGCATATCACTGCTTTGCGGCGTCATCACTTACTTTCCTGAAATTTTAGCCAGAGATTCCGGTGTGTTGCCGCCAAGACGCCACAGGCTCACATCGCCAAAGCCAAGGCTGCGCCCCACATCGGCCCAATGGGCAAGGGTTTCACCATCCGCATACCAGATTTCGCAACTGCCGCCAGTGGTTCCCCCCTTGGCAATCAGGGGGCTGCCTGGGGTGTTGTCCGCCGCCTTAAAGTACAGGGCATGGCTGGCTGGGTCGCGCTTGGGCTGTACGCCCGCGCCCTGCGCCCATGCGGCGGCCTTGCGCTCGGTAAGATCCACAACGCCCCTGCCCGTCCAGGCAAAACCGCCCGCAGAAAGCGCCAACCCAGGCTTTACAGGCCAGTGAGCGCACCACTGGGCCAACTGGCGCAAAAAGGCATCGTCAGCCTTGGCCCCCGGCCCGTTGTGATTGCCGTGCAGGTTGTAGGCCATCACCACATACTGCGGGCCTGCGGGCAGATTGCCTTGCAGGTACTTTTGCTTTGGCTCCATGACCAGCCGCAGTTTTTTACCCTGAGCAGCCAGCGTGGCGGAAAGCTCCTGCGCAAATTGCAGCAGCCGGGGCCAGTCATCCATATTGACCCTTTCGTAATCAAGTTCCAGCCCTGTAAAGGGATAGGCCGCCAGCAGGGCCAGCAGATCGCTGCGGTGCGCGGCGCGGCTGGCGTCCGTAGCCATGAGCCGGCTCACAAGGGAGGGGTCCTTTTGCACAGATTTACCGGGGGCTTCAACCACGTCATTAACGACTGAAAGGAACACGCCCTGTACATTGGGGCTTTGGCCCAGCGAAGCCGCAAGCCCGCCGCGCAAGGCCTTTTTCATGTCATCGGTGAGGAAGGGTCTGCCCTGCCTGTCAAAATACGCGGCAAACATGAGCGCGTTTTTAAAGTTGCCCTGACGCAGTTCAGCAAGCCCGTTGGGCATGTCCCAATCCGCCACCCATGCATCGGCTGCCACCGCCGGAAATGCGCAACACAGCACAAGCAGTCCCGCAGAAGCGGCAGAACGCAGACATTTCATAACAACCTCCCCGGCGCTTTGGCCCGGACGGATTTAACGCAAGGGCCAGACGGCCCGGCGCAGGACACTGAATGCTTTTTAAAAAACGTATTGCAGGTTCAGCGAATATTCATCCATGTTGTAATCGGGCAGTTCCATACGCCTGTAGCCAAGGGCAAGGCTCCAGTTATCGGCAGGAACCCAGTTCAGATCAAGGCTGTAACGCAGAACCTGCTCCCAGTTTTTGTTCTTGGATATGGCCGTACCGTATCCGGCAAAGCCGCGCACGTGCATCTGGTCAAAAAGCGCCACGTCAAACGAGGCCACAGCCATATGGTTGACGTATTCCTGCGGGGCGTAATAGTCGGCAGGATTCCTGTCGCTGTCGGCTGCACTGAACAGATAGCCCAACTGCAACTGCGGCTTGTCCCACACAATATAGCGGGGGCTGACGGTGCCGCCCACAGTGCGGTTGCCATCCGTGCGCTGGGTACCGAAGATTTCGGCCTGAAGCACGCCCCAGTCCAGTATGCGGGCCTCGGTATTCAGGCCCAGCCTGTCGGCGTACACACCCTTTTTGACGCTTTCCGCCGTCTCGATTGACTGTCGGCTGTAGCTGAGGGTGTACGGCCCGTTGATGCGCAAGGGATCGACCGAATACACGCCGCGCCAGGCAGCGCGGGCTTCCATAAAGGAAGAACCGCTGTCCGGCTGCACATCGCGCACCATCAGATCAAGCCAATGCTGCTTGAAAGGGAAGTAGCGCAGCCCGATGCCGATGGCGTGGCCGTGCAGCGAATTGTGGTCGCTCTTCCACCACAGGTCGGAAACCGAGGCCTGAGCAGAAAGATTCTCCTGCAAAAAGGTGGAAGCCTTAAGCTCGTATTCCGCAAAACTACGTCCGGCATTGTCTGTCCATCCGTGAGGGCTGAATGTGGCTCTAGGCCGCAAAAGCTGCTGCGCGCGATCAAGGAGTTCGTCCGTTCGCGGGTTATCCGGATCAAGCCGCTTTGCTTCGCGCGCAAGCTCGTTGGCATAGGGCGCATCTTCGTCAAACAGCGCGTTGCTGGCGCGGTAATAGGCGTTATCCGCAGGCGAAAGGCCAAGTGAGGCCGCCCGGGCAAAGAGCATTTCCGCACGCGGCAACTGCCCGTGCCAGCTTGCCAGCAAACCCTCTGTCTGCACAGCGAGGCGCGTGGGATGGCTCTGCGGCATGGAGGCTATGGCCTTGGCGTCCAGCTGCGCGTACACGTTGCGCACTGGCACAAACAGCGGATCAAGGCTGTTGGTGTGATAACCGTTGGCAGTGGGCACAAAGGCCACAGAAAAGACTTCGCGGGCAGCCTCGGTATAGGCCCGCCGGATGTCCGCATCGCCGTTGAGGCTGATCTGCCCGTAATCGCCGCCGGGGTACATCCACGCCGTTACCGCAAAGCCCTGAGACTGCGCAAGCTGGCGCGCTTCGGCCATGGCTGAAGCCCAGCGGTGTTTCATTTCTTCGACAGTTTCAGGCCGTCCGTCCACCATTGCGCGCCGTGCCCAGAAGCCGCCCCTGCGGCCTGTTACATCCACAATGGTGCGGCCTGAGGTATCCGTGAGCGCCAGTTCCCAGCGGCCTGTGGCCACAAGCCTGCGCAAGAGCGCAGTATTGGGCAGGTCGTCCGGCGTGCCGGGAATAAACGACTGCCTGCTCACCAACAGTACGGCCTTGCCGCCACGTTGAGCCAGAGCGGCGTCTATGGCTTGCAGTTCTTCAGGCCGCGTCTGCCCGATGACGAGCAGCAGAGGTATTTTACCCGGCGCAACAGTGGCCGCGTCAGTGGGTGCAGGAGCCAGAAACTCCGGCAGGGAAACCGGCCGATAGTTTGCGCCAAGCTGATCCAGATAAGCGGCAACATCCTGCGGGGTATAACTTTTGCCGTCCGACTGCGAGGTTATGTTGGCAAAGCACAGGGCCATGCCCGCCCCGTTTGGCCCACGGGCCGAAAGGGATTGCACCACAGGCAGAGCACGGTCGAAACGCGACACTGCGCCGGAATGCACGGCAGACTGCAACTGATAGTGCATGTCGTAAGGATATTCCTGCGCCATATGGCGGGAGATTTTAGCCGCTTCATTGTAGTCATGGCGTTGCAGGGAAATATCCAGCACGCTTTCCAGCGCGTCGCGCTGTATGGTGTTGCGGGCAAGGAGGCCTTCGGCATGCGTCTGCGCATCATCAAGGAGCGATCTGTCGGGCTCAAGCGCAGCCTGACCGCCGGAGCGCAGCTCCGCCAGTTTTTCCCTTTCCTGCGGGGCAAGGCGTTCAGGATCAAGCGTGCCTCGGGCAATTCGTATCTGTTCGCGCTTGAGCTTTTCAAGGCGGTCAGCCTGCATCCTGTACTCATCGCGCAGGGAGCTGTTGTACAGCGATTGCACATAGGCGGAATCCGGATCATCGGCCAGATAGGTCTGCGCGTAGCCGCGCGCCGCAGGGTAGCGGGCTTCAGCCAGTGCGTCTTCGGCCTGACGGCGCAGAGCCGTAAGTTTTTCCGGATCTGGCAGGCCGCTTTGCTGCAAAATGGAAGCCGCCTCCGCCCAACGGTTCTGGGCGCGCAAAGCTGCCACAAGCAGCGGCGCCACAGGCCTTGTGGTTGCACCCTTGACCATGAGAGAACGGAAAATCGCCTCTGCCCTACCGGCATCGCCCAAGGCAAGGGCGCACTGCCCTTCATACAGCCGGGCGGTAGGCCCTGCGGCATTTTTAAATTCGCCGTAAAGCGCGCGGGCGCGGGTGTAGTCTGCCAGCGACATAAAAATATTGAAAACTGCGTACCGTGCGGCAAGATTGCCGGGTTCCGCGCGCAAAAAGTTGTCAAAATGACGCAGAGCCACATCCGTCTGCCCTTCAAGTATCCTGATGCGGCCAAGAATGAATTCATGCCGGGCCGAAGTATTGACAGGGGCCGCGTTCAGATGAATCTCCGCAGCTGTCATATTTCCCTGCATGGCGGCGGCAAGGGCCATACCCAGATGCGCCTCGGGCAGATCGGGGCTGAGCGCAAGCGCACGCTGCCACAAAGGCACCGCAGCCTGCGCGCTGTCGCCAACTGCAAGGCTGAAACCAGCTTCGCTCAACATTTTAGCGGCCTGAGGCGCGGGTATGCCTTGAAGCTGCCTGCTGGCCAGAAGTTCGGGGATCAAGGCAACATTCTGCTGATCCAGCAGCTTGCCCAGATATTCCGACAGCATGGAGAGATAGAGCGACCTGCTCAACTGCAACTGCCCTGCCCCCACATCAGCGGCGGGAATACTGACCGTGTGGCTTTCCTGCGGCGGATCAAGGGCGAGCAAGGCCCTGGCGCTGGTTTCCACTGCGCGGATGTCGCCGCCTTCAAGCGCGCCTGCGGCAAGGGCCAGCGCGTACCATGGGGCATTGGCGCCCGAGGGGGCAGCCATAGACCGCAACAGCGGGTAAGCCGCTGACCACTGCTTGTCCTTTATCAGATACAAGGCAAGGGAGAACACGGGCATTTCAGGGTACTGCATGCGGAAAAGTTCCATGGCGTCCGCAGTTCTGCCCTGCTGCAACAAGACCGCACACATGGAGGGGCCAGCCTTCTGCCCATGCTGGGGGTCAAGAGCAATGGAATCGCGCCACGAAACATAGGCATCGTCTATTTTTCCGCTGTCCCACAGCTCCCAGCCGTTGTTGCGCATGAGTTCTGCCTGCTGCTCCTGCGGGGCCTGCGCACCGCTGAACCCAAGGCTGGCGACAATCAGCCGGATGTCGTCCTGCGCGTGAACAGCGCTGACATCGTCCACATGCTCCACAACGGCCTGCCGGGCTTTTTGCATGGCATCCCGGTTTTTGCTCTGCCGGGCGAACAGGAATTTGCCAAAATTTACGGCAATGTCATTGCCGCTTGCCTCAAGCCTCTGCTCAAGCGCCTTGAGTTCGGCGGTTTTTCCGGCCTGGGCGAGGCGGTAATAGAGCTGCCCCTGCAAATACAGGTCGTGCGGGGCAATCTTTGCTGCCTTTTCAAGTATATCGCAGGCATCCTTGATGCCGCCAGAGGCGGCGTAGGCATCTGCAGCGCGCACGGCCCAGACCTGCGGGCTGGAAGCCATTCGCCAGCCCTGCTCGTAAACCGTGGCGGCCTTTTTCTGCTCGTTAAGGTTCAGGTAGGCCTGCGCCTTGATGGCGTTCAAGGTTTCCTGACTAAAGCCCCGCGTGGCTGCCTGCCGATAAAAAGCCTCGGCTTCGTCCTGCTTGCCAGCCAGTTGCAGGGCGCGGGCGGTCATGGCCTCAAACACGGCCCGTAACGGTTCCGAGCCTTGCGGCCAGTCGTTCTGCCGGCGCAACAGAGCTGCTGCAACGGTGCCGTTGTTGGCAAGGCAGGCCTTGAGCACCGCCTGCTCCTCGTCCGTGAGCTTGCCAACGGCCCCTGCAGCGCGCAGGGCGGGCAAAAAGACAGCGTTGTTCTGATCCTGCCGCTCGGCCAGCAGTTTGAGAAGCTCCGGCGTCACCTGGACGGAAAGACCGCTGAAAAACCTTGCCAGATCAGCGGAAAGGGCCGCTGGATCGCTGGCCCGGCTGCTCTGGATATTTTCTGCCGCAAGGGCCGCAAGCCGCGCATCGTCCGGCCTGGCTTCAAGCGCCAGCGAATAGAAACGCGCGGCATCCTCGTGCCGCGACAGGCGCGAAAGCACAAGGGCCTTTTGCGTGATGAAGGGCAGAAAACCAGGGTCCAGATCCATGCCCTTGTCGATTTCGCCCAGAGCCTCCGCGTACATTTCGCGGCTGATGGCATAGTTGGCGCGATTGTAATAGTAGGCTGCCGAAAGCTTTTCCGGTTCCGCGCCTCTTGTCTGCTCCTGCCCCTTTGCGGAATTGGGGTTTTTGACAGGTTCCAGCCCTCTAGGCTGATCGAGGCGCGCCCGGTTATCCCCAGCCGGAAATTCCTGCGCACAGACAGCGCCTGCGGCAAAGCCGCAGCACAGGGTCAACAGCAGACTGGAATAAAGGAGACTGGCGCGCATCAGTTGCCCCCCGCAGCGTACAGAACGCCCTTTTCAGCGGTAGCATAAAGGAAATTGTTTCGGTTATGCCTATGGGCAAGCGGCGTCCAAAGAGAGCCGGGGATTTCCGCCCGCGTAAAATCAAGCAGGTAATGCTCTGCGGGCAGGGTAATGTCCGAGGCCGCAAGCGCTGCCGCCGCCTCGCGCGTAAGGCGCACCACGGGGCGATAGCCTGCGGCGGCAATGGCCTTGAGGGTCGCCGCCACATCCTTCCATGAGCTTTGGGCAAGGGGCTGCACCATTATACCGTCCCACAGCCTGCGGCTCTGTTCTATGCTGAAGGGCGCAATCAGCAGCATGCTGTCGTCCAGAACAAGATTGCCGGGGGCAAGAGCGGCAATGGTCATGCTGCCCTCCGCCCTAGCGCGCAGCACCTGACGCGAAACCCTTTCGGCATCAGAGCTGCCACTTGTCCTGGCTGCCAGCGGCACCACGCATGCAGTGACCTCTTGCGCCATGGCTGGAGCCACACTGCCAGAACTGACGTTGCCCGTGGATTCAATGCGCCAGAGCGAAGGAATACGCACGATATTCAGCGAACCAAAGCGTCCCTCGAACCCCTCCACATCGTCGGTACCCAGAGCGACCGCCCCAAGCCGCAATGTGGGTGAAACTGGCAAAAATCCTGGGCCAAGCGCCTTTCCATCAAGCAACACCTTAAGTCTGTTGCCCTTGAGCAGGATATCAAAGCGCCAGGGCGGCTGGATGGAAATGGTTTCATCCGCAATAGTATACAGCCCCTGACCGGGAACGCGCTCCTGCACCAGCAGACGCGCCCCGTGCAGGGTCACGCGCAAAAAGGCGCTGGGCGTTGCATAGCGCAGGTAGACGTAGCGATCGACGTTTTCCTTCTGCGCAATGGTCATGGACAGCGAAACATTATCCCACAGGTTGCTGCCCCGCAGGATGACCGGGTCAGCCCTGCCCTCCTGCGGGGTCAGCACAATATCCTGCCCCGAGGCTTCCACCCTGGTGCGAAATGACACCCAGCTATCGGCGGTGTCGCCCTCTGCCAATGAAAACCGTGTGCGTTTGGCGGTTCTGAGCGAGAGCACTTCCATAAGGTGCTGCTCCGTCCAATCCGGCTTGATCTGTAGGCGTGTAAGCGCAAAACGGTCATCCACTGCGGAATTGAACGCCGCCCCTTCTCTGGAAAAAGCCATCTGAAAATACTGCTGCACCAGATCGCGGTTGGCCTCTTTGACCGCATGCGGCATTGAGCCGTTAAAGGAGTTGGCGGGCATCATCACAAAAGCCTTGGGCGGCTCGGGCATGAGCTTTGCCAGCGGCTCAAACGATTCTTTATAATACGCTGCCAACCGGTCGCGCATCTGCTCTTCTGTTTCTGCTGGCAACCCAGTGGAATCGCGCAAAAAATCTGTCAAAAAGTAGCCGGGCGTCACCTTGGGCATGTTTTCGTTGATGGGCAACAGCCCCCGCCCCTGGCTGCCCACATCCCAGAAAGGACTCTTTGCCAGCGCCGCCACATTGGACTTGGTGACAAAAAAGTTGTTCCAGCTTTTGAGTGAGGTGGTGGTTGTAAACAGTGAGGCATGCACCCCTGTTTTACCCATGATCTCCTGCCCAAAGATAACCGAGTCCTTGCGGCCCCCTTCCATCATAAGATACAGGGCTTTCTCTGGCAGCGGTTCTCCATCGCGATAAAAACTGATGACATCGTCAGAAGTTATCCACTGATAGCCAGCCTTTTCAATGGCTGCCACGTGCTCCGCAAACTGCTGGCGCGAGTTCAGCCCCGGCTTTTCATCGCGTGTGAGCGAACCGTAAGAAATGGCCGTAAAACCATCGCGTTGCGTCCACGATTCACGGTCAAACTGCGGCGGCCTGCCCCTCTCAATAAAGAGCTGAACAATAAATACGCACAGGCCAATCAGAAATACCCATTGCAGGCATGACCGCAGAATCTTCCAGGTATCTTTGGAAAGCGCGCGCATGCCCTAGCCCTCACCGTGCTTGCCATGATCGGCGGGCTGCCCTGCTCCTGCGGCAACGGCGCTTTCAGAGGGCATGACGAACATCTTCTGCTCGTAGCGCAGCTTTTCCTGTGCGGCCACGTCGGCAGACGTATTGCGCGTGCCCCATTCCGACTTCCAGAACGTGAGCACTGCCACAGGAAGCTGCCACAACAGCACCCCCAGATAGAAAACGCAAAAAACAATGCCGTAAGGCCACAGATTGCTGCGTTTGAACAACAGATAGGAGGCGCTCATGAGCATACTGGTGACAAGAATGCCCGCAAGGTATTTGTAGGGAAACAGGCCAAGCTCAATTGGAATAACCACCATGGTGCGCACAACAACCAGCGGGGCCAGCACCGGCAGCAAAAAGCCAATGTAGAAAGAAAGCGCCATGAAGGGCTCTTTTCTCCACATAAAGGAGCTGGCGCGCAGGGTTTCACGCAGCCACGAGCGCTTCCAGCGCATTTGCTGCCGGATGAAGGTACGCATGCTCGAAGGCACAATGGTGGAACACACCGCCGCATCCTGATAGCCTGTGCGGTGGTGGGCAAGGATATAGTTTGTCAGGCTTCTGTCGTCGCCAAACGTGGCCGGATAGCCAAAAAATTTCTGGTTGAGCCATTCATCAAGGTAGTGCAGCACAAGATCCTTGCGGTAACAGGCAAGGGGGCCGGAAAGGCAGGTCACGCCGTCAAAAACGGATTCCGCCGCCTTGATGAACCGAAAGGCCACATAGTAGCGCACGGCCTGCATCTTGGTGAGAGCGTTTGTCCATTTGTTCTGCACTTCTGTTCTGCCGGAGACAGCCCCCATCTTGGGGTCGCGGAAGGGCTGCACCACTTCCCGCACGGCGTCCGGCTCCAGAAAACTGTCCGAATCCACAAAGACCAGCAGCTCAAACTTGGCATGCTGGGCCCCCGCCGCAAGGGCGTGGCGCTTGCCCATGTTGTAGGGCTGTTCAATGACCACAAAGCGGTCGCCGGTTATTTCCTTACGAATCTGCTTTTCGATGCGCCGCACACGCTCCATGGATTTATCCGTGCTGCCGTCGTCCACAAGGATAACTTCGAGTTTCTCCTGAGGGTAATCCTGATTGATGGCGCACTGGATGGTTTTTTCAATCCATTCTTCTTCGTTAAAGCAGGGAATGACAATAGTGACCCCGGGCGTAAAGTCAGGATCAACAGGAATATTGCGGTAAAAAAATGAGAATACAAATCTGCTCACCAGAAAAACGGACGCAACAATCCCATAGGTAAATACGGGCACGTCAAACATGAAGTAAAACAGGCTTTCCTGCCGCATGTAGGCAACGGCATATACAGAAATTGCAAGCAGAATTACAGAAGTTGCAACCAGGCGCAGCCACTTTCTCAGGCGCAGATAGTTATCCAGATTGCGCACAAAATTGACGGCAACCTTTTTTTCACCATCCTCGCCTTCCACAATACGCACAACATCTGCGGGGATACGCACGCGTGATTCATACCCTTCCGGCAAGGTGCCCGGCGGCATGGTAAAGCGCAGCACAAGCTTTTGCCCCTCGGCAGGGAGCGGCGCATCATCAGCCCAATGCAGCAGCATGCCAGATGACGAAAGGTCTTCGCTCAGGCAGCGTATTGGGGCGGATTCTTCCGAAGCATCGTACACCGAAACCTGAAGCTCTGCTTCATACCGCTGATGGGCACCACGCCTCGACCCGCCCCGTCCGGGGATATTGGGGGCGAGACGGCGATCACTCTTGGCCTTGGGGTAAATTTCACCGTCCAAGGGCAATTGGGGAGTGAGCTTGGAAAAAAGTTTGGTGGACAGCAGCATTCGGTCAACCCGGTTCGGTTGCGGTGGCGAAAAATAGCATCACAAATCGTCACGTTTTTGATAATAAATACTTAAAGCAAATTCCATACCCCGTCAAAAAAATGCTATCTGTCCGCATGTCCCCGCCAGCCTTGCCGCTACTGCCGTGACTTGCAAATCTTGAGCACTGCGGCATCCGCCGCGTCATTTGCTGACGGCTCAAAGCTGACAATTTCTCCGTTGCAGTATGAAACCTGAAACATTTTTTCCGACGCAGAATCGTCAGCATCGTCCTTTTCCGTCAGGGCGATGGAATACAAAATGCCAAAGTCGCCTTCGGCATTTTTAAAGGGAATGGCCTTTTCAATCCGAATCCTGATGGAATCAGGATTTTTAAAACCATACACCATGCTGTACGTTTCAAGATACCGCACAAGTACGTTGCGTAATATATCTTCATCCATGACCTGATATGTATCACGCGGAATGAATTTTTCCGTCATTGATTCGTTATAGGCCAAAAATTTATCCGCATTTTCTCTTTCTGCATTGTCAATATACAAAAATTCCTTGCAATATGCGTCCTGTTTGTCTGACTTGCTGGCGTTTTTCTCGATATTGTCCGCCAGTTTCAGTCTGTACAGCACATAGTTTGGAGGTAACGCCCTATATTTGATATTAATGACGTTTGCTTCATCGAGGTTTTGAAAAAGATCCTTTTCAAATTTGCCTTGAGCGTCTGCCAGGTCACGCTCCTGCATTTCAAGATATGCCTTGGCAGATTCAAAGCCATAGGCTCCACCAGCAACGGTATCCCCCTGCGGGGATGATGCGGCTAAAGCCCTCTGGCCCAGGCAGAAGATCAACAGGGTGGCGCACCAGTAAAGAAATCTTGCCGTAGGTTTCATCCAGCGCCTCCTCTTACTGTTTAGGCAACAATACTAAAAAGATAAGAGACAAAACAAAAAGGGCACAAATTGATACTAAATAACTAGCCTAGTCTCTTGCGCAGGGCAACAACATACACGGGCCGATAAGTCAGCCTGACGCCCTGCCCTGTGCCGTAACGGGAAATGTAACTGTCTACAAACTCAAGATATCTGCGCTTGTTCCACCCAACAGACCTGATGCCCGTTACGCCAGTATGCCTCAGGTGCAGCAGCACGTCATGCGGGCTGGCAAAATCCAGCGTGATTTCGCCCTGCTCCATTGCAACCAGATTAAAATCCTGCTCAAGATAGCTTTGCAGGGCGGCAGCATCGGCATAGTCCAGCCCAACACCCGTAAGCTCGGCAACTTCGCACAGGTTGCCGGGCAAAAAACTGCTGAAGGCCAGTAGCCCGCGCTTGGGCAGATAACGGGCGCAACGATGTAAAAATCCCTCAATATCCGCAAACCACTGCACGGTTGAAGCACTGCAAATGGCACCAAACGGGCCGCAGAAGTCCAGTGTTTCCGCGTTGCCCTCGCGCACAGTAAGCACGTCTGGCTCTTGCTGCGTAAGGGCCTGCACTTGCGGGCTGGTATAAAGATCGTTGACAGTGAGGCTTTTGGGCTGCGCGCTCAAAATATGCCGCGTCAGCAGGCCCGTACCCGCGCCTATTTCCAGTATGGTTGTACCACTGGGAATGTGCGGCGCTGCAAGCGCCCAGAGGTGCGAAGCAATCTGCCGTTGGGCCTGAGCCTCGGCATCATAACTTGCGGAAGCAGCGCTGAAGCGCCGCCTGACAAATGAAGCACTCATGGCAGTTCTACATCGACAAAAGGAATATCCGGCATATAGTGCGGCTCGTCCAGCTCCAGCACCGGGATTGCAGACCAGGCTTTGCGCATGTTTGCAATGGGAAATATTCTGTCTTTTTTGCTCAGAATTGCCATGTTCCAGCCGGTAAACTGCGCCTTGCCCTTGTGGGCAGCGCATTCCTTGATATGCAGCAGCTCCGCCAGCAGAGAGTCCACACTGCGTGCCAAACTGTGTGGTGATCTGCGCGCTTCAAACACGGCCCGGTGCGCGCCGCACATGCGCCTGTTGAAACGGTCCACGCTTTCGGCGCAAAGGCTCTCAAGCGTGGCATCATAGATCTCCACCGGTATGCCAAGGCTATCATCAACAGGCGTGAGCGTTCCGTTAATGGCCATGGCGCGGCTCACAGCGCACTGCAGGCCCGGCAAGACCAGGGATGCCGCGTACACGCCAAGCGACCATGCCCGCACCCGTACCTCGCTGTAAGGACGCAGAGCCTCCGCATCCAGCGTCATATCGGTATAGTCGTAGCACACGGCAAAATCGCAGTGCGCCGTGTGCGGCGAATCCGCAGCCCAGGCAAAGGGGCGGCTGTCCATGCCCCACCCGGCAAAAAACAGTTCCAGGGTCGGACAACCGGCGCGCCGCAGAAAATCAATATTCATGCAGCAACCTGCTCAGCAGGGCTATGAGGGATTCAACCTCCTCACGCGTGGTTCCCGCTGTGAGCGAAATGCGCAGGCGCGAGCTGCCCGCAGGCACCGTGGGCGGGCGTATGCCCATAATGTAAAAACCCTCGCGTTGCAAATGCCCGGCAATAACAAGCGTGCGCTGGTTTTCGCCCGTAATGACGGGCACGATCTGCGAGGTGCTGCGCACCGACTGCCCAAGGCCATCAGTAAAGGCATGCATCATGCCCGTCAGTCCGGCAAGATGCTCCCTGCGGGCCGCCACCTCCACACTGGCAAACTTTGCAAGCACAAAGCGGCTCCAGGCAATGTTGACCGGGGGCAAGGCCGTGGTAAAAATAAACGGGCGCACGGTATTAACAAGGTATTCCCGCAGGGCTGCCGAGCAGATCACATACGCGCCCAGCGAGGCCCAGGCCTTGCCCATGGTGCCCACCAGAAAATCAATGTCCGCCGCGCAGCCCTGCTCCTCGCAGCAGCCAAGGCCCTTTGCGCCGCGCACACCCACGGCGTGGGCCTCATCCACATAAAGCTGCACAGTGGGATTGGCCTTTTTCAACGCCACCAGCCGGGGCAGATCACAGGCATCGCCATCCATGCTGAAAATGGATTCGGTGACGATGATGATGTTTTCGTAGTCCGCAGCGTGCTTTTCCACCAGCATTTCGAGCTGGGCGTAGTCATTGTGCCTGAAGCGGATGCACTTGCCCTCGCTCATGCGGATGCCGTCAATAAGGCTGGCATGCACCAGCTTGTCCGCTAAAACAAGCGTGCGGCTCGTGCACACGGCAGGCAGAATGCCCTGATTGGCATGATAGCCGCTGCCGAACACCAGGGCGGCCTCCGCGCCATAGGCCGTTGCCAATTCCCGCTCAAATGCCTCCTGCTGGTCGCAGGTGCCTGTGAGCAGACGCGAGGAACACGCGCTCATGCGCAGGGCGGGAACATCCTGCTGCGACCAGAACTCCTGCCGCAGGGTGGCATCGTCGCCAAGAGAGAGATAATCGTTGGAGCTGAGGTTGATAAAGGGCGCTCCGGCCCGCTCCCTCTCGCGCTGCACTGCGTCAATATTGCGCAGGACGCGCAGGCTGCCGTTCTGCTTCTTTTCATCAAGCCACTGAGTGTATTGCATCATTCTCTGTCCGTTAGGCATATCGCGGCTGGCAGCAAGGGGCCAGACGCATATCAAGGCATGCAGAAAGCATTGAAAATAGCGGCGCAAGCGATCACCAGAAAAGCGGCTCTACAAAAAAGCTGTCGCTCCCGCAACAGGATATCGTCACCCGCAAAGGGCAACAAGTCAATCACGCTGAGTCATGCCAAGCCCTGCGCCTGTGCGGCATATTGCCGGAAACAAAGACGCATGGCCTGACAGTACAGCGTAATGTCGCCTGACAGATGTTGTGGAGGATATAGAAGCAAGGTACCCGCTGTCGGGCAATCGGATTCTTAGGTTTTGCTGTTGCCCTCGCAGGCATTGATAATGCGGCAGGCCGCACAGGCAGCACCGAAGCCGTTGTCGATATTGGTAACAGTGACGCCGCTGGCGCAGGAGGTGAGCATGCCAAGCAAGGCGGACAGCCCCGCAAATGATGCCCCATAGCCCACTGACGTAGGAACCGCCACAACGGGCTGGGGCACCAGACCGCCGACCACGCTCGCCAGCGCGCCCTCCATGCCCGCAATCACAATGACGGCACGGGCGGCGAGCACCTCTGGCAGGTTGTTGATCAGGCGGTGAATGCCCGCCACGCCCACATCGGCAATGATTTTTGCGCGCACGCCTAGCATGCGGCAGGTCTCCCGGGCTTCTTCAGCCACGGACAGATCAGAGGTGCCCGCAGTGACAATGGCAACTTCGCCCTGCTTCCAGGCAATGGGTTTGACGACCAGCGTGAGGGTGCGCCCAAGAGCATTGTATTCGGCATTGGGGCACACCGGCTGCACGTGGGCCGCCATTTCGGCCGAAACCCTTGTGGCCAGCACATTGCTGCGGTCGCCCACACGGAGGAATATTTCGCCCACCTGCTCGGGGGTTTTGCCCTCGCCGTAAATGACCTCAGGAAAGCCATTGCGCGCCGGGCGTTGCAAATCAAACTTGGTGTGCCCAAGATCAAGCACCGAACTCTCGCGCAGCAGATTCATGCCATCGGCTACAGAGAGGCTTCCGTCCCTGATTTCAGTGAGCAGCTTTTCCAGTGAACCACCTGACATTTCTCTACTCCAACATGGTCGGGTTTCATTACCCGCGACCGTAATTTGCCCCGTACACTATGTAGCGTCAAGATTACGCCAGAACGGGCAGAATTATCTGGCTGGGCCAGCGCCCGCAGCTTCGTCAACTTCCGCCAGATACACCCGCAACATATTGGGCCGCTCTGTACGGCGATGCCCGATGCCGTACCCCGTGCTCAGGGTGGTCATGACCGGGGCTGCCGTGAAGGTGTCAACCAGAGCGGCAATGATGGCCGCCCCCGTTGGGGTTGTGGCCTCATGCTCCACCCCGCCGCGCGAGGTGGGGATTCCATGAAGAATCTCGACTGTCGCCGGGGCAGGAACAGGCACCATGCCGTGCGCGCAATGCACAAAACCGCCACCAAGCTCCAGGGGCGAAGACCACACGGCATCAACGCCAAGAGCATGAAAACAGATGGCCGCGCCCACAATGTCCACAATTGAATCCGTTGCGCCAACTTCGTGAAAATGCACGTCTTCCAGAGCCTTGCCATGTACTTTGGCTTCTGCCTCGGCAATACGGCGGAAAATGCTCAGGCTCGTCTGTTTGACCGGGTCTGCCAGCGTGCTTTGCATGATGATTGCTGTGACGTCAGCAAGATTCCTGTGAGGCAGGTACCCGGCTTCCACAAGGCTGTGCCCATGCACATGGGCAGGCGCGCAGGCATGCATATGTTCATGCCCGTGGGTGTGTTCATGACTGTGGCTGTGCCCGTGCTGTTGGCCGTTCAAGTGCACGTGAACCTGCATCCCCTGAATGCCGTTACATTTTTCTGGCTGACACTGGAGCGCAAACTCGTCATCAATGGCGAGCTTTGCCAATTCTTCCTTGAGATAATCGGGGCTGACCCCAAGATCAATCAGGGCAGCCAGATTCATGTCGCCGCTGACTCCGGCAAAACAATCGTAATACAGTATCTTCATAATGCCCCGGCAAGAAATGTACGTCTGAAAAAAGAGGGGCAGACTGTCGCCGCCCGTGCGCAATATAGGTATTTTGCCCGCAACAGGGAATAGCCAATACGACCTGATTCTTGCCTATTTCTGCATGATGGCGGCTATCCGGCACACCATAGGAGGTGCTACTACACGTTCTTGCCCATCTCAAAAGCCTGCGCCATGCTGGGAGAGCCCTTTATATCGCCCTTATTCCACGCGCCAACGCCGTACACAACGCCCTTTTCCACCGATCCTTCAAGGCAGTAGGCAAAACCCCTGAAACACTCGATGGTTCGCTCCATGTGCGACAAATCAGTATCCGCAGCGGCAATAATATAATACATACTTTTGTTCTTGATTTCAGTATAGCGAGCAACTGTCCTGTCCATGAGGGCTTTTATCTGCGCGCTCACAGAATAGAAATACACGGGCGAAGCCAGCACAAGAACATCGGCCTCGATCATTTTTTCCAGCATGGTTTCCATGCCGTCCTTTTGCACGCAAACGCCCTTATGACTCTGGCAGTATCCACAGCCAAGACACGGAGCAATTTTATGTTCCTGCACAAAAATCTTTTCCACCGTATGGCCTGCCTCCTGCGCTCCAGCCATAAACTGCTCGCACAGCAGATCAGAATTACCGCCCTTGCGTGGGCTGCCGCAAAAAATCAGGATGTTTTTCATTACTCGCTCCATATGCTGATTTGTAGGTATCTCATCCCATGTCAGCTACAGACAAGACACATATTTTCAGTATGTTAAATGCCTTTTGGCAAACTTCAACCTGAACATTTAAACTATCACTTTAACTTTTTCTCAGGCATTTTACCGGGCAAAATGCCTTTGCTCCAGACACGCAAACGTGCTCACATTGCCCTAGCCGCTGCTTTAATCTTTTAAGAGCCTTGGCTAAAAACGTATAGTCCGATTCTCTCAAATTATTGCCCGATTATCCGACGATTCAAACTATTGTGTTGTTTTTCTCCGTCCTCTTCTGGTAAAAAGCCAGAAAGGGAGAACGACCATGCCTCAGCAAGACAAAGATAACTGCGACATGCTGAATATTCAGCGGCAGGCGCTGGCCCGCAACATTGCCCGCCAGACCGAGCAAAACCATCGTCTGGAAACGGCAGTGCCGGGGCTTGTACTCGTGCGGTACGAAGCGCCGACCCAGCCCGCAAGCTGCATGTATGAGCCAACTATCTGCCTTGTTGCTCAGGGAGCCAAGCGCGTTATGCTGGGGGACGAAGAATATATGTACGATGCCAACCACTACCTGATTTCGTCTGTCGGTCTGCCAGTGGTGGCAAATGTGGTGGAGGCCAGCCCGGAAGTGCCGTTGCTGGGCATGGTGCTCAAGCTTGATATGCGCATGCTGGCCCAGATGATGGTGGACAGCAACCTGCCGGTTTCGCGTGCGGCAAAATCAGGACGGGGCATGCGGGTTAGCGAGGTGTGCATGCCCTTGCTCAACGCCTTTCAGAGGCTGCTTGACCTGCACGACCACCCGCAGGATATCGCCGTGCTCTCCCCCCTGATTCACAAGGAAATACTTTACCGCCTTCTGCTGGGCGAACAGGGGCATTATCTGCGCCAGATCGTGGCAGCTGGCAGCCACGGCTTCCAGATTGCGCAGGCCATTGACTGGCTCAAAAAAAACTATGTGCAGCCCTTGAAAATAGATAGCCTTGCCAGACAGATCGGCATGAGCACCTCGACCTTTCACTTGCATTTTCGGGCCATGACCAGCATGAGCCCGCTGCAATACCAAAAGTGGATGCGCCTGCACGAGGCCAGACGCCTCATGTTCATGGAACATCTGGACGCCACCAGCGCCGCTTTTCAGGTGGGCTACGAAAGCCCCTCGCAATTCAGCCGCGAATACCGCCGCCAGTTCGGCACACCGCCTTTGCGCGACATCAAGGGGCTGATAAGCACTCAAAGCAACTGCACTTCCGCCAGCCACAAGACAATGTGAAGCAAGCCCCCTCCCTACGGGGGCACTTCGCTATCCTGTTCATGTGCTGACAAGGCATGCGTTGTAGCGAAAAACCTCCCCCCGTTCCATTTTCTCGTATCGCTCTTACGGACCCAGACTGATATTGACTTTCAATTTCTTTTCCTTCATCTTCGACTTCATCGTGCCTCAGCAGCGATCGAGCGCACTTGGCCCTCTCCAATCACAGCTATTTCAGGAAGAAACATGACGCCTTCACAGGTTATTTCCGCTTTACAGACCCTCACCAGCATTCACCAGCCCGTATTCTTATGGGGCGCGCCGGGAGTGGGCAAAAGCCAGATAGTCTCCCAGGTTGCCGCCATGCGGGGCATGGCCCTGCGCGATATCCGCGCCGTGCTGCTTGACCCCGTTGATCTGCGCGGCTTGCCGCGACTTACAGATGCGGGAACCGCCGTATGGTGCCCGCCTGCTTTTTTGCCAGGGGCGGGCGACCCACCGCAAGGCATACTCTTTCTTGACGAACTCAACGCCGCCCCGCCGCTGGTGCAGGCGGCCTGCTACCAGCTCATACTCGACAGGGCCATTGGTGAATACCGCCTGCCGGATGGCTGGTTCATCATAGCCGCAGGCAATCGGGAAAAGGACAAGGCTGTCTCGTACCGCATGCCTTCTGCTCTGGCTAACCGCATGGTGCACTTGGAATTTGACGCCAGCCTTGACGACTGGCTCGCCTGGGCGCTGGGGGCTGGCATTCGCCGCGAGGTTTGCGCCTTTTTGCGCTTTCGCCCCCGCTTGCTGCACGATTTTGACCCGCAGCGCATGGAAAAAGCCTTTGCCTCACCCCGTTCATGGGAATTTGTTTCGCGCATACTGGAGGCTACACCTGCCCGCGAGGTGGAATACGAGATGTTTCAGGGCACCGTAGGCCCCGCAGCCGCAGCGGAGTTCATGGGCTTTCTCTCCGTATGGCGCGAGCTGCCCACCGTGGATTCCATCCTGGCGCAGCCAGAGGCCGCCACAGTGCCGCAGGAACCCGCCGCCCTGTACGCCACATGTGAGGCCCTGAGCCTGCGCGCGGCAGAAGACACCATGGATGCCCTCACCGCCTATGCCGAGCGCCTGCCCGCTGAATTCAGCGTACTGCTGATGCGCGACGCCGTCTGCCAGAATACGGATGTGGTGAACACCCCGGCCTTCAACCGCTGGGCGGAAAAAAACGCGGAAGTTCTGCTTTAAGCCATGCACACACCCGAAAACCAGCATCCAGACCAGCAAAAGGCAGATCCGACCATCACAGATGCATCCCTGACGGCCCATCACTGCATCACGCGCGCCCGCGCAGCACTGGTCATGGAGCATCCCTTCTTCGGTTCTCTGGCTCTGCGCCTGCGCTACAAGGCAGACCCCTCCTGCGCGGATATGTGGACAGACGGCAAAACCCTTGGCTACAACCCGGCCTTCTCCACGGCCCTTTCGCAAAAATCGCTGGTGGGGGCAATGGCGCACGAGGTTCTGCATCTGGCCTTCGGGCATCATCTGCGCCGCAAGGGCCGCGATGCAAAACTGTGGAACCGAGCCTGCGATCTGGCAATCAATCACATCTTGGTGGAGTCAGGCTTTACCCTGCCTCAGGGTTTTGCGCACAATCCAGCCTATGCGGGCATGAATGCGGATGAAATCTTTGACGCATTGGCAAGCCTGCAAGACGCCCCCACCAACAAAGGCGTGCAAAACGCGCAGGTTGCGCAGGGCGCGGAACAGACAGAAGGCGCTGGCGCAGCGGCCTTTGATGGCGGTAAGCAGACAGAGCAACCTGAGCAGCCCACCCCGCCGCAAGGCGCGCAAAACAGCAAGCAGCAAAAGGACCAAGACGCCGACCCGCAATCCACTGCTGGCAACAAGGCCGCCGCCAAGCGCGAAAAAGGTCGCCCGGAGCAATCAGAGGGAACAACCAGCTTCACCGGCGAGGTGCAGGATCACCCCGATGCGCAAGGCATGCAGAACGATCAGGCCCTCAAGGCCGCCGAACAGGAGGCGGATATAGCCATGATGCAGGCCATGCAGCGCGCCCGCAACATGG